>CAWUWI010000039.1:0-13844 GCA_963926245.1 uncultured Burkholderiaceae bacterium | reverse complement strand
GGCACGCACGCTTGCGGATTTGTTGGTTGGGTCGCACTAGCCCAATTTGAACGCCGGGATGACCAAAGCTTAAAGACAACGGTTGTCTGATATTTTTTTTGGTTTAGCCGCAGGCATGCTTTGCTGTGGGCTGGGATAGTCAGTGGTGTTTGCAGCGATGTTTGCAGCGATGTGTGCTGGGGTTTTGCCCGGGATCTAGCCTAAAAAGCGCGATACGGTGTTTCCCTTCATGCCCATTATGGGTATGTCAATCAAACCTTCTACCAATAAACCGTCAGATGCCGTGAGCCTCGGTGGCGCGCTGTTCACCACAACTCAGCAGCGTGTACTCGCCTGCCTGTTTGGTCAACCGGCGCGCTCATATTATGCCAACGAACTCATTAAGTTAACTGGTGCTGGATCAGGGGCGGTGCAACGGGAGTTAAAGCGGTTGGCTGAGAGCGGCTTGGTGACAGCAGAAATGCGAGGCAATCAGCGACATTTTCAGGCGAATCCTCATTCGCCAATTTTTCAGGAGATGGTCCAGATTGTCCAAAAGACCTTTGGGTTGGCACAGCCTATACGCGAGGCTCTTGTATCCTTTGAGGATGACATCGACTGCGCTTTCATTTTTGGCTCAGTTGCCAAAAAACAGGATACAGCCGCTAGTGATATCGATCTATTTGTTATCAGTGACAAGCTGTCTTACGCCAATCTTCTGAATCAACTGGTAGCCACTGAAGAGCAGTTAGGGCGCAGCATCAACACAACAATCTACACACCGTTGGATGTGCGGCAGCGGTTGCAAGTTGGCAATGCATTTTTAACCCGCGTATTTGAGCAACCCAAGCTTTGGATTATAGGTAGTGAAACAGATATCCCCTCTTGAAAATATGACTAGCGCCATTCATCGACATGACACAGCTCGAACGCTGGACTGAAATAAAGTGCGTCGGCACCCTGCCACCTGGCCCGAATGAATGATCTATAAACTGATCGGTAAATAGGCTAAAGCCCCATTTTTAGAACATTTGTTTGTGGTTTTGGTTTGAAAAATGCTAGACTAATCCATAAATAATGCATTAAAGTAATTAACGCCCTGTTTATGGAACAAAATTGATTGCAATGGCAAAGCCAAACACACGACCTTATTCCCGCTATGGGCTGGAAGCCGCTGAGCTGCTGGGGCTGCTCATCCATGACGCCCGTATTGAGCGTGGCCTGACAGTCGCGGAAGCTGCCGAACGCGCAGGCATATCACGCGGGCTGGTCCACAGGATCGAAAATGGTGAGACGGGGTGCTCAATCGGTGCCGCTTTTGAGCTCGCTGCCATTGTTGGCGTGCCGCTCTTTGAAGCGGAGCCCTCGACCCTGACCCGTTACCTTGAAACGGCACGAAACAAGCTGACCCTGCTGCCAAAGAGGGTACGCAAAAGCATGATGGTGGTTAAGGATGACTTCTAAACCTCGCCATGATGAAGCGTATGTGTGGGTATGGTTGCCCGGCGCAACTGAACCTGTTGTCGCTGGCCGGCTCGTCCGTGATGGTGAAAACCTCATTTTTAACTACGGCAGCAGCTACCTAGCGCTTGAAGGTGCTATCCCACTCTACTTGCCTGAACTGCCCTTGCGGGCTGGTGCCATTGCCCCTGAGTCGGGCCTGAATATGGCTGGGTGCTTGCGAGATGGCGCACCAGACGCCTGGGGCCGGCGTGTGATCCTGAACAGAGCCTTTGGCATCAAGGGAAAGGATGCCGATATCGGTGCGATTGACGAGCTGACTTTTCTGCTTGAATCAGGTTCTGATCGTATCGGTGCGCTCGATTTCCAGCTGTCCCCCGCAACATACGTTCCCCGTTCGACTAAGGCAGCTAGTCTGGAAGAATTGCTAACAGCCGCCGAGAGGGTTGAAAAAGGTATTGCCCTTACGCCTGAGCTGGATCAGGCTCTGTTTCATGGGAGCTCACTGGGCGGCGCACGGCCAAAGGCCATGGTTGAGGATGGCGATAAAAAGTTTATCGCCAAGTTCTCCTCTTCGTCAGACACCTACAATGTGGTGAAGGCGGAATTCATCGCCATGAGTCTTGCCGCCAAGGCAGGGCTCAACGTTGCGCCGGTGCGCTTGGCCCATGCCGCCGGTAGGGACGTGCTGCTGGTCGAACGGTTCGACCGGCTGCACACGAATGACGGCTGGCAGCGCAAGGCGATGGTCTCGGCGCTGACGATATTCGGGCTCGATGAAATGATGGCTCGCTATGCCAGCTATGATCATCTGGCTGAAGTCATTCGGCATCGTTTCAGTCAACCAAAGGATACGCTGCGCGAATTGTTCGGACGCTTGGTATTGAACATCCTGTGCGGCAATACTGACGATCATGCCCGCAACCATGCCGCCTTCTGGGACGGCAAGATGCTCCACCTGACACCCGCTTATGATATTTGCCCGCAAAGCAGAACAGGTAATGAAGCCAGCCAGGCCATGCTGATTATCGGAAGCAATCGACGCAGCACGCTCGCGACCTGCTTAGAGGCGGCGCCCAACTTCCTTCTCGACAAGAAAACCGCTGCTGGCATCGTCCAGCACATGCTGGCAACCGTCCGCAAGCAATGGAAAGCCACCTGCGATGACGCCAGTCTCTCAGACGTGGACCGCAACCTGTTCTGGGAACGGATATTCCTTAACCCCTACATTTTTGAAGGCAACGAAGGCTTCTAACAGCGTGCCTGAGGCATACAGACAGACGCTGGGCGCAAGCAGTGTTCAAAACTGTTGGGGGCTATTGGCGTTCACTGCCCCTAGTTTGCCAGTCCTAGTCTAGCCTCTTTGTTATCAACGTCATGACGGCTTGTGCAATCGACGGGATGTGCCGTTCAATCGTGGGTTTATACGCTGGCATTGAATCGAGCGATTCGTTTTATTCTTTTCGGACCGCGCCGAATACGCGCTATTTTTAGCGCGTATTTGGGGTGGAATTTGCAGCCGTCGAGCAAAACAACCCAGACATTTTTGGCCATGCAATCAGTGAAAACGTTCGTGTATGAGTGAAACGGTAAGTGTTCTGGTAAGCATCCCGATTACAAAAACTTGCGTCATATAAGCAAAGTCGTGGCACGCACGTTTGAGGGTTTAATGTTGCGCTCTCGGAGCAGTGGCTATAAATTGGAAATTGAAATGGCTGTAACAGCCTCTGATAGCCGCAATGGTTCGTCTACTAGGCAAATCACCGCCCCGTGGCCTTGTTTTTTGCCTAGCGTTTCGATGATGGAGAATTGCCGGCAAGCCTGGCGAGTCGGTGTGGCGGTGCGCTTGATCTCAACCGGGAAGAGGGTGTCACCCGATTCGATCAGCAAATCGACCTCGCGCATATCGGAATCCCGATAGTAAAAAAGAGGCGCCTCTTTGGCATTGTGCCAATAGGATTTGATGATCTCTGTCACGACCCATGTCTCAAGAATGGCGCCAGACATCATGCCTGCCTGTAGTGATGACGAATCAGGACAGCGGGTCAGATAAGCGGCCAAGCCCGTGTCTAAAAAATAGAGCTTTGGCGTTTTGACAATCCGTTTGTTCAAGTTACTGAAAAACGGCTGTAGTAAGTAAATCAAGCCCGAGGTTTCAAGAATAGAAAGCCAACTTTTGATGGCCTTGTTATCAACGCCGACATCGCGAGCCAGACCCGCTTGGTTTAGCAGTTGACCTGTGTTGGCGGCGACAATGGTGAGAAATCGGTTGAATGAGATGTGATCAGTCACTTGCAGAACATCTTGGACATCGCGCTCGATGTGGGTTTGCACGTACGACCGATAAAAAGTGTCTCGGGATTTAGGTCCGAGTTGATTGAGGCGAGGAAAGGCGCCGAGCCAAATCCGGTCGTAAACGTCGTCTATCGGTTTTGTGCTTGCAGCCGCGGCACGTGGCACAAAAGGAAGACTGGTTTGTGCACGACCCGTGAGCTCAGATTGTGAAAGCCCTAACATATCGAGTAATGCCACACGCCCGGCCAAGCTTTCAGTCACCCCTTTCATCAGGGTGAACTTTTGTGAGGCGGTTAACCAATACATGCCGAGTTTTTTGTACCGATCTACGTCGAGTTTTATGGCGGAAAGAAGTCCCGGGGCGTACTGGATTTCATCGATGATGACGGGCGCTGGGTATTGCTGCAAGAAAAGGGCGGGGTCGTTGAGCGCCAAATCACGTGCGTTGTAGTCATCAAGCGTGACATGGCGTCTTGGGGTCAATTCTTCTTTGGCACAATCGATTAGTAGCGTCGTTTTAACCACTTGGCGCGGGCCTGTCACCATTACCACTGGGAACATCGTGCTGAGCTCAACGAATGATTGCTTCAGTGTTCGGTCAAACATCATTTTCTTCTGTCGTAGTGAATTGCAGATCCAATATGACAGAAAAAGATGAGCTGTGCATTCACGCATTGCTCTTTAACCCTCTGGGTAACCCTATCAATAAAACGGCTGTTTCACCGACGGGGTTTGCTGCGTGAGGCGCAGAAAATAAGGTCGCGTCGTTATAATTGGAGTGTTGGGTTAGGTCGTTTGTAGTATTGTTGTTTGTAGCACTGTGATTTGTAGCACTGTGATTTGTAGTGCTGTTTTTGGTACCTAGGGCACTGGAAAGCAAGATAACGTTTTGTAGACACTGATCAGGAAATGCAAATGCTCGAATCTGAAAAAATCCGACTGAGTGCTCGCAGTGGTGAGTTTGATCAGCCCACGGCTGGGCTTGCGTATGGTTTTGTGCAGGCGAATTTGGTGATTTTGCCGGCTGACAAAGCCATGGATTTTTTGCTTTTTTGCCAACGTAACCCCAAACCCTGTCCGATTCTTGGCGTGAGTTCACCGGGCGAGCGCAACATTCCTGGCTTGGGTTTGAACTTAGATATTGCGACTGATGTGCCTCGTTACCGCGTTTGGCACAACGGTGACATGACCTCAGAGACGACAGACATCAGTGCCCATTGGCGTGATGATTTGGTGTCGTTTGCTCTGGGTTGCTCTTTTTCGTTTGAAGAGGCTTTGATTGAGCAAGGACTGGAATTGCGTCACATCAGTCAAGGCTGCAATGTTTCGATGTACCGCACCAATGTGCCGACGGTGGCCGCGGGCCCATTTCATGGTCAGCTTGTTGTCACGATGCGCCCATTCAAGCCCGCCGATGCCATCCGCGCCATCCAAGTGACCTCTCGTTTTCCCTCGGTTCACGGTGCGCCCGTTCACATTGGGGACCCCGCCCAAATCGGGATTGCTGATCTGTCAAAGCCCGATTATGGTGATCCTGTGCTAGTTAAGGATGGCGAAATACCCGTGTATTGGGCGTGCGGTGTGACGCCGCAATCGGTATTGATGGCCAGTCGCCCTGCGTTTTGTATCACCCACGCCCCCGGTCATATGTTGGTGACAGACCGAAGAAACGCCGAACTCGCGACGTTTTAAGGTAATTTTTTGGTGCTATTCAGTCAGGCATTAAGCCGTGACGGGTAGGTAGTGGCTTTGATACTCGTGACTGATCTGTCTGTTTAAAACGGGATCGTTCAGCTCAAACCTGAAATGGCGGTACGGTTTGATTTCAATCTTGGTGGGCACGGTGCCACACAGCATCACCGATAAGCTGCCGGGCTGATGTTGCTCGCCCATGGTTGATGCTTGCCACAAGGCCATGAGTGGCAGGACTTGCGCCAACGTGCCATCTTGATACACCTGCCACTCTTGCCCAGTTTCTTGGCGTACCCATGAGCGCAGTTGCAATTGATCCAGGTGATCTTTCACTTCCTCAAGTGGCCACAACGTGCTGGCCAACGGTTTGGGGCACAGTTGCTTGGCGGCGGCAACCGAGACGGTTTCCCATCCCCTGTCGGTGTGATCAGAACCCGTGCCGAGATAAAAGGTTTGCCCATCAAAAACCAACAGCGGCTCGACTTCACCAGAGGATTGTTCCCCCAAAAAAGACTGCTCTGCACCGAGCGTGGCCAATTCAGGGCTCACGCGATAAAAAAGTGGGCACGTTGACGGTGGCGGCACACCGATGGCTTTGAGCTCATCGATGTGGTGTTGGACCGCATCACGGTTGCGGCCAGTCCAGCCAGCAACGGTTAAGGCATTGACCGGTAGATCGATCGTTTTGTTGGCAACAGTGAATCTCATAGATTGACTCAAAAAAATTGGGTTAAGTATCTGGATTAAGCGATCCGATTTTGGTGTTATTACTTCAAAGTGGTCGGCAACCAAAGGGCCAGCTGTGGGAATGCAATCAACAATCCCACCATCACAAACATCACGATGACATAAGGTACTGCCCCTACCATCACTTGCCCAATGCGGCCTTCGCCTCGGGCGCTTTGAACCACGTATAGATTTAAACCAACCGGCGGGGTAATCAGCGCCATCTCGACCAACACAATCATCAGAATGCCGAACCAAACGACATCAAAGCCCAACTGAGCCACCAAAGGCACCACGATGGGGATGGTCACAACCATCAGCGAAAGTGTCTCGATAAACATGCCCAAGATGACGTACATGAGGACAATCACCAGCAAGGTCGACAAGGGCGTTAAACCCAGACCACTCAAGAAGGCCTCTAACTGGCCACCCAAGCCAGCCGATGCCAGTGTGAAGTTTAAAAAGGATGCGCCAATGACGATTAGCATGATCATTGACGTGACTTTTACCGTTCCAGTTACGCTTTCGGTGATGACAGCCCAGTTGAACTGGCCAAACGAAACGGCAATTAAAACCGCACCGCCCACACCTACAGCGGCTGCTTCAGTGGGTGTGGCAATCCCGTAGTAGATCGTGCCAATAATCACTGCAAATAAGAGCAAGATTGGCAGTAGGTCTTTAAGAGAACGCAACCGTTCTAACCCGCTGAAGTGACGTCGCTGCCCGCCCAAGCTGGGTTTGACGACACACACTAAGGCCGTGATCAGCATAAAACCCAAGGCCAACAACAAACCGGGCACCAAGCCTGCTAAGAACAATTGGGGAATTGAGCTTTGCGTCAAAAACCCATACACAATTAAGTTGATGGAGGGTGGGATCATGATCCCTAAAGTGCCGCCCGCCGCAATCGCCCCAGAAAACAAACGGGGATCGTAGCCCAAGGCCTTGGCCTGCGGCATGGCCACCGTGCTTACGCTCGCGGCGGTTGCCACGGAAGAGCCCGACGTGGCAGAAAATAGCGTTGCGGTTGCGATGTTCGCGTGCACCAAGCCGCCAGGCAACCATGACACCCAGCGATCCAAAGCACTGTATGTGGAACGGGCAATGCCCGATCGCACCAAAATCTCGCCAAGCAGCACAAAAAACGGAATGGCAATCAAAGATGATGAGTTTGACGTCGACCAGACCATCCGTCCCAACGCCTTCATCAGTGGAAAGGCGCTGTAAAACAAGTCAATGCCAAAGCCCAATAAAAACAAAACAATACCAACGGGGATGGTCAAGGCCAGCAGACCCAGTAAGCCCACAGATAGGTATGTCATCATGGCTTAATTTGCCCTTCATTTGGCATGCCGATGAGTTGCATGGCGCGCTCGGCTTTGCCCTGCGCAATCAAGATCAAGGAAGCCAAAAACTGGATCCAAGCCACGACAGCGAACCATATCCAACCGATGAACCACGGCAATTGGACTGTCCATAGCAGTGTTTCAAGCGGCGTGTTGGCGCGCGACTGATTGCGTATAGATGTTTCTACGACTGGCCAGCCCTTGAAGGCGATGAGGGTGACCACCACCGCGACAGCCGCTATGGCAAGCACGTCATATAACAATTTAAAATTTGTTCCACACAGGTCGCGCAAGGCTTCAATGCGAATATGGCCTAACGCCGTGAGGGTATAGCCCATCCCCCATGCCGCCGAGATGGCCATGATGTAGCCACTGATTTCATCTGTGCCCCCTAAAGAGAAGCCAAACAGACGCAGGGTGATGTCGATTAATACGATCATCACCCCGCCCCAAATCAACACACCCAAGCCAATAAGCGTCAGACGGTTAATGGCTCGGCATACGCCAAGGGTGCCGTCAATAGGGTTCATGTCAAAGTCAACCAGTTACTTGATGCTGACGCCGACAACTTTACCGACGCTATCATTCCAGCGCTGGCCCCAGTTGCCACCAGCACGTGCCGACCAGTCGGGTAGAACCTGTTCAATCAGAACGGTTCTGGCACGATTAAAGTCGGCATCGGACACTTCGACCAAGGTCATGTTTCTCGCGTCACCGGCAGGGCAAGCGCCATTGCCTGTCAAACAGGCGATGTCGTCTTTCAGGGCAGACTGAGCAGAGGCCCAAGCGGGGTCTTCAAAGTCCTTTTTAATCGTCTGCGTGATGAGGTTACGTTGTGCTTCTGTCAAGCTCTTCCACTTGTCCAGATTAATGGCGGTAACCACGGGGTCCCAGCCGCCAAGCGGAATGGCGAGCAAGTGAGTGGATACCTCCCACCAGCCTGCTGAATAACCCGATCCTGCACCAGTCACGGCGCAATCAACCACCCCTTTTTGCAAGGCACCAGGCACTTCAGAAAACGCCACATTCACGCCTTCGGCACCGAGCGCCTCCAAGAACTTAGCTGTCATTCGGCCGGAGCCCCTGATTTTTTTGCCTTTCAGGTCATCTAAGTTGTTGACCACCGCGTTACAAAACACAACTTGTGGCGGGTATGGTGCAATGGCAAGAACGTGACTGTTGAATCGGTCTCGGAATATCTCATCGACCATGGGTCTAGCGGCAACGACCATTGCCCGGGCTTGATCGGCTGTTAATGCCACGAGAGGCACGTCCAAGCCCTCCAAAGCGGGTGCGTCAGCAACAGCGTAATCACCAACGGTCATGGCAACGTCGTAGACGCCATCACCCAGAAGACGAAACACATCGCCAACCGACGTACCCATCTGGTTATGCGTGGTCATCGTGACCTGAATGTCACCATTCGAAGCTTTGGGAAGCACCTCAGTCCAGTAGGGCTTTTCATATTTGTTGTAAAGCGGCAGACTCGACCAACTGCCGACCACTGACAACGTTTCTGCAAAAGCATTCACACAAAACAGTGAAGCCACTGCGGTCATTAAGAGTTTTGACTTCATGGGACAACCTCTCTTTTTCAGATGGGTAAACAAAAAATAGACTCGTTAATGTGTTTTTAAAAAAACAAACAACAACAAACCCTAACACTTTAACTAAATCTAAGGCCGTTTGGCGCCAAAAGGCGATGATCTAGAAAATTCGTTTCGTGGCGGTTTTCAAGGCCCGCCAACGTGGGTTAATCACTCACGCCTGCGTGGCTGTGGTCATGGGGATGAGGCAGTGCCAAGTTTGCCCGGCGATCTCGCAGCGACCTCGTCGCACTTTCCCCCCCAGCGCGATAAAGCCGGTTTAATCTTTTACCCCTTGAAACCGAGTAACAGAACCCCATCTATAGTTCAGGATCAGTGCTCAATGAGGCTGGATCCAATTGTTTAACTTGCTCTCGTAGGAGATAAATCATGACTTACCCATATGGACGCAACATTCTGTTGAGCTCAGTTGGTTTTGAGCGGCTATTGAATGCTTTTTCTGACCTCGAAAACACCGTCGCAGAAAACAAAACCCCGAGCTACCCTCCCTACAACATCATCAAAGAAAGCGAACACGACTATGCAATCGAATTGGCTGTGGCTGGCTTCAAACGTGAAGAGCTAGACATTACTTTTGAGGGTGGCAAACTTACCATTACCGGTAAAGTAGAAGCCCAACGACAAGGTGATTACCTTCACCGCGGCATCGCCACGCGTGACTTCACGCACCAGTTCACGTTGGCTGAAACCGTCTTGATCAAATCGGCTGACATGCAAGACGGCCTTCTGATTGTTCGCCTACAGAACGTCATTCCAGAAGAGAAAAAGCCTCGCAAGATTCAGATCGGTGCAGCGCAAGACACGCTTGCGATTGACCAACGAAAAGCGGCTTAATGCTTAAAGCGAGAAAGTAAAAGGACTGTTCACGAAACCAAGGTTTTGGGTTGATGGTTTTATGGTCGTGGTTCCTTGCGCTTTCGTTACTAAACCGTAGTTTCTGATGTCACAAAGCCGAGCGGCGCATGCCGCTCGGCTTTGTTCTTTGTCTTTGGCTTTAATGATTTTTGCTGAATAATTAATCGAGACCAATTAATCGAGACCAATTAAGCGTAACGAATCACGCGCGCCCTCTCCAAGGAATCACATGGCGCACACCCCCTTTGGGGTACGGGGCGTCACCTGCGCGGCGGGGGATCATGTGGATGTGGCAATGCCAAACCGATTGCCCAGCGATCTCGCCGCAGTTGGCCCCAATGTTGTAAGCCTGTACGGTTGAATCAAGCTTATCAATGATGGTCTTTTGCGCCAAGATCAATTCATGGATGGCAGCCACTTCATCAGTCGTTAATCCGAAGTAATCGATCACATGGCGTTTTGGGATGATGAGGGTATGCAAAGGTGTGACGGGGTATGCGTCACGCGTTGCATAGGCCAGTTCGTTTTCTTGGACGATTCGGGTGCGATCACTAATTAGCGCCTCGCAGAAAATACATTCCAGGCTTTCCAGAGGCGCCATTGATTCGGCTTTGAGATTTGAATCCGCCATTATTGATTCACAGCATTTGATTAAAGAGTCTTACGTAGTCGGCTTCACGCAGCGGTTTGGGGTTGGTGCCATTGGAGTGGTCTTTGACCGCCCCTTGCACAAGCGCTGGTAGGTGTTCAGCTGTCACACCCAGGGCACCAAGGCTGGTGGGTAGGTTTAGTGACGCGTTCAGTTGCCGGATGTATTCAGCGACCGAGGCATCGGGGGTAATACCCAGCGCAGATCGGATTTTGGTTTGTTTCCATTGAGGGATGGCATCTTGATTGGTTTCATAGACGATCGGCAGCAACAGTGCGTTCAAGGTGCCGTGGTGCAGGGTGACATCTTGCAACGCACCCAAAGGGTGAGACATGGCATGCACGGCACCCAGCCCTTTCTGAAACGTTAGGCCGCCTTGCAAAGCGCCCATCATCATGTGCCAGCGGGCCTCTTTGTTTGAGCCGTCTGTCACGGCGATTTGAATCCAGCGATTGATGCGTTCCAAGCCATCAATGGCAATTGCCTCAGCCGGTGGGTTCACCAAAGGTGAGATGTAGGTCTCTAAGCAATGTGTAAAAGCATCCATACCCGTGGCGGCTGTCAACGAAGCCGGTAGGCCGAGCGTTAACAATGGATCGCAGATTGCCACTTTGGGAATCAGGTGCGGCGAAATCAAACCGAGCTTGGAACCGGTTTTTAGCGTGATCAATGCCGCCCGACCGACTTCGCTGCCGGTGCCTGCCGTGGTGGGGATGGCAATCACCGGTGCCACCGCCGAAGAAATCTTGGCAACCCCACCATTAATCGCAGCATAAAAATCCAAGGGCTCGCTGTGTGTGGCTCGTAAAGCCACGCCTTTGGCCAAGTCCATCGAAGACCCACCGCCAAACGCAATCACGCCATCACAGCCACTGTCTTTAAAAATCCCCGCAGCCAGATCAACAGCCGCCTCTGTCGGGTTTTGCGGTGTGTCTGCAAACACCGCATGGTCAACGTTTTGCAGAGCCGTCTGGAGCTCACCGAAGAGTGGCCCACCGAATAAACCCCGATCCGTCACGATCAGCGGACGCTGAATCCCGACATCCTCCAACACAGCGCCTAAGCGGCTTAATGCCCCATCATCGAACTCAATCCGAGTCAGGTAATTGATCGTCCCCATGCGTACTCCTTAGAGTTTGATTCAGTGTGAAGTGAGTTCTTGCTCAAGCATACTTGATACGTTCGGTCAGTCGAGTCTGCTCTTGAGCGCGTATTTACGGTGCTTGTCAAAAACGCTGAATAGACCAAACACTAACGAGGCTCACGATGGTGGGCGATAACCACTTTCGTCCTGTCTCGAAGCGGCAACTTTCCCGCTCTCGTCAATGCCACCGAGAAGTCACCAAAATTATCGCTAAGTATCTCGTCGCCAGCCAGTTCAGCCCATGAACGGGCGTAGGTGGTGATCCTACGCCGTTCTAGAAATCAAAATTGTTAAAGGGCAAAGCCTTTGTGTCGACCAATATAGAAGAAAATAGCTTAAGCAAACGATACGATTCTATCTTTAACCCCTCGCCAACAAGCTTGGTCAGAAAAACAACAACAGTTCGTCAAGGCGGATATCAAAACTGCACCTTTAGTCCCAGGTTGATGGCGCCCAAGCGCTGACCACTGCGAGCTTCACCTGGAATGCCAGCGTGTGCAAACATATTCTCAGAAACCTTGGCCGTGCCGTATAAACCGGCTTGCACAAAGGTTTTGCCGGCGGTCGGTGTCGTGATGACCGTGTTGATGCCGGCAAGCTTTGCCGTCACTGTTGGGTTTAGGAGCGTAGATGAATCAATACCCACACCCACATAGGAGCTGTATGTGAACGTTGCCTTCATCGGATCGCGGACTTTGGATCCGGCTGCCATGCCAATTACACCACGCAGACCGGTGCTAGTAAAGCGATCGACAGATAGCGCTGAGGCAACATTGCCTTCATCAATACCAGACTGCGTGACCATCTGCCAGGTCACTCGAGCATAGGGTGTGATGTGGACATTATTAGCTTCAAACGCATGGCTCAGACCCAAACTGATCAAAGCATCGTTGCCCGAGACGGACTTGTTTCTAAACCCCGCGCCCAAGCTCGTGATGTCATTGCGCGAAATGTCGCTTGAGCTTAAGCCGATACTGGCCATGGCGTCGAGCACAAAGGTTGCGATTGGCAGCACTATATTGAGCTGATTCAGCGCAAGCCCGGAGCACTGCGCAACGGGGCGCCATTCAAAGAGATGCCCGCTCCCTTGCAAGAGCTGCAGCGTCAACTGCTCAAACACACCGGTGGTGACCGCGTGATGGCGCAGGTGTTGGGGGCTGTGAACTTACACGGACTTGAGGCGGTGTTGGTGGCAACCGAGTTGGCACTGCAAGCTGGGCGCGTGAGCGCTGAGCACATTCTGAATGTGTTGGGCAGACTGAAGGAGCCAACCCTCGAGCGGCTTCAAATTGAAACACCGCTGCATCTGAATACACCGGCACAAGCTAACCTTGAGCGCTACGACGCGCTCAGAAACGAGCAGGAGGTTGGATCATGAGCGATGTCATTGATGGACTCAAGTCTTTGAGCTTGCATGGGATGGCCAGTGCTTGGCCAGAGATTCTGGGCACAGCCAGAATGAAGACGCTAGATCACGAGGTGGTGCTGCACCAGCTCATTAAGTCTGAGACGGCGCAGCGGGAAGTTCGCTCTATGGCCTATCAAATGAAAGCTGCCAGGTTCCCCGCGCACCGAGACCTGGTGGGCTTTGAGTTTGTGCAAGCGCACGTGGACGAAGCACTTGTGAAGCAGTTGCATGACTTGCAGTTCATAGACACGGCGCAAAACGTGGTGTTTGTGGGCGGCCCCGGCACTGGCAAAAAGCACCTTGCAACAAGCCTTGGCATTCAAGCGGTAAGGGCCAAGGGCAAGCGAGTTCGCTTCTTCTCAACGGTGGAGCTTGTGAATGCACTGGAGCTTGAGAAGGCTCAAAGCAAACATGGCCAACTGGCTCACCGCTTGATGTACGTGGACCTGGTTGTTCTGGACGAGATGGGGTACTTGCCCTTTACCCAGTCTGGAGGCGCACTGCTGTTTCACTTGCTGTCCAAGCTTTATGAAAGAACCAGTGTGGTGATCACAACCAACCTGAACTTCTCTGAATGGGCCAATGTGTTTGGGGACGCCAAGATGACCACAGCACTTCTAGACCGCCTGACGCATCGCTGTCACATTGTTGAAACTGGCAATGAGAGTTGGCGCTTCAAGCA
>CAWUWI010000038.1:0-40277 GCA_963926245.1 uncultured Burkholderiaceae bacterium | reverse complement strand
GTTTTTTAAGGGAACATGGAGGGCATGGGGGTCTATGAACCTTCAGACACTCTAAGGTTCCAATCTAGGTTCCAAATGAAGGTTCATAATTAGTCAGTTTTCACTTTAAAATCAATGGCATTGCAGTACTGGCGGAGAGGGTGGGATTCGAACCCACGGTACGGGAAAACCGTACGCCTGATTTCGAGTCAGGTACATTCGACCACTCTGCCACCTCTCCGCTCGAGGTCGTTATCTTAGCATTAACCATGCCGTCTTCAGGAAATGAGGACGCGTCTTTTGGTGGGTCTAGGCTGACCCAGATTGAAAGGTTTGTTATCTTTATCAATTGATGCGATTTTTTGAGGTGCTTCTATGCTTTTCCTTCTTTCTCCTGCCAAAAAATTGGATTACGACTCGCCGCTGCCAACGGGTCTGCATACAGACCCGCTGTTTGTGCCTGAGGCGCGCGTGTTGATTGATGTGCTTAAAAAGAAAAGTGCGACGGAAGTGGCTGGCTTGATGTCATTGAGCCCGGCGCTGGCGCAACTAAATGTGGACCGCTATTCGGGTTGGTCTGAAAAGTTTACGCAAATCAACGCTCGTCCTGCGGCGCTTGCATTTAACGGTGATGTTTACGAGGGCCTGCAGGCACCGACGCTGTCAGAAAAAGATTTGCAGTGGGCGCAGGATCATGTGGCGATCCTGAGTGGGTTGTACGGCGTGTTGCGCCCGCTCGATCTGATGCAACCCTATCGGCTGGAGATGGGCACCAAACTGCCCAATCCAGCGGGTAAAAACCTCTATGACTTTTGGAAGGGCAAGATCGCGCTTTACTTAAACGAGCGGTTGGGTAAGGACAAAAACCCCGTGATCGTTAATTTGGCGTCCGAAGAATACTTCAAGTCCGTTGACCGGAAGGTGTTAAAAGCAAGGGTGATCGACTGTGTGTTTCAAGATCAAAAAAGTGACGCCTGGAAGATCATTAGTTTCTATGCCAAACGAGCTCGAGGTTTAATGGCGCGCTTTGTTGTTGAGCATCGTATTGATAACCCTGAAAAACTATCGATGTTCAACAGTGAAGGATACTGTTTTGCGCCTGAGGTATCGAACCCCGATAAGTTTGTGTTTCGCCGTCCCGAATAATGGGAGTATCCCGCATGAAAAATACTGTGCTTGAATTACCGGATTACCATCAAATAGCATTAGTGCTGCAAGGCGGGGGAGCGCTGGGTTCCTATCAGGCTGGGGTCTACGAGGGTTTGGCCAACGCTGGCATTCATCCTGACTGGGTGGCCGGGATTTCCATTGGCGCCCTTAATTGCGCGATTATTGCGGGTAACGCACCCAAGGATCGGGTTCAGCGCTTGCATGACTTCTGGGACACGATTTGTAGTCCAGCGGTGTTTGCCCAGCCATGGATGCCGGCTCAAACGCACGAACAACAGGACTTGCTTGGCTCGCCGGGCGTGCCCATGGGTAGCGTGGTGGCCGACATGGGTCAAAATATGTTTCGCTCAATGGCGGCCATGTCAGCGCTCATGCACGGACAAGAAGGGTTTTTTAAACCAAGATTCATGGCACCAGGTCGTGGTACTCCCGACCAAATCAGCTTTTACGACACAACACCACTGATCGCAACGCTTGAGAAGTTTGCTGACTTTGATCGAATCAATAGTGGTGAAACTCGTGTTTCATTGGGCGCGACCAATGTCGCAACAGGCAATTTTGTTTATTTTGATACCAAGACCCAAACACTAACACCCAAACACTTTGTGGCTTCTGGATCGTTGCCACCAGGTTTTGCCGCCACGGAAATTGATGGCGAATTTTACTGGGATGGTGGTTGCGTTTCGAACACCCCTTTAGAGTATGTGCTTGGCGACCCACATCGGCGCGACACCCTGGTGTTCCAGGTGGATGTGTGGAGTTCGCAGGGTGAGTTGCCCACCGACATCATGACCGTGACCGAACGTCAAAAAGACATTCAGTACTCAAGCCGCACACGAACGGTGACTAATGCGGTCCGCATGATGCAACACCTGCGCAAAGTGTTTTATGAGACGCTTGAACGCATTCCCACTTCGGTCAAAGCAAAAGACCCGTGGTTTGACCAAATGGCTCGGCACATGCAGGGCGCCCGCTACAACGTTATTCATTTGATTTATAAAAACAAGCGGGCTGAGGGTCATTACAAGGATTTTCAATTCAGTGCGGAGTCGATGCACCTGCATTGGCAATCGGGTATGGATGACATGGACGAAACCATCGCTCACGCATCATGCTTAGAAATGCCCGCCGAAGGTGAGAATTTTGTGACTTTTGATATTCACACGCACGAGCGTAGCTCGTCGAATCAGTTTGCTGGCGCGCCCGCTCTAGACAAAAAACCGGCGGTGAAAAAAGCAACGGGAGCCCGAAAAGCTCCCGTGCGTCAAACAACTGTTCGCAAACAGGCCGTTAAGAAAGCTGTTACGCCTTCAGGTAGTCGAACGCCACCTCGCCGAATCCCAAAGTAAGGTCACATAGCAGATGCTTAGCGCCGACGATTTCAAGCACGGGTAGGTCGGCGACGGGTGCCAATGCGTGCTGGAATAACTCGAGCTTTGCCGGACCCGTCCATGCCCCTTTGACTGTCACGTTCTGTGAGTAATAGCGGTTCAACTCACAAACGCGTGCAGTGCCGTCGACGTGGGGGATGATTTTGAGCAGATAGTTTGGTGTTTCCGCCATCTTTTTCTGCTCAAGAGCCCTGTCCAAAGTCTCGTATTTATAGCCCATGGTGCCAGTAGCGACTCGAAGCGGTCCGTAGTCAAGCGTGCCAATCAGCGTGTCTGTGGCAACTTCAAGCTTGGGCGTCGCGTATTTTTTAGGGAAGCCCCACAGCTCACGTCCCCCGGCAATGGGTGACTCATCGTCAAGGTACATCATGTGGCTGTAGCCACCGTGGCGGCCTTGTGCGTCAATGATCGAAATGACTTGGCCCGACTCGGTGTAGCTGCCAAAACCTGATGAGTCTGGCATCCGAATGAACTCGAAACTGACGATAGGATCGTCAATGGTGAGGGGCTCGGGCACCATTTGGCGCAGTAACTTTGCATCGGTACGATAAGAAATAATTAGAAACTCACGATCGACAAAATGATACGGCCCCTTTGGGTAAGAGGGGCTCACAAATGGCATTGAATAAGCGTTGGCTTTTATATCTGCAATCTTCAATTTACTCTCCAAACAGTAGGCGGCGTGCTGCTCAAAGCATAAGCGTATTGGGTAGCATCAACAAGCACGGTTTATGACAAAAGCAGACAAGGTAGGCCACTGCTTTTTTAGACATTGATACGATCTCAGTTTTTTGCTGCTTGTGCTGTCTGGGTCGCTGTTTGAATCGCGGTGGATTCACGAATGATGCCTTGCACAGCGCGCTGCATTTGTTTCAAGGGGTAGAGCCAGTCAGCTGGGGTGCTATCTTTGTCGAAGGTCGGAGCGGGCAAACCAGCTGCGTTTAAGTCCCGATTGGCAAGGGCTTGGTCGAGGGCTTGCATAAAAGCGAGGGCTTGAGCAGCTTGTTCAGGCTGGGCACGTAGTTGCGGCACGATGGTCAGGATTTCAGCGGCTAAAACGTGATTTTGTATCAACAGATGATTGTATTCGGCCACATGGCGCTGTCGCGAATGTGGTTCACCCATCATCCGGTAAAAAGCTTCGGCAAAATTACTAAAGGCGACCAATGTGTTGCGTCTGGCCAACGGCCAGGCGTTGGGGCGAATAGTGGCTGTTTGTGTTTGTGTTTGGCCTTGGTCTTGGTTTTGCTTCTCAAGCAACTCCACCGCGGTTTGTAAAAAAGTCTGATTGGCACGCACTGCTGCTTGCGACAAGCTCGGCAGCGAACGTGCTTCCCACCATGGCAGGAAATAACTGCATGCGAAGGCAACCAAAGAGCCAATCACGGTATCAATTGCCCTTTCGTTAATTAGGGCAAATGTGCTGGGAAATATAAAGTTCAGTGTCAGCAGGATAGCCAATGTGTTGCAAACAGAGGCAATGAGGTAGTTGACCAGTAAAAATGAAAAGCCAGTTACAAGACTGAAAAATAGGGCGGCCAAGAGCCAGTGGGTGTCAGTTGTCAGTGAAAACAGCAAATAGGCCAATCCGCAACCAATTAAAGTGCCCGTCAATCGCGCGTTGTTACGCTGTTTGGTCAAAGAGAACGCAGGCTTCATGATGATGATAATTGTCAGCACTATCCAATACCCATGTTCAGCCACATCGGGCAGCAGTAAACCCAATCCAAGCCCAATGGCCGTCGCCAATGCCACGCGCAAGGCAAAGCGGCACGGGGGCGAGTCCAGCCGAAAGTTGCTCGATAGCAAGCGCGGGTGAAAAGACTGGCGTGAAAGAAAGTCGATCAAAGAGGCGTCTAATTGAGCCGGGTTCAGTGGCTCGTTGTGCGCGGGAAAGAGTGTTTGATCCAACATCCGTTCAATTAGTCGATTGACATTTCTCAGGCGTCTGAGAATTTGGACGCAAATGGTGTATGTTTCAGGCTCGCTGTCAGCAAAGCCATTGCGCTTCATTTGCTCTAGCTCAAACTCAATGGCTCGAAGTTCCGCCTTGACGCTATTGCGTCGAGATAGCGCTTTCTCGCGGGTAACTGCCAACGCAATGCGCTCTAACTCGAGTGCCATTTTGTCCAGCGCATCGCGGCTGAAAATCATTATGTCGGCATCGTCCAAGGTGCGATGTAGTAGGGTGTAGTCGGTGTGGGTGCTCACTAACATGTCGAGCATGTTGACCATGTCGATAAAGACGTTCCAGACGACTGTTCGCCGGGGTGATCGTTCTAGTGCGGCGGGGCTGATGCTGCGCAGGATCATATCGCGGGCGGCTTGGTGCTGCTCAGTCATTTTTGACTGGCGGTCGATCAAGCGTCGGTAGCCCTCGTCAATATCGGCTCGAGGCTCGTACATATCGGCACGCCCAGCGAAATAATCAGCGGTGGAAAAAAGCGCCACTGATAGAGCCTGCTCCTCTTCGCGCACCTGTAAAGGACGGCTGCTAAGTAGGCTCACCAAAATATAAATCACCGCTCCGCTGACTGAGGTTAACGTGTGCAGACCAGCCTCAACGGGTGTTAGGGAGGTGTGCATGGTAACAACGGTTAGCACCAGGCAAGCCAAACCGATGACACCACCTCTTTTGCCGTAAACAGAAAAAAACGAAAAGAAAAAACTCTGAGCCACCACCACAATCAGCAAGAGAATCGGGTTCTGTGAGGCCAAACCGGTGATGCCGACGGCGCCGGCGCCAAGCACCAATCCACCAAGCATTTCTCGAATACGAACCGAAACGGGGCCGGGTTGGTCAATTAATGCCACGCAAAGCGCCCCAAGGGTGGCAATCAGGCCCGCGGTGGGGTTATCTAGCGCAAGCGTGACCAGCGCAAATGCCACTACGATACCTGAGCCCCGGCGCAACCCACCCACAAAGTGGTGGCTGTAAACAAAGCGCTGTAGTCGGTTTAGGCGGGCTCCAAGCATAGTTGCTACTCTATATCATTTGCGCTGCACTGCAGAAAAAGCTACATTATCTGTCTTGTTTGTCAACGGTTAACTCTCGATACTCAAGAGCAGTTTCTGGTCGGGCGACAAGCCAATGCCAGTTTCGGCTAATAATAAATGCTGTTAATGCCGCCACAAGCGGACCATTAACTCATCCGTTTCAATCCAGTGCACCAGTGGGTGCGTGCCTAGCGAATCAATAAGGCTATGCAGGGGTTGCGATGTGTTCAGGTGGCCAGTCTCCGTGAGACTGAAAGCGCTGTGCATGTGGTGGATCTCTATGTGGACTTGGCAAACCCGAGAAAGGGCGAGCAATTGGTTTGGCGAAGCCGGTAACGAAAGGAAATATCATCATGGAAATGACAGGCGCCGATATCGTTGTTAACTGTCTGGCTGAAGAAGGCGTGGAACACGTTTTTGGTTATCCGGGCGGCGCGGTTCTCTATATTTACGACGCAATATTTACCCAAAACAAATTCCAACACATCCTGGTACGCCACGAACAGGCGGCGGTTCATGCGGCTGACGCCTATGCTAGGTCATCTGAGAAGGTCGGCGTTGCACTCGTGACTAGTGGCCCTGGTGTGACTAACGCAGTTACCGGTATCGCCACAGCGTACATGGACTCAGTCCCAATGGTCATCATCAGCGGGCAAGTGCCCACTCACGCGATTGGTGAGGATGCTTTTCAAGAGTGCGACACGGTGGGTATCACCCGGCCGTGTGTGAAGCATAACTTCTTGGTTCGTGACGTTCGTGAACTCGCTGATACGATCCGCCGCGCTTTTTACATAGCGCGAACGGGGCGCCCGGGGCCGGTGTTGGTGGATATCCCCAAAGACATCACCTTTGCAAAGACAAAGTTTAGTCCTCCCAAAGGTGAAGTTGTGATGCGGTCATACTCACCTGTGGTGAAAGGCCATCAAGGACAAATCAAGAAAGCTGTTCAGATGTTGCTACAAGCCGAACGCCCTATGATTTACAGTGGCGGCGGCGTGATTTTGGCGAACGCTTCAGAGCAGTTGCGCACATTGGTCAAAATGTTGGGTGCGCCTTGTACCAACACTCTGATGGGTTTGGGCGCATTTCCATCGACAGACCCACAGTTTGTCGGTATGCCAGGTATGCACGGCACCTATGAAGCCAACATGTCAATGCAGCATTGCGACGTGTTAGTGGCCGTTGGTGCTCGGTTCGATGACCGTGTGATTGGAAACCCCAAACACTTCGCGCAAGCACCCCGCAAGATTATTCATTTGGACATTGATCCTTCGTCGATTTCCAAGCGCGTAAAAGTGGATGTGCCGATTGTGGGTAACGTCAAAGACGTTCTCAATGAACTGATCGCGCAGTACGAGGCTGCCGCCATTGATACCCCACCAAATAAGGTCGCACTTGGCAAATGGTGGGAACAAGTCGAGCAGTGGCGTAGCATTGACTGCTTGAAGTTCGCGTTATCAGACGAGTTCATCAAGCCGCAGTCGGTGGTCCAAAAAGTGTGGGAAGTAACCCAAGGCGATGCTTTTATCACTTCGGATGTGGGCCAGCACCAAATGTGGGCTGCCCAGTACTACGGGTTTGATAAGCCAAGACGCTGGATAAATTCGGGCGGCTTGGGAACCATGGGTGTTGGTTTGCCTTATGCCATGGGTGTGCAGATGGCGAACCCTGATGCCACTGTTGCTTGCATCACGGGTGAGGGATCGATTCAGATGAACATCCAAGAGTTGTCAACGTGCAAACAGTACCGTTTGAGCCCTAAAGTGATTTGCTTGAACAATCGCTTTTTAGGCATGGTTCGGCAATGGCAGCAAATTGACTATGGCTCACGTTATTCAGAGTCCTACATGGACGCTTTGCCCGACTTTGTGGCATTGGTCGAAGCCTATGGTCACGTTGGCATGCGTATTGACAAGCCCGGTGATGTTGACGGTGCCCTGAGGGAAGCTTTTGCGATGAAAGATCGACTGGTCTTTATGGATTTCATCACGGATCAGTCAGAAAATGTCTGGCCAATGGTGAAGGCCGGTAAAGGGTTGACCGAAATGTTGCTCGGTTCTGAAGATCTATAAAGGGCTGACATGAAACACATTATTTCAGTTCTCATGGAAAACGAACCTGGCGCACTTTCGCGGGTGGTCGGTTTGTTTTCGGCGCGCGGCTACAACATTGAAACATTGACAGTGGCGCCCACTGAAGATGCCACGTTATCGCGCTTGACGGTGACGACAGCCGGTTCGGATGCGGTGATTGAGCAAGTTACCAAACATCTCAATCGCCTCATCGATGTGGTCAAGATGGTTGATTTGACTGATGGTCCGCACATTGAACGCGAGCTAATGCTGATAAAAGTTAGGGCTGTTGGCAAAGAGCGCGAAGAAATCAAGCGCATGGCCGATATTTTTCGTGGGCATATTGTTGATGTTACCGACAAAACCTACACGGTTGAATTGACTGGCGACCATGAGAAAATCCAAGCTTTTATTGATGCACTTGATCCAACAGCGATTTTAGAAACCGTGCGCACGGGTGCTTGTGGTATCGGGCGAGGCGAGCGTGTTTTGCGTCTTTGAGTTTTAATTAAAACAACACGACTAACTATACAAAACAATTATTTGGAGTTTTCAATGAAGGTTTTTTACGACAAAGATTGCGACCTGTCGCTTATCAAAGGCAAAACGGTAGCCATTATCGGTTACGGTTCACAAGGCCACGCACACGCCCTGAACTTGCATGAGTCGGGTATCAATGTGGTGGTTGGTTTACGCAAAAACGGTGCGTCGTGGTCAAAAGCAACAAACGCTGGTTTAAAAGTGGCTGAAGTCGCTGATGCAGTCAAGCAAGCGGATTTGGTCATGATGTTATTGCCCGATGAAAATATCGGCCAAGTCTACACTGACGAAGTTCACGCCAACATTAAGCCTGGTGCAGCATTGGCATTTGCCCACGGCTTTAACGTGCACTACGGCCAAGTCATTCCTCGCACCGATATCGACGTCATCATGATTGCGCCCAAGGCACCGGGCCACACGGTTCGCGGCACCTACTCGCAAGGCGGCGGTGTGCCCGCGTTGGTCGCCGTTCATCAAGACACGTCGGGCGCTGCCCGTGATGTCGCGTTGTCATATGCTTGCGCGATTGGAAGCGGCCGTGCCGGCATCATCGAGACGAACTTCCGTGAAGAGACAGAAACAGATCTGTTTGGCGAGCAGGCCGTGTTGTGCGGCGGTACCGTTGAATTGATTAAAGCTGGATTCGAAACATTGGTTGAAGCCGGTTATGCCCCAGAAATGGCCTACTTTGAGTGTTTGCATGAATTAAAGCTCATTGTGGACCTGATCTACGAAGGCGGTATTGCCAACATGAACTATTCGATCTCTAACAACGCCGAGTACGGTGAGTATGTCACCGGCCCCCGTATTGTGACCGATGAGACTCGCAAAGCCATGCGCCAGACGTTGAAAGACATCCAAACAGGTGAGTACGCCAAGAACTTCATTCTTGAAAGCAAGGCCGGTGGTCCGTCACTCATTTCACGTCGGCGCATCGACGCAGATTCGCAAATCGAGAAAGTGGGTAGCCAGTTGCGTGCCATGATGCCTTGGATCGCCGCCAATAAATTGGTAGACAAGAGTAAGAACTAAGCTGGCGCAATTTGTGTTCCGATGCTAGACAAGGGACAGCGATTGCCAAAGTACCGCGCCCTGATCAGATCTGAAACCGATCACAGTCAGGGCGCTTTTTTTGGGTTAACCTTCGGTTGATATGAACACACCTGCTTACCCCCATCCCATCATTGCCCGAGAGGGTTGGCCTTTTATCGCCGGTTCATTGCTGATTGCACTATTGGTCAGCTTTTGGTCTATGGCTTGGTCTATGCCACTTTGGATCGTGGTTATTTTTGTGGTGCAGTTTTTTAGGGATCCCCCAAGACAAGGATCGACCGCTGCCAACGCTGTGCTGAGCCCTGCTGATGGCAGAATTGTTGTGGTTGCCGAAGTCGATGACCCTTATGCAGAGCGACGGGCCTTAAAGATCAGTGTTTTTATGAACGTCTTTAACGTACACAGTAATCGTTCGCCCGTTGATGGTGCAGTTAAAAAAGTGACGTATTTTCCTGGCAAGTTTTTCAATGCCGCGCTGGATAAAGCGTCTCTTGAAAACGAGAGAAACGCGATGATTATTGAAACCACTCAGGGTCATACGGTGACAGCTGTTCAAGTGGCTGGCCTGGTGGCCAAACGAATCCTTTGCTACGCCAAAGTCGGCCAAACGCTCGGGCGTGGTGAACGTTACGGTTTTATCCGCTTTGGTTCCCGCGTTGACGTTTACCTGCCAATTGGGGCCCGTCCAAGGGTATCGATTGGCGATCGGGTGAGTGCGACAACGACTGTGCTGGCTGAATTACCTGATGAACATGTCTGATCAACCAGAAAAGCAGTCGGAGCCCACCGCTGAGCAGCAAGATCGGGAAGGGCGCCGGCGCGCCATTTATTTGCTGCCAAACGCGTTTACAACAGCGGCTTTATTTGCGGGTTTTTTTGCCGTTGTCCAAGCCATGAATGGCAATTTCGAACTCGCTGCCATTGCGATCTTTGCGGCACTTGTGCTCGATGGCATGGACGGCCGCGTTGCCCGTTTAACCAACACACAGTCAGCATTCGGCGAGCAATACGACTCTCTCTCCGACATGATTTCATTTGGCGTGGCGCCAGCACTTGTGGCTTACGAGTTCGCAATGAATGACCTGGGTCGCTGGGGGTGGTTGGCGGCTTTCGTCTACGTGGCGGGCGCTGCGCTGCGTTTGGCGCGCTTCAACACCAATATTGGTTCAGCGGATAAACGGTTTTTTCAAGGGCTACCTAGCCCAGCGGCGGCAGCGTTAGTAGCGGGGTTTGTTTGGCTGGTGCAAGACGCCCGGCTGATAATCGATCCTGCGATTTTGGCTTGGGTGATGTTTGGCCTGACTTTATACGCTGGTATGGCGATGGTGACCAACGCACCGTTTTATAGCGGTAAGAATTTCACGCTGGGCCGCAGTGTGCCGTTTTGGGCAATCTTGGCGTTAGTGGCGACCTTTGTGTTTGTATCAAGTAATCCACCGCTGGTTTTGTTTTCTCTTTTTGTGATTTACGGCCTTTCAGGGTGGTTTGTTTGGGCCTGGCGTATTAAGCGCGCCAAGCAGTTATCATTCAAATCATCGGAGGATTGATAGTCCTAGTCAATCGAACTTAAAATCGCCGTATTCAAACATTGGGTCGGGCCCAGCAAAATATTGGTTGACTGTGTTAGTGTCTTTGTCAAAAAAGACGTACATCAGCGAATACCAGACACCATTTTGGCGATAACGGTAGGACCAGACGGTTCTTACAAGACCGGGCAGGCCAACAGAGCTGATGTTCTCTGGTGGCCCAAAGGTGCACCGCACCCGCTCTGGTGTCCAAACCCCACTTCCCAGCTGATTGAAAGACTTGTCGGTCAATACCTGTTCAAACTCACTGACGCGGTAGTCAACGCCGATGGTTGTGGCAAACGCAAACTCGCCTAAAGGTTGCTGTGACCAGACGGCTCTTTTGGTTCCATCGGCCGCTGAGCAGAGGGTAGAAGGCATGCCGAATTGTTTTTCTACGGTGGCTAATGACGTCCCAGGTTTGACCGTGGCGATTTGTGCGCAACCCGTTGAGAGGGCAGCCAGCGCAAACAGTGAAATTAGGCTGTAAGTTGACATATTTAAGGACCCGTTAACAGCGGATTAAGCTCCGGGTTGGGGCCAGTCGAATATCCCGCAACACGGTTTGAGGCTTTATTTATGTTGACATACAGCATCATGAATCCGTCGTCCCCGCCACCCATATATTGATATTGCCAAACAACTTGGTTTGGTTGATTTGGATAGGTCTTTATATTTGAGGGAGGGCCAAAGTGACAATTCAGACGCTCGGTATCCCATGATCCTTGGTTAAGCACGTCGAACTGCTCAGCAACCAGGACTTGGCTAAATTCTGATACGCCACCGCTTGCGTCTACGTTCGCAGCCCAAGCCTCTTCTCCTGCGGGTTCCTGAGTCCAGACGACGCGTCTGCTACCGTCGGGGTTTTGACAGTTAACCGAAGGTTGACCGTACTGACTGATCACCGATTTTAGAGAGGTGCCTGGCGCGATTGTGCTCATCGAGCTGCAGCCGGCAAGTGTGATGAACCCAGCCACACTTAGGATTTTAATGGATGCTTTTAATGGGTATTTCATGAAAATTCCTTTGTTTAACTGTTGTCTAACGAGTCGGCGTGGCCCAAACTTCACTGTAAAGTACGGTATAATCAGTATTCTAAGTATTAGCTTTACAAAGTATAGTAGTAATAATCTTGGCCAGTTCTGCTTAGCTTTGCAAAAGCACATCTCATATTTATTGTTTTTATGTTCAGAGTGAAGTTTCTATACAAGCTTAGCTTTGAAAGTGCTTAAAGGGGAGTGTTCCCCATCTTTTTAACCGTCACGCATGAACACCTCGGTTTATGCGCTTGTTATTAGAGGATTACCA
Source organism: uncultured Burkholderiaceae bacterium (assembly GCA_963926245.1). Taxonomy (GTDB): domain Bacteria; phylum Pseudomonadota; class Gammaproteobacteria; order Burkholderiales; family Burkholderiaceae_B; genus Algicoccus. The sequence goes on along the minus strand of CAWUWI010000038.1, from coordinate 28,202 downwards.
TGTCTGTTGCTGATATTAAGAAGTCTGAAATTGTATCCAATTTCCAACGCGCTCAAGGTGACACGGGTTCGCCCGAAGTCCAAGTGGCTTTGTTAACAGCTCGTATCAACGAGTTGACAGGCCACTTTAAAGAGCACAAGAAAGACCACCACTCGCGTCGTGGATTGCTACGTATGGTTAGTCGCCGCCGTAAGTTGCTTGACTACCTAAAGGGACGTAACCCTGACTCATACCGCGCGCTTATCGAAAAACTTGGTCTGCGTAAGTGATTTTTACGCAGGACGATCACCCATGATCTGACCGTAAAACGGGCAACATTGAGTTGCCTGCTTTACGGTCTTTTTGTTTTGTAAGGAACTCATTGCAATGTTCAATAAAGTGACTCAATCTTTTCAATATGGCGAACACACAGTAACGCTCGAGACTGGAGAAATTGCTCGCCAAGCTTCGGGCGCTGTTGTTGTATCAATTGAAGACACCATGGTGCTGGCAACAGTTGTTGGCGCCAAAATCGCCCGTGCCGGGCAAGACTTCTTTCCATTGACGGTTGACTACGTCGAAAAAACCTACGCGGCTGGTCGTATTCCCGGTGGGTTCTTCAAGCGTGAAGGACGTTTGTCAGAAAAAGAAACGCTGACATGTCGCCTGATCGATCGGCCGTTGCGTCCTTTGTTTCCAGAAGGCTTCTACAACGAAGTCCAGGTTATTGTTCAAGTGCTGTCAGTTAATCCTGAAATCGACCCTGACATTGCCGCCATGATTGGTGCTTCTGCTGCATTGGCCATTTCAGGCATCCCATTTAATGGCCCGATTGGTGCTGCTCGCGTGGGTTATGTTGATGGTCAATACATCTTGAACCCGACAGGTACTCAAATGAGCCAGTCAAAAATGGATCTGGTTGTGGCAGGAACCAATTCTGCCGTTTTGATGGTTGAGTCCGAAGCCAAAGAATTGTCCGAAGAAATCATGCTCGGTGGTGTGGTTTTTGGCCACGACAGCATGCAGGTCGCTATCAACGCCATTAATGAATTGGTTCGCCAAGCCGGTAAGCCTGAGTGGGATTGGCAGCCAGAGCCAAAGAATGAGGCATTGATTGCAACTGTGACAGCGGCGGCGCAAGAAGGATTGGTTGCCGCCTACCAAATTCGCCAAAAGCAAGAGCGCACGACATGTTTGCGTGATGTTTATGCCAACGTAAAAGCCACTTTGGCCGAGCAAGCGGCTGCGAGCGGTCTGGATAAGCCTGATAACGTTGCCATCGAAAACGTCTTATTCGATTTAGAGTCACGAATAGTACGTCAGCAAATCTTGTCGGGTGAGCCACGCATTGACGGTCGTGACACACGCACTGTTCGTCCTATCGAAATTCGCACCGGTGTGTTGCCACGAGCACACGGCAGCGCCTTGTTCACCCGCGGTGAGACACAGGCCTTGGTTGTGGCCACCTTGGGTACCAAGCAAGATGAGCAAATCATTGATTCGATCACCGGCGACTACCGTGAACGCTTTATGTTGCATTACAACTTTCCTCCCTTCGCGACTGGCGAAGCGGGACGTTTTGGTGCGCCTAAGCGTCGTGAAATCGGTCACGGCCGCTTGGCCAAGCGCGCGCTGGTTGCGATGATGCCTGATCACGCTGATTTCCAATACACCATTCGTGTGGTTTCAGAAATAACTGAGTCAAACGGTTCTTCCTCAATGGCATCGGTTTGTGGTGGTGCGTTGGCCATGATGGATGCGGGGGTGCCCTTGAAAGATCACGTGGCTGGTGTGGCCATGGGTTTAATTTTGGATGACGGTAAATTTGCAGTATTGACTGACATCCTGGGTGATGAAGATCACCTTGGCGACATGGATTTCAAAGTCGCGGGTACAAAAACTGGGGTGACCGCTCTTCAAATGGATATCAAAATCCAAGGCATCACCAAAGAAATCATGCAAGTCGCCTTGGCACAAGCCCGTGACGGTCGTATGCACATTCTCGGCAAAATGCGTGAAGTCATGGACGGTTCACGTCAAGAGCTATCGGCTTTTGCACCACGCATGCTGTCAATGAAGATCAATCCCGAGAAAATTCGTGACGTGATCGGTAAGGGTGGCGCCACCATTCGTGGTTTGACCGAAGAGACTGGTGCACAGATTGATATTTCAGATGATGGCACCATTGTGATTTCTAGCGCTGATCTCGACAAAGCGCGTGAAGCACAGCGCCGCATCACTGAACTGACGGCAGACGTTGAAGTTGGTCAGGAATATGACGGTAGCGTGTTGCGTTTGCTGGACTTCGGCGCCATTGTTCAAGTTCTACCAGGTCGTGATGGTCTGTTGCACATCTCTGAGATCGCCAACTACCGGATTGCTAACATCAACGACGTTCTTAAAGTTGGTCAGGCTGTGCGCGTTAAAGTGTTGGAAGTTGATGACAAGGGTCGTCTGCGCTTGTCGGTTAAAGCCATCGGTGGCATTGAGCTACAAACACCGGGCGGCGCCGCAGCGTTGGCTGAGGCCACTGCTCAGGCAGCAGCGGCTGAGACAGCGGCCGAAGACAAGCCAGCACAGTAAAAAGGTGCACGCTAGTTCAGGTGGTGCGTTGTTTTTATGATTGAAGCGCACTAATAGAAACACCACCCTTAGGCGTGGTGTTTTTTTACACCATGGGCTGCAATGAGCGCAGGTGGAGCTTGCTCAGCCGAAACAATCGTTCGCGTTTTAAGAATGCCTCAAGTGATTCGGGTTGGCGCCGGCCGCTCTCAATCAGCGACTCGATGACCTGTTTGAGATGGTTGGTTAATACATCGGGCTGTGTTGCCCACCACTGACTGAGTAATCGATCGGGATCGATAAGATTCAGTCCGTGTTGTCGTAACTCACTGCGCCGAAAATCTTTGATGTTCCACGTCACAACCGTAACCTCTTGATCGGGTTGCAGCTGTTTGGCTTGAACGCCAGCCATAATGACATGCCAGTCTTTTGGGTCGCTATGCCGTAGGGCTGGGTCGACGGTGTCGGCGCTTAAATGGTTGTTGGGCCATGTTGAACTGTTGGCCAAGGGAAAAGCAACTTGCATGTCTTGCCAAGCCTGGTCAAGGGTGTCTGATTGAATCGGCCAAAGGCGTGCGGCGTTACGCCGCCATTCTGAGCCGATGCGATCCGACCAAACGGGTTCAAACCAGTTTTCATGGGCGAGCTTAAGAAGTAGGGGCCTTAAAACCCCTGACATCAAAACGCAGGCATCAAGAACGAGACTGGACGGCATCGATAATGTGTTTGGCGCTAACACCAAAAAATTCCCTTAAGGCAGTACGTGTGTCACTGCGACCAAATCCATCGGTGCCTAGCGTGACAAACGATCGGCCCTCTGGGATGTGTTGGCGGATGGCTTCTGGCACCGCTCGAACATAATCGCTGACGGCCACGATGGGACCTGCGTGATCATTCAATAGTTGTGAAACATAGCCGCTCTGATCGCGCGACAACTCGCTCCAACTGGTCACACTAAAAATACTGACGTTGTACCCCTGCTGGCTCAATTGTTGACCTGCTTTTAGGGCTTCATTTAACAAAGCACCCGAACCCATTATGCATACTGGTTTTGTTATGGACGACTTGGCACGCACTGTCTCACCAGGTATTTGCTGGTATAAGTAACCGCCCTTGAGGATCGCTGCTCTGAGGCTTGGGTCAACCGAGGGTTGGGCATAGTTTTCGTTCATGGTGGTGATGTAGTAGAACACATCCTTTTGCTCGACCATCATCTCTTGCATGCCTTGATCGATGATGACAGCGAGTTCGCCTGCAAAGGCAGGGTCGTAGGCTTTGCAATTCGGAATGGTGCCAGCCACCAACTGGCTTGAACCGTCTTGGTGCTGCAGTCCCTCTCCACCCAAGGTGGTACGACCCGATGTGGCACCAATCAAAAATCCGCGGGTGCATTGATCGGCCGCTGCCCAGATTTGATCACCCACTCGCTGAAAACCGAACATCGAGTAGTAGATGTAAAAGGGCAACATGGCCAAGCCGTGCACGCTGTAGCTGGTGCCAGCGGCGGTCCAGCTGGCTAGAGCGCCAGCTTCTGAAATGCCTTCTTCTAAAATTTGGCCTTCACGCAACTCTCGGTAACTGAGAACTGATCCGATGTCCTCAGGCGCGTAGCGCTGGCCCAGGCTAGAGTAAATACCGACTTGCTTAAACAAGTTCGCCATGCCGAATGTGCGGGCCTCATCAGCCACGATGGGTACGATATGCGGCCCGAGTGCGCTGTCTTTAAGTAGATTGCCCAGCAATCGCACAAAGGCCATGGTCGTGCTCATATCTTTGCCATTGGCTTGTAACGCAAAGGCGCCGTATTGCTCAAGCGAGGGTACGTTCACGACTTCGCACTCGGTGTTGCGAACGGGTAAATAGCCGCCTAATGCCTGACGTTTGCCATGCAGATATTGCATCTCCACAGTGTCGGCTGCAGGTTTGTAAAAGTCCAGCGACGCGGCTTGTTCGTCTGTTAACGGTAAATTGAAATGATTCCTGAAGGCAATGAGATCTTCTCGATCGAGTTTCTTTTGGCTGTGGGTGGTCATCTTGCCTTGCCCTGCGGCACCCATGCCATAGCCTTTCTTGGTTTGAGCCAAAATAACGGTCGGTTGACCGATGTGGCGTTCGGCCTTGGTGAAAGCCGCATGGATTTTGACGAGGTCGTGACCGCCGCGTTTTAATCGGTCGATTTGTTCATCACTCATGCCTTGGGCCAGTTTGATCAAAGCTTCGTTCTGACCAAAAAAATGCTGTCGATTGTAAGGCCCGTCTTTGGCGGCAAAGGTTTGCATTTGACCGTCAACGGTGTTGGCAAATGCTTTGATCAAGGCGCCTTCGGTGTCCCTTGCAAACAAGCCATCCCAGTCACTGCCCCAGACCAACTTGATCACGTTCCAGCCAGCGCCTTTAAATAGGCGTTCTAACTCATCGATGATGCGTCCGTTGCCACGTACCGGGCCATCAAGGCGTTGAAGGTTGCAATTCACGACCCACACCAAATTATCCAAGCCTTCACGCGCTGCTAGCGTCAACGCGCTCATGGATTCGGGCTCATCCATTTCGCCATCACCAAACATACCCCATACTTTCCTGGTGCTACAGTCCAGTAGGTTTCGGTGGGTGAGGTAGCGCATGAAGCGGGCATGGTAGATCGAACTGATTGGACCAATGCCCATGGAGCCTGTTGGAAATTGCCAGAACTTAGGCATCAGCATGGGATGGGGGTAGCTCGATAGGCCTTGGACACCGTGCTTTGTGGCGGTCAGTTCTTGGCGAAAGTGAGTTAAGTCTTCTTCTGTTAGGCGGCCTTCAAGATAGGCACGGGCGTAAACACCCGGTGCGCTGTGAGGCTGTAAAAAAACCAAGTCGCCACGGTGTTGATTGGGTTCGGTGCCTTGGCGTGCGTGAAAGAAATGGTTAAAGCCCGTTTCAAACAAATCGGCGCCGCTGGCGTAACTCGCGATGTGCCCGCCCAACTCACCATAGGCTTGATTGGCTTTGACCACCATTGCCAAGGCATTCCAGCGCATGATGGCGCAAAGCCTTTCTTCGATCGCCAAATCGCCGGTAAATGGTGGTTGCTCGTTGATCCCAATGCTGTTTATGTAGGGCGTGCAAAGGGGTGGTTGCCAGTCAAGTTGCAACGATTGAGCCAGTTCAGCCAGCTCGCCAAGAAGGTAGCGCGCCCGATCGGGACCGTTCTGAGTGAGAGTTGCGAGCAACGCCTCGCGCCACTCTTGTGTTTCGAGCGGGTCTGCATCGTTATCGTTTAGCAACCATTGGTTCAAGCGGGGATCGATTGGAGCGTTCATGTCTGGCGCCTAAGATGCGTTAAGAATTAGTAACAGTTTATTGAAAAACCATCAAAATTAAATTTCAAATAATCACGTTTAATTTGTTTAAACAGCATAAAATTCTTTTAATAACAATTTAAAAGCACATTATGAATCTAGATGCGATTGATTTGAAGATTTTGCAAGAATTGCAAAACGACGGCAGTCTATCGAACGTTGAGTTGGCAAAGCGGGTGCACTTGAGTCCTTCACCGTGCTTGAACCGAGTCAGGGCTTTGCAAGCCGATGGTGTCATTAACCGTTACGTTGCGCTGGCCAATCCTGCCGCGCTTGGGCTGGATTTGAATGTGTTTATCAGCATCAGTTTGAAGTCACAGAACAAAGAGGCGCTAGCGTCTTTTGAGCAGCGTATCAGCGAACACGAAGAGGTCATGGAGTGTTACCTGATGACCGGTGACAGTGACTATCTTATTCGTGTGGCAGTGGCCAACATTGGGGCGCTCGAGCATTTCATTTTAGAGCAGCTGACCCCAATTCCCGGTATCGAGAAAATACGCTCTGCTTTTGCGTTGAAGCAAGTGCGCTACAAAACGGCATTGCCGCTGCCGACACCACAAAAGTGAGGGCGCGGCAGCGTGGTACAGCCTTGAGGTGCGGCTGGCTCGGTTTTTCTTATGAGGGGCGGAACATCTCAAACACTTCGGTGACTTCGATGTAGTCACCACGATAGCCGCAGCGGGCCAGCGAGCGTGCGGCTGTGATGTCAAACAGCCCGTCTTTGATGAAACGTTCGTTGATATGTATACCCACCACTTCGCCAATGGTGACCCAAGATTGAACGGCTTGGCCTTTGTGGTCTTGTAGTTGCAAAACCTGGCAGAGTTTGCATTCCATTGAGGCAATGGCGTCGGCCACCCGCGGTGGTTTGACCAAGCGCGATGGCGCAGGCTCAAGACCTGCTAGGGTGAACTCACTAACGCCATTGGGAACCGAGGCGGCGGTTTGATTCATTTGTTGGGCTTGGTGCATGCCTACAAAATTCACCACAAATTCGCCGGTTAACTCGATGTTGTTTACACTATCTTTTCTCAGTGTGGTGGTGCTGAACATCACCATGGGTGGCTCGTCTGCTAGCCCATTGAAAAAGCTGTAAGGCGCTAAGTTGAGCTCGCCTTTTTCGTTGCAACTTGAAATCCAGCCGATTGGGCGTGGCGCCACGATTGCCTTAAATGGGTTGTGAGCCAAACGGTGGCCTTGGCTGGGTTCGTAGAAATGGTCACTCATTACGCACTATCCCCTGTGTTTATCAATTGTGTGAAACGGTTCTTGGGTTGGCTTGGTTGGGTTTTAAAGCCCAGCGACCCATCTGGGTCGCAAGTCGATCATTTTAACCCTTGGGTGGGGTGCCGTGGTTCTAAGGGCCGTATAGATCAATAGCCACTAAGATTTCATGTCGGTGTTAGCAGGACGCAACAGGGGGAATGTGGAAAAGCAGGTCAGACTGTTCTTGTATGCCAGTTTTTTAACAGGGTGTCGATTTTGCGGTCACCAGATCTTTGGGTGCATTAATACCTTGTTTGGCGTCGATCAGTTCAAGCAGCGGCAGAATTTGGCAGCGTTAGAAAGTGCTCTATCAGCCGGATCATTAACGTTTTTTTTGATCGGGAAGACTTTCGTCAGCCAGGAGCACAAGTGCAACCAAGGTGTTGTCGTTAATCAGTTGTTCTACCGTGCGTGCGAGCAATGCTTGGTTTCGGCGAAGAAACCAGAGAAATAAAAATGAACCGCAGCACTTATTGCCATCTGCTAGTGGATGGTTTTTGATGACGTAATAAAGCAGATGGGCAGCCCGGTTGGCAATATTGGGATAGAACAGGTCATCGTCAAAGTCTTGCTCAATGGTTCCTAAGCTGTAGTAGTCAAGACCAGATCCTCGGAGTTGTCCAAACAATTCGGTCGCCTCCCATGCTGTTTTACGTCAACTTTCGGAAATGCCTGTTCATCGTAGCCTTGGAGTAGGCTCCACGACCTTGCGTAATCGGTGATAACCGCTGCAACAGCGGCACCTTGAGGCGAAACCAAACTTTAATTGCTAAGGGTGCTGCTAAGCAGGTTAACAGCCTGATCAAATTCAATCCCGCGCTCGATGAGTCTACGTTGGTTCAGGGTATAGCCTTTAACGAGGTGACTCTTCAGTGTGCCAGTGGCCCATTGTCGAAACTGCATGACACGCTGGGATTTCACTCGACAACCGACCGAAACGGTGAGGTCAAGGTTGTAGTGATCAATATTACGACTGACTTCACGGTTGCCCTCCTGCCGAACTATCCGAAAATTCCGGATAGTTGAGTCCTTATGTAGTTCCTTCTCGGCGTAGATATTTTTGATGTGTTCTCCGACGGTTTTTATATCCTTGTCGAATAACGCGGCCATCTGCGCCTGACTTAGCCATACCGTTTCATGGTCAAGCGCTACCTCCAAGCGAGCAAGACCATCGGCAGAGACAAAAAGTTGAACGTTAGATGTTGTAGTCCTTCCAGAGTTTTTCGTCGAGTCTGACAATAGCTGTCTGCCGCAGCTCGATTGGTACTACATCACTGATCGCTGGGTAGGTGGTGCCCGTGGTGATGTTACCGAGGCGTGTTTGTTACCTTTTATTGGCTGAAGCTCACATTTCGAACAACTTGTATCGAAAACTTGATTGCATGACTGCGTAATCGAGCCCAACCCGGCGAGCTAGATTTAAACCGATTGTTTAGATTTTCGTAGTCGCTGTCTAACAGTCGGCGAAAGATTGGTGAAATCCTACCAGCTTGCTGAGTACTAAGTGGCATGCCACCAGTCGCGAGAAAACTATGGCGGTAATTGGTGTAGTTAAGCCTACTTCTCAGAGATCTTGGGGCCAGGCACCGAAATATCGGTGAGGGATAGACAATCAAAATAGCAATACTAGGTGTTTATATATTCCCCAGACTGTTTGACTGGAAGTTACCTAGAAACCAATTAAATGAGGAATGAAGTAAAGCCAAAAATTACTGTTTTAAATCAGCTGATTATGATCCATGGTGCCCGGGACCGGAATCGAACCGGTACAACCGTATCAGGGTCGGGAGATTTTAAGTCTCCTGTGTCTACCAATTTCACCACCCGGGCGCCAAGGCAATATTCTACGTGATTTGAGCGATTCATGAATTCGTCTGGACTTGAGCGCGAGGTTGAGGGGCGTCAGCATAGGGTTGGAATGGCTTATGAATCACAAAAACTTGTTCTAGATCAAAGGTAAGGGTGCTTACTCCCTATGCCAATTGGCTATTGACAGCGTACTTTAGGGGGATGGAACTTGCCCGTTTGACCCCACTTGAATTTGATGACGCCGTGATCGCTCGCCACAATGGCAGCGGGCCTTTTTACACCTCTTATCCAACCGCTGATCGGTTCATGGACGGTTCGGTGAGCGCTCAGTACATGGCTGCGGTACGCGAGCGTCAAGCAGGGCATGACGACGCACCCCTGTCTTTATATGTGCACCTGCCGTTTTGTGACACGGTTTGCCACTACTTGCGCGTGCAACAAGATTATGACCAAGTGCAAAGACCGAGCGGATGCCTATTTGGACGACCTGCAGCTGGAAATTGATTTGCTTCGTGGTCTGTTGCGCTCAGTTGCCGCGTTTGTTGAAGATGCTGTACGCGTCGTTTACGTTTTCTGCTGATGCGGAGTGTTCGGTTGAAATTGATCCGCGCGCCATCCAGGCCGGTATGTTGGCGTTGATGGCCCAGTACGGCTTTAATCGCCTGAGTCTGGGTGTGCAAGAGCTTGACTTGGCTGTGCAAAAAGCCATCAATCGAGTCCAGCCGCTAGCGCTCACTGAAGCGGTGCCCAATGAGGCTGGTGCGCTAGGCTATCAATCCATCAACATGGATTTGATTTACGGTTTACCGTTGCAGTCGGTCAGTACCATGCAGCGAACGCTAGAGACTGTCACTCAGTGGCGACCGGACCGCATTGCACTTTACAGCCATGCGCACCTGCCTGAGCGGCTCAAAGCGCAACGCCGTATCGACATCAAAGCCTTGCCGAGCGCAGCAGAAAAACTGGCCATACTCAAGAAGCCGACCATCACGCTTTTGCAGGCAGGTTATTCTCGCGAGTATTTCTCGCAAGCGCTGTCAGACTTGACCGCGCTTGAGTCTGATGGCTTGGTTGATATTGATGGTGTGCGTATGACCGCCAAGGGGCGCTTTTTGGCGCGGGTGCTGGCCATACGTTTCGATAAGTATCTGCAAGCGGATCAAATCATCACGCGCTATTTAAAGGTGATCTGATATGACCAATTTCAGCTTGCGTTTTGAGTCACTGTTGCGCGATCTAGAGTCGGTTAGCTTATTGACGGCCGCGCAAAGGGTGGCGGCGTATTTGTTGCGACAGCCTAGGATCGGTAAAAAAGCGCAACTGCCATTCTATAAGCGTGCCATTGCTTCTAAGCTGAGGTTGCAGCCTGCGACGTTTTCTCGTTCGTTAAAGCAGCTAGCCGCCGACGGCCTGATCTCGGTGCGTGGGGCTCGCGTGGTCTTTCATGATGTGGCCCGGTTACAAGTCTAGTTGACCTGACCGACTCGGTGTCCCTAGGCTGGGCGAATCCAGTGCCCAGATTTACCACCCTTCTTTTCTTGTAACTGTATGGGGGCGATCACCATGCTTCGGTCAACGGCTTTTAGCATGTCATAGATGGTCAGTAAGGCTGCTGAAACGGCGGTCATGGCTTCCATCTCAACGCCTGTTTGGCCCACGGTTTCAGTCGTTGCTTGGCAGTGGATTAAGCGTTTGTCTTGATCGATCGCGAAGTCAATGGCCACGTGGGTCAGAGCAATTGGGTGGCACAACGGAATGATTTGCCCCGTTTGCTTGGCAGCCATAATGCCAGCGACACGGGCAATACCCAGCACATCCCCTTTTTTGCTGTCGCCTGCGAGCACTTTTTCTAAGGCCAGCGAACTGATTTGGATGGCACCGGTGGCAATCGCGTGTCGGTGAGTCGGCGATTTGTGCCCCACATCAACCATGTGAGCCTGCCCGCTGGCATCGAAATGGGTGAGGTGATCTGTTGTCATGTCTTTAATCCTTGGCGTGCCATCGGGCCTCGGCCGCTTGGTCGCTGTTGCGACCTTTGACCCAGCGTTGACCCTCTGGTGTTTGTTCTTTTTTCCAGAAAGTGGCGCGCGTCTTTAAGTAGTCCATGATGAAAGCGCAAGCGTCTAGCGCGGCGTGGCGGTGTGCGCTTGAAGTCAAAACCAGAACAATGTTGTCTCCGGGTGCCAGCGTGCCGACGCGGTGAATGACACGCGCGCCAAGCAGCGGCCAACGTCCTTGGGCGTCGATTAAGATCTCGTGCATGACTTTTTCTGTCATACCGGGGTAGTGTTCGAGTTCGAGCTGTTTGATGTTTTGGTCATCATTGGTTTCTCTGACCCGCCCCACAAAAGAGGCGACGGCACCGGCTGAGCGATCACCCACTAAAAATTGGTTGTATTCGTGACCAAGGTCAAACGGCTCGCTTTGAACACAGACGCTAAACGCTTCGTTGGCCGTCATCTTAACCACCTGTCACGGGACGAAACAGCGCGACTTCGCAGTTTGGGCTTAAAACGGTCTCTAGACTGACCATTTCCTGATTCACCGCGATACGTAGGGGGTCGGTTTGTAGCGCATCCGCCCACTGTGAGCCACGCGTAGTGAGTTCAACGATGAGGTCAGACACTGTTCGTGTGGTTGCTGACAGTTCAACAGACTCTTCTTGCGCGCCCACTTGTTCGCGCAACTCGCCAAAGTACAAAATTCGAATTTTCATCCCACCAAACCAAGCAAATCGGAAAGCGCCAAGTATGGCACGGTCTGACCCGGTTCAATCACTGCCCCAGGGGCAATATCAACAAACCCATCAGCCCAAGCGACGCTGCTCATGACGCCTGAACCTTGATTGGGCCAGCGTTGCAGCACCCACTGGCCGTCGGTTCGCTGGTGCTGACGCACGCGGATAAATTCGCGCCGTCGGTCTGGTTTGAGCCATTCAAAGTCAGCCACCATGTTACGCGCAGCCAATGGCGTTGGGGTCAAGCCCATGCGAATCTGTAAGAACGGCAGGCCCATCAAAACAAAGGTCACAAAGGCGCTCACTGGGTTGCCAGGTAGTCCAATGAAGTCAGCCCCGTTGGCTTGACCGTAAGCCAGTGGCTTACCGGGCTTCATGGCAATTTGCCACAGATCAATGCGACCCATCGATTCGACCGCTGCGCGCACGTGATCCTCTTCACCGACTGAGACGCCACCACAGGTGATGATGAGATCAGCTTGTTCGCTAGCCCGCTTGAGTGCGACTCGGGTTTGTTCGGGTGTGTCACGCACGATGCCGGGATCAATAACATCGCAACCGATCTGGGTCAGCAAGGCTTGAAGCCAGTAGCGGTTGCTGTTGTATATCTGCCCGGGTTGCAAGGGTGTGCCTGGTTCTACCAATTCGTCACCGGTGAGCAGAATAGCGACCTTTAGGGGTTCAAAAGCGGACACATGGGTAATGCCCACGGATGCAGCCAAAGCCAAGTCAGCCGGTTTTAGTCGCTTACCAGCGGCAATGATGACCGTGCCGCTGGCGATGTCTTCACCGCGGTCCCGCACCCACAGGTGTTTACCAACGGCTTTGCTGACCGTTATCTGGTCTTGTTCGGCGCTGACATCTTCTTGCGGCAAAACTGCGTAAGTGCCGGGTGGCACGGGGGCGCCGGTAAAAATCCGAGCGGCTTGGCCGGGTTTTAGAGCGTTGCCACTGCTACCAGCGGCGATTCGTTGCGTGACGGTCAACTGCCAAGGGCTTTGGCTGGCGTCATGTGGGCATACGGCATAACCGTCCATGGCGCTATTGGCAAAGGCGGGTACATCCATGGGCGAGACCACTGTTGCTGCTAAGACCCGTCCAAGTGCCTGCAAAAGTGGTACTTTCTCGACGCGGTCAGGGGCTGTGGCCATTGATAGCAATTGCTCGCGCGCTTGGTCGAACGCCAGCAAGGGGGGGCGAGGGGAGTGGGGTGTAGACATACGGCAGTGATCCAGTAAGAAGGACTTGGATTTGGGGCTAACCGCCCGTTTGAGACATGAAGCGAACGATTTTTTCTGGGTTCTCTCGGAAATGATGGCGTTCGGGTTTGAGGTGAATACCTTGCCTTAAGGTGTCCATGATGTGTTGATCTGTGCAGTCTGGGTTTCTGAGAAGCTCACGCATCTCAATTTTTTCTTCTTGGCCCAAGCAAAGATAGATCGTGCCGTCCACCGCTAAGCGAATACGGTTACAAGTGGCACAAAAGTGTTGGCTGATAGGGGTGATAAAACCCACTTGGGTTTTACCGTCGGGCGTCTGCCAATATCGGGCGGGACCACCGCCCATTTCCCCAATCAAGGGAATCAAACCATGGTCAAGGCTTAATTTGTCAATGGTGGGTTGTAGGGAAACATGACCGGCTTCTACGGCCGTATGCCCCATGGGCATGGTTTCAATCATTCGAAATGTCAAGCCGCGATCCCGACAGAAGACAAACATGTCATTGATTTCATCGTCATTGATGCCAGGCATCACCACCATGTTCAGCTTGACGGGTTTGAGGTCAGCTTCGAGAGCGGCGTCGATGCCGGCAATCACTTGGTCAAGTACATCGCGACCACAGATTTCGCTGACTTTGTTTTTGTTGAGACTATCCAAGCTGATGTTGACCCGATTCAAACCAGCGGCTTTTAGGTCCTTGGCAAAGCGTGTTAAGCGGGTGGCATTCGTTGAAAGCGAGATGTCTTGAACACTGGTCTGGTCACGTAAGGCAGCAACCAAGTCGGGTAGGTTACGACGTAGCAGGGGCTCACCGCCTGTCAACCGAATACGACGGGTACCTGCTGCGGTCATGACTTTCGCCAAGCGCGTGATTTCATCAAACCTGAGCCAGCTGTCAGGTTCGCTGTAGTCTTTGAAACCCTCGGGCATGCAGTAGGTGCAACGCAGGTCGCAACGATCGGTCACGCTGATGCGCACGTACTCAATTTTTCTGCCGTAGTCGTCAATTAAAGGCGTCACTACTTTGTCTCGCTGGCTGTTTTGTGTCTCATTATCACGCTAAACATACTGTAATAAACGTAGGGTTTACAGCAAAGAGGGGATAAAAGTCGGGGCAATCGCTCGACATGGCCACTAGTTTCGTTCAAATTACCAAGCTTAGCAGGTGATAGGACAACGATTTGCCGTGCATGTCTAGGTTCAGGGAATCGTTAACGCCGCCATCGAGCACGTCATCGATCACAAAATTCATGGCATACAGTTTGGGCAAGACGTAGCGTTTTACCGAAGTCGGACGCCGATCACCAAAGTGTTTGGCGACTGTTTGCTCGGTGACGGCAACCACCAGTCGATCAAAGTCTGCCGCTTGATAGGCAATCAGGCTGATATTAATGCGGTTACCTTTGTCGCCGGTGCGCGCGTGGGCAAGGTCGTAGAGTCGTGTCGTTGTCATGTGAGTAGGGCTCTTAAGTCAGCAGTTCGAAGGAGGCTGGCAGGCGATCGCGCGCAATTAGGCACGAAGTGGTTGACAGTCGTTGGCGCTTATTGACTCGAACACCGCCGCCGCCGGCTGGGCCGCATGTCCACATGGCAGTGACTTCTCTAAGTAGGCGTTCAATGGGTTCAAGCGCTAAGTGTTGTGCTGCCACGCGCAAGCGAACATCTCCAATGGTGCCAAACGTTGCCTCTGGCCATCGGCTGAGTCGATTTCCTGCATCGTCGTTAAAGACGCTGGAAAGACCGATCAAATCAAAGCGCAGCTTTAGTTGATCGGAAAGGCGTTTTTGTAGGATTTCCATGGCCAGGCGCGCGCGCGCCTCAGCGTTTGGCCCTGAGTAAGATATCTCTCCTTCGCCAAACCAACCCCCATCAAAAAAGACGTTGGCTTTTAACGTGTCAGTCCTCGGGTGACCTATCACGCCTGTTAGGCGAATAGCATTTGGGGCCACCGCTGTGACTTCGCAGGCGCTCAGGTCGGCCACCACATCGGGGGTGATGTAGGCGGCCGGGTCATGTACTTCGTAGAGCAGTTGTTCTTTGACTGTGCGTTCATCGACCAAGCCACCGGTGTTGTTGGCTTTGGTGACGATGCAGCTGCCGTCGGCCATGATTTCTGCGATGGGAAACCCGACCTGATCCATGCCTTGGACGTCTTTGCGGCCAGGATCTGCGAAATAGCCACCGGTGACTTGGGCACCACATTCGAGCAGGTGGCCAGCCATGGTTGCACCGGCTAGTTCTGGCCATTGGTCGTCTCGCCAACCGAAGTGCGCCATGGCAGGACCCAGGACTAAAGACGGATCTGATACTCTGCCGGTAACCACAATTTGTGCGCCGGCCACGATGGCATCAGCAATGGCGCGCGCGCCTTGGTAGGCGTTTGCGCAGACGAATCGTTCGGCATCAAAGGCATCGCCAATGTGTGCTTTGACCAAGTTTTGCCCCCAGTCGTCTGACAGATCATCACCACTGACAACCGCAACGCGCGGTCGGGGCAAACCCAATGACTGTGCGATTTCAAAAATCTTTTCGGCGGCGGCCAGCGGGTTGGCTGCCCCAAAATTACTCACAATGGTGATGTTGTGTTTCAGGCAATCGGCCAAAATCGGACGGATTTCGAGCTCCAGCAATGGCTCATAGCCCAGTTTGGGATTACTGCGTTTGGCCAGTTGCTGGGTCGCGAGTGTTCTCTCAGCG
Source organism: uncultured Burkholderiaceae bacterium (assembly GCA_963926245.1). Classification (GTDB taxonomy): domain Bacteria; phylum Pseudomonadota; class Gammaproteobacteria; order Burkholderiales; family Burkholderiaceae_B; genus Algicoccus. The sequence goes on along the minus strand of CAWUWI010000038.1, from coordinate 12,593 downwards.
AGGTTTTCGAAGATAAGCGCTGCAGGTAATCCGCGCTTGATGAGGGTTTTGACGACCGGAAACGCTGCGTCTACTCGGTCACCCGAGAAGCCTGCGCCACAGCCGACCAAGAGACTTGATTGCATGGTGAAGCCCATAAAACAGAAACAACCATCAGACTAACCTCGCGCGGGCCTGATCGCAATGTGTCAATGGCTCAGCAGGAGTTAGGTAGTGTCACATCTGTTACGCATGCCATCCTGGCATGTATATTAGTTATTGTTGAAAAATAAACTGTTACGGTGCCAAAGATCAGATGTTTATCGTTTTGGGCCTTGAGTTTTGTGGTGACGCGATGAGGATATCAATCCAATTGTGGGTTTGTTCGCCGTCAGTCATCGATCACGGTTTTTAGGAACGCTCTCTATGCAAACAACCATCCGACCTCGCCGCAGTTTCATTTTCACGCCGGGATTGAATCCAGCCATGTTCTCCAAGGCGCTTGGAAGTGGTGCTGATATGGTTTGCATTGAACTTGAGGATGGTATTGCGCCCAAGGATAAGGCCTTGGCTCGGGCACGTACCTTAGAGATTTTTCGGCAACCGATGCCAGCAACATCAGTCGAAGTTATCGTACGCATTAACTGCTTGCGCGACTCGTTTGGGTTGAGCGATGTGGCTGAGATACTGCAAATGCCGTTCGCTCTACCAGCTTTAATGCTGCCAAAGGTGCGCACGGCAGATGAAGTCCGGTGGCTAGACGACTTATTGACTGAACGTGGATTTGGCACCGACCTGCATATTATTATCGAGACCAATGAGGGTTTGGAGGCGGCCAGCGAGATTGCCCGATCAAGTCCGCGGGTCAAGGCCTTGTTTTTTGGTGGGGTGGATATGGCGGCTGAACTCGGCTGCAAAAACCAATGGGATTCCTTGCTTTATGCACGTTCACGTGTCATTCACGCGGCCGCCGGTGCTGGGCTGGATGCCATTGATGTGCCTTACCTCGATCTGGAAGACCCCGTTGGGCTCGCTGTGGCTGCCCGCCAAGCCAGGGATCTGGGTTTTAGCGGCAAAGGATCTATTCATCCCAAACAGATCCCGATCATTACCGAGGTATTTACGCCCGATGAAGAGGCCATCAGCCATGCCAAACGTATTTTGACGGCCTTTGAACAGGCCGATACAGGCTTGGTTGTGATTGATGGCAAGCTTATCGAAAAGCCAGTCCTGCGTGAAATGAGACGAATACTTGCCATTGCCGAGCGTGTCGAAAAGCTACAAAAGTCAAACTAAAGTGGCTGCCAGTCTGTAGGGCGTGGCGGTGGAGACTCGAAGACACCCGCCGATGGTGCGGGGCTAGGATGTTGAGCCTAATAAAAAAGTGCCACGTTACATGCCATGCTGTTTGAACACCGGGTGTTTGGCGGAAGCGGTGAGATTCGAACTCACGGAGGGCGCGAACCCTCGCCGGTTTTCAAGACCGGTGCCTTAAACCACTCGGCCACGCTTCCCTTGGTACATTAGATGCTGTGTTATGCGGTCCAAGTCGTCATAATAAACTATTTAGAGACAAAAATTCTGAGGAAGCAATCTATGCGCGTGATTGAAATTAAAGAGCCCGGTGCACCAGACGTGTTGGTCGTTGGTGAGCGTCCAGAGCCCAAGCCTCTTGCTGGTGAGGTTTTGATTAAGGTTGCAGCAGCTGGTATTAATAGGCCCGACGTGTTCCAGCGGCTGGGAAACTATGCACCACCGCCAGGCGCTTCAGATATTCCGGGACTGGAAGTTTCGGGTGAAATTGTGGGTGGTGATGTCTCAGGATCATCCTTTAAAGTGGGCGATCAAGTGTGTGCTTTGGTCTCGGGCGGTGGCTATGCCGAATACTGCGTGGCGCCATTGGCGCAATGTATGCCGATACCGGCTGGGTTGAGTTTGATAGAGGCGGCGGGGTTGCCCGAAACCTACTTTACGGTTTGGAGCAATGTTTTTGATCGAGGCGCCCTTAGCGGCGATGAAACGCTTCTTGTGCACGGCGGTGCTAGTGGTATTGGTACAACGGCGATCCAGTTGGCAACGGCCATGGGTCATCGAGTCTTCGCGACCGTGGGTAGCGATGAACGCGTCAAGGCGGTAGAAGCGTTAGGGGCGGTCAAGGGCATTAATTACAAAACCCAAGATTTTGTCGAAGAAATTAAGGCGTTGACCGACAATCGTGGCGTTGATGTAATTCTTGATATGGTGGCTGGTGAGTACATTGGACGCGATATTAAATGTCTCGCCGATGACGGACGAGTCGTCATCATTGCCACCCTAGGTGGTACCAAGTCGTCGTTTAACGCCAGTGAATTGATGCGTCGCCGTCTGACAGTGACGGGTTCAACCTTAAGGCCTCGGCCGGTTGCGTTCAAGGGCGATATTGCGCAAAAACTTCAGTCTAAAGTCTGGCCCTTGTTATCCAGCGGCAAAATCAAGCCGATCATTTACGCCACGCTGGCTCTTGAAGAGGCTGCCAAAGGGCATGAGATGATGGAAGCGGGTGAGCAAATTGGCAAAATTATCATGACCGTATAAGACGCGCTACAATGCTTGGTTAATCCAAATATTTTGATCCAAGCACTTAGTGTTTAATTTCCAACATGACTGATGATAAACAGATGACTGCGCCGCTGATAACCCGTAGCCAATGCCTAGTGATGGGCAACTGGAAAATGAACGGTTCAATTTCGTTTAACAATCAGTTGTTAAACGAAATCGTGGCTGGCGTTACCAGGGTTTCAGCCGCAAACATGACCGCTCAGTTGGTTGTTTGTGTGCCTTTGCCCTACTTGGGGCAAGCTCAGGGTCGACTGGCTGAAACGCCAGTCCAATGGGGCGCTCAAGATGTCAGCGTTCATGCAAAAGGTGCTTACACCGGTGAAGTCAGCGCCTCCATGTTGACTGATTTCGGTTGCCGTTGGGTTTTGGTGGGCCACTCAGAACGGCGTACATTGCATGCTGAGTCCGACGAATTGGTTGCTCAAAAGGCTCATGTCGCGCTGACTGCCGGGTTGACGCCTGTGGTTTGTGTGGGTGAGTCTTTGCAAGAGCGTGATGCAGGTCTGGCTGAGGCGGTCATTGAGCGGCAGCTTGCTCCAGTGCTGGCATTGGGTCCTGACGCTGTAACGCGTATGGTCGTGGCTTATGAACCGGTGTGGGCAATTGGCACTGGCCGAACCGCAAGCGCACAACAAGCTCAAGACATTCATGCGGTGATTAGACGTTTGTTACCAAGTCCAGGTCACACACCTGTTTTATATGGCGGTAGCGTGAAACCTGATAATGCCAAGACATTGTTTGCAATGCCAGACATCGACGGTGGCTTGATTGGTGGTGCGTCCTTAGTGGCAACAGATTTTCTGGCGATTGCTAGCCAGTAGCACTTGTTTTTTAGCGGGTTGCATGCGAATCGTTATTGAGTCATGCATCCCATTACAACATTAGATATTCGGAGTGTATTGATCATGCCAATGGAGTTCACGTTATTGTTGGTGGTGCAAGTTGTTGCATCATTCACCATCATCGTGCTGGTGCTCCTGCAACAGGGCAAGGGCGCTGACATGGGTTCTGCCTTTGGTAGTGGCTCTGCCGGTAGTTTGTTTGGCGCCACGGGAGCAGCCAACTTTCTCTCTCGCGCTACCAAATGGGCAGCAGTTGTTTTTTTTGTTACGACGCTTGGGTTGGCTTACATGGCCACTACGGGTCAGATACAAGAAGACACTGGCATCATGGATAGTTTTCAGCCCAATCAGTCAGTGCCTTCCGTCCCAGGTAGCAGCGCGCCAGCAACTCCTTCGAGTGCGGGGCAGGTTCCTGTAGTGCCTTCTGGTGCAGGCACAGGAACGAGTCAGTAGATACAGTGGTAGAATTCTGGTCTTGTGATTTTGGCCGACGTGGTGGAATTGGTAGACACGCTATCTTGAGGGGGTAGTGGCGAAAGCTGTGCGAGTTCGAGTCTCGCCGTCGGCACCAAAAATGGCAAAAGTTTCTTTACGAATCAAACGATGTTAAAAAAGCCGCGCAGCACAAAGCTGGTGCGGTTTTTTGTTTGTTGCGACCTTTTTAAGTGCTGCTTAAAACGTATGCTTGCTTTTCATCTTGTGTCATGACATCAAGCAAGCTATCTTTGATTCGGCGTGCCGCTTTATTTTTGATGTGATTCAAGCGACGCTTTGGCCATTTGGTTTGGTTATTTTATGCAATATGTGGAGCCCGCCTCAATGAAATCATTCAAACCCATGCGACCTCGAGTGGCTTTGTTGGCCACAGGGGGGACGATTGCTTCCTCTGGTGAATCTCGTGCGCAACTTCAAGACTATCAAGTCGACACACAAATTCAGGCGATGTTAGTCAACGTACCCCTCATCAACGATTTGGCTGATTTTGAGTGCGAGCAGATTTGTAATGTTAAAAGTCACCAATTAAACGACGTGGTGTTGGTTCCGTTGGCAAAAAGGGTTCAGGTTATGTGCGATAGATCTGACATTGACGCTGTGGTTATTACTCACGGTACAGACACGCTAGAAGAAACAGCCTATTTCTTGCATCTGGTGGTGCAGACTGAAAAACCAATCGTTTTGGTGGGGGCGATGCGTCCTGCAACAGCCATGAGTGCTGATGGGCCACTCAACTTATTTCATGCCACAGCTGTGGCGATTGACCCGCGGTCACGGGCTCAAGGCGTTTTAGTGGTGATGAATGATCGAATTGCTTCGGCCCGGCACGTTACTAAGGGGCATGCCAATGGATTAGAGGCTTTTGTGTCTACCGAGTTTGGTTATTTGGGCCTGGTTTCGGGTACTACAGTTAGGTTTCAAAACAAATTAACCACCCGTCACACACACGACAGTGAGTTTGCGCGGTTGGTCAATTTGGATGCTTTGCCCGCTGTGGACATTATTTACGATCACCAAGGGGCCGGTACCCATCATTTCAGTGCCTCGGTTAATGCAGGCATAAAAGGCATTGTTTTGGCGGCAACAGGCCAAGGCAGCCTCTCGCCGCAGGGCGAGGCTGGCGTGAAGCTTGCACGCAATCAGGGCGTGTCTGTGGTTCGTGCCAGCCGAGCGTGGCAGGGTTGGGTACGTCCTGGCGCCAAAGACACTTCTTATGGCCTTGTGGCGGCTCAAACATTGAATCCAGCAAAGGCGAGAGTGTTGTTGCGGCTGGCGCTGCGTAAAACGCAAGACCCGAATTTCTTGCAAAATTATTTCGACCAATACTGAAGCCCCCAAGCTCATCTTGCGACACGCAGTTTTTGACGATTCCGAGAGATAAGGCGTCAAACTTGAATCCTGCGGAAAACCGCTATAAACGGTGTTTTAACGCTTTTGTGTTGCACAAAACAAACAGTTTTAGGGTAAAACAGGCGCCAAGTAGCGACTTAGATAGCCACAGCCTCGGAAATTTGATGCAATAACAACAACTTCCCTTAGCGGAGTTAGTGGGGCACAAACAATCGAACAGTTGAATGTTGCTCTTGTCACTCAAAATTTTCGGAGATTTCTTAAATGAAAAAGACTCTGCTTGCTGTCGCCCTGCTAGCTGGCTATGCCGGCGCCGCCTCGGCGCAATCATCAGTTACTTTGTACGGTGTGGTTGACATTGGCTACCAGTATCAAACAATCAAAAGCGCAAATGGTAATAAGGCTACCCAATTTGCAATGGCCTCAGGTCAGCAAAATGGTTCACGTTGGGGCCTGAAAGGTGTTGAGGATTTGGGCAACGGCTTGAAAGCCAATTTCGTCTACGAAAGCTCAATCACAGCTAACAGTGGCTCCTCAACCGGTTTTACACGTCAATCAACATTTGGTTTGTCCAGCTCCGCATGGGGCGCAGTTGATTTGGGTCGCCGCACATCCCCAGGTACTTGGGCATTCTCAGGCATCGATCCATTTGGTGCAGCTTTCGGTACTTCAGCGCTTGACGCTTCAATGGGTGCTCAGTTTATCCGTCTGTCAAACATGATCATGTACACAACACCGAGCATTTCAGGTTTCGGCGCTGCCCTTGGTTACTCAACAGACACAGGCCTTTCGCAAAGAGGTTCAGGTGCTAGCGCTAAACCTTCATTTAGCACCACCAATAAAATGCGCGCTATTTCAGTTGGTTTGCGTTACGCCAACGGCCCATTGTTGCTTTCCGGTTTGTATGACACATACCAGCCATCTTCAACTGCTAAAAACAAGACCAATGTCAAGCAGTGGAACATTGGTGCGACTTATGACCTGAAAATGGCTAAGATCCATGCTGCGTACGGTCAGAACATTGATGGCATTGTTGAGGGTCAATCAACCATCAACAACGCAGAAACTTCTGGTGGTGACACGAACACCGGTGGTGGCGTTATATTTTTGAATGGTGCTAAAACCAATTCATGGATGCTTGGTGTGTCAGCCCCAGTCGGTGGCGCAGGCAAAGTGTTTGCAAGCGTTCAGCAAATGATTCCTGGTGGAAATCTCAAGGACGCAACTATTACTGGAACTCCAACAACATCGCAGACAACAGCCTCATTGGGTTACACCTACACCATGTCAAAGCGCACAAACCTGTACGCATTCTATTCGTACACAAATAACGTCTTCATGGTTCAAGATGTAACTGCTAACGTAGTCGGTGCCGGTGTCCGTCACCGCTTCTAATATTTAGTCAGACCTTGTCTGGTTAAATTAAGAGCAACATAAAAGCCCCTTCGGGGGCTTTTATGTTGTCTGACGCTCTCATCATGTAAATCATGCGATGGCCTAGCGATCATCTCAGTTTGTTTGTTGTTTGTTTGTTGTTTCGATTAAGAGATGTCGCCCTCAAAAGTTAATGTTTTTCAGTCTCTAAAGAAGGCTATCCCTTTGGGAGTAGGGCTTGGCTAGTATTGTAGGCACCGTTGGCTTCGCATTGCCTCACTGTAGATTGTTGACGTTACTTGTCTTTTTTATCATCTGTTTACCTAAGCCGCTTAGCCTAAAAATGACTGTGAGTTTTCATTCGGACGATATGTGTTGCAGTGCTACAATAATGGGGTTTGTACCAATACTGAGTCTGGCAAATGAATTTAGAACAATATTTCCCAGTATTACTGTTCATTATCGTAGGATCCCTAATGGGGTTTGCGCTAATTGCGGCTGGGTCACTGCTTGGGCCAAGTCGGCCTGATGAGCAAAAGCTCTCTCCTTACGAGTGTGGATTTGAGGCCTTTGGTGATTCTCGGATGAAATTTGATGTTCGTTACTACTTGGTAGCGATCCTGTTCATTCTTTTTGACCTAGAGATTGCATTTTTATTTCCGTGGGCCATGGCCAATGCATCGTTGGGTCTGGTTGGCTTTGCCACGGCGATGATTTTTTTGGTAATTTTGGCGGTTGGTTTCATCTACGAATGGAAAAAAGGAGCGTTGGACTGGGAGTAATCCAGCAGCGTTTGATTTGGTGCGGACCGATTGTCCGCTGAGCAAAAAACGGTTAATAAGACATGGCAATTGACGGTATTCTCAAACAGGGATTTGTCACAACCAATGCTGACAAGGTCATCAATTGGGCCAAGACAGGTTCAATGTGGCCCATGACTTTTGGTTTGGCTTGTTGTGCCGTTGAAATGATGCATGCCGGCGCGGCTCGTTATGATTTAGATCAATTCGGTATTATTTTTAGACCCAGTCCACGCCAATCAGATCTGATGATTGTGGCGGGCACGCTATGTAACAAAATGGCGCCTGCCTTGCGCAAGGTGTATGACCAAATGCCAGAGCCTCGTTGGGTGCTCTCGATGGGCTCCTGCGCCAATGGTGGTGGCTATTACCACTATTCGTACTCAGTTGTGCGCGGTTGCGATCGAATCGTGCCTGTGGATGTCTATGTGCCAGGCTGTCCGCCGACAGCTGAGGCCTTGGTCTACGGCTTGCTGCAGATGCAAAATAAAATCCGCTTAACCAATACTATTGCCCGTTAATGGGGCGATGGTATTGCCAATGTAATGCGTTAAACGGATTTCTATTGCGCCTTCTGGTGACAATCTAATTTGGTTGCAACAAAAAATTTCAGGTTAATCCCATGTCAAGACTCACGAATCTGCAAAAGACCTTATTAGCGACGTTCGGCCAAGATGCTGAGCTGCTTTTGGCTTACGACGAGCTAACATTGACTGTTTCAATGGACCAATGGGTGTCCGCCTGCGAAACATTACGCGATACGCCAAGACTTTGCTTTGAGCAGTGCTTGGATTTGTGTGGCGTTGACTATTCCACGTACGCGGTGGGTAAAGAAGGGCAGCCCGAAGCCGGCCGTCCTGACTTTCCAGCGCGCTTCGCCGTGGTGATTCATTTGATGTCAATTGAACACAACTGGCGTCTACGAGTCCGCGTTTGGGTGGCTGATAATGAATTTCCTGTTTTGTCGTCCCTAACTAATGTCTGGCCAAGTGCCAACTGGTATGAACGTGAGGCATTTGATTTGTTTGGTATTGTGTTTGAAGGTCATCCTGACCTCAGGCGAATCCTGACCGATTATGGGTTTATCGGTCATCCGTTTCGTAAAGATTTTCCAGTCTACGGTAACGTTGAAATGCGCTACGACCCAGAGCAGGGTCGCGTGGTGTACCAACCGGTCACTATCGATCCCAGAGAAGTTATTCCCCGTGTGGTTCGCGAAGATGGATATGGAGTGGGGCGCTAATCATGGCTGAAATCAAAAACTACACGCTGAATTTTGGTCCTCAACACCCTGCTGCTCACGGCGTTCTTCGTCTAGTACTTGAGCTTGATGGTGAAGTGATCCAGCGGGCTGATCCGCATATTGGTCTTTTGCACCGGGCCACCGAAAAGTTGGCAGAGCAGCGCACATACCTTCAAGCATTACCGTACATGGATCGACTCGATTACGTCTCGATGATGTGTAACGAGCATGCCTATGTGATGGCGATCGAAAAGCTCATGGGTGTCACGCCACCTGTGCGTGCGCAATACATCCGCGTGATGTTTGACGAAATCACCCGCGTTCTGAATCACCTGATGTCGTTGGGTTCACATGCGCTAGACGTGGGCGCCATGGCCGTGTTTTTGTATGCCTTCCGTGAGCGCGAAGATCTCATGGATTGCTACGAAGCGGTTTCTGGCGCACGGTTACACGCAGCCTATTACCGACCTGGTGGCGTTTATCGCGATTTGCCTGACCACATGCCCCAGTTTGGCAAGACCAGTGATTATCGTGGTGCCAAAGAAGTAAACACGATGAATGAGGCGCGCTCAGGTTCGTTGTTGGACTTCATTGAAGACTTTACCAATCGTTTCCCAACATGCGTCGATGAGTATGAGACATTGTTGACCGACAACAGGATTTGGAAGCAGCGCTTGGTGGGTGTTGGGGTCGTTGAGCCTGAACGTGCTAAAGCACTTGGGATGACCGGCCCCATGCTGCGCGGTTCAGGGGTCGCTTGGGATTTGCGCAAGATGCAACCCTATGAGGTTTATGACCAAATGTCGTTTGATATTCCAGTGGGCGTAAACGGTGACTCGTACGACCGCTATCTTGTTCGCGTTGCCGAAATGCGAGAAAGCAACCGGATTATTCGTCAGTGTGTGGAATGGTTGCGTAACAACCCAGGCCCTGTGATGTTGAGCAATCATAAGGTCACACCACCCCACCGCACTGACATGAAGTCCAATATGGAAGAGCTGATTCACCACTTTAAGCTCTTCACTGAGGGCTTTCATGTGCCGGAAGGTCAGGTCTATAGCGCTATTGAACATCCCAAAGGTGAGTTCGGCATCTACTTGGTTTCAGATGGTGCGAATAAGCCTTACCGGCTAAAGATTCGAGCGCCTGGGTTTGCGCATTTGCAGACGCTTGATGAGATGACACGGGGCCACATGCTGGCTGATGCGGTCACGATTATTGGAACCCAGGATATTGTGTTTGGCGAAATTGATCGCTAACGACTCGCACGAAATCAAACGGACACACGCAGATTATGTTGCTTTCAGAACAAGCCTACAGAAAGATTGATAAGGAAGTGGCCAAGTACCCGGCCGATCATCAGCAGTCTGCGATCATGGCTGCTTTGGCCATCGCACAAGACGAAAAGGGCTGGGTTTCAGTAGATGTTATTGAAGACGTGGCTCAGTACTTGGCGCAACCACCTATTTTGGTTCAAGAAGTGGCAACCTTCTACAACATGTTTGATGTCAAGCCTATTGGCCGCGTTAAACTCACGGTCTGTACCAACTTACCTTGTGCGTTGCGCGATGGTGAGAAGACCGCCGACTACTTAAAGCAAAAACTTGGTATTGGCTTTGGGCAAACCACGGCTGATGGTCAGTTCAGTTTGGTCGAGGGCGAGTGTATGGGTGCCTGTGGTGACTCGCCCGTGTTATTGGTGAACAACAAACACATGTGTGTGCGCATGGATGCGCCCCGCATTGACGAAATGTTGTCCGACTTGTCTTCAATCAAGGGGGTTTGAGCGTGTCATTGTCTGCCGTCCTAGAAAAGTATTCGCAAGGCCTAGATTTCAATCCAGGTCTGGATTTGCAAACATCCATGTGTTTGCACGATCGTCACTTGTCGCCACAAATTGTGGCGGGTCTTGACGGTAACAACTGGCGTTTAGACGACTACATCAAGCGCGGTGGTTACGAAGCACTCAAGAAAATCTTGTCATCTGGCATGTCTCCAGAAGATGTCATCGCCGAGCTCAAAGCGTCGGGTCTGCGTGGCCGTGGTGGTGCAGGATTTCCGACGGGACTGAAGTGGAGCTTTATGCCCCGTTCGTTCCCAGGGCAAAAATATTTGGTCTGCAACTCTGACGAAGGTGAGCCAGGTACGTTTAAAGACCGTGACATTTTGCGTTTGAATCCGCATATTGTGATCGAAGGCATGGCCATTGCGGCTTACGCCATGGGTATTTCTGTCGGTTACAACTACATTCACGGCGAGATTTTTGAGGTATACGATCGCTTCGAAGAGGCATTGGAAGAGGCGCGGGCGGCAGGCCTGTTGGGTGATAAGATTCACGGTTCTGAGTTCAGTTTTCAGCTGCATGCTTTTCATGGCTATGGTGCTTATATCTGCGGTGAAGAGACTGCTTTGCTCGAGTCACTAGAGGGTAAAAAGGGTCAGCCACGGTTTAAACCGCCGTTTCCAGCAAGTTTCGGTTTGTGCGGCAAGCCCACGACCATCAACAATACTGAGACATTTGCTGCTGTGCCATGGATCATCCGTCATGGTGGCCAAGCTTACTTAGACATTGGCCTTCCAAATAATGGTGGAACCAAGCTGTTTTCGGTGTCAGGTGATGTTGCTCGACCCGGTAACTACGAAGTGCCGCTCGGCACACCGTTCTCTAAGCTGTTGGAATTGGCTGGCGGCATGCGTGACGGCAGCACGCTGAAAGCCGTCATTCCTGGTGGTTCAAGTGCGCCCGTTATTCCAGGTCACATCATGATGGATACCACCATGGACTATGATGCGATCGCCAAAGCCGGTTCGATGCTGGGCTCAGGTGCGGTCATCGTAATGAACGACACACGTTGTATGGTTAAGTCGTTGCTACGTTTGTCGTATTTTTATTACGAAGAAAGCTGTGGTCAATGTACGCCATGCCGTGAGGGTACCGGTTGGCTTTATCGGATGGTCGACCGTATTGAACACGGCAAGGGCCGGCCCGATGACTTGGACTTGTTAGACTCTGTCGCCGGTAACATCATGGGCCGTACAATTTGTGCCCTTGGTGATGCGGCGGCGTTGCCGGTGCGTGGGTTTTTAAAACACTACCGCGATGAATTTGCGTATCACATCGAAAATAAGCGATGTGTTGTTGCTCCTTACCTCTGATTTGGATTCAATATGGTTGAACTAACCATCGACGGCAAGACAGTCGAAGTGCCCGAGGGCAGCATGTTGATGCATGCGGCCCATAAGCTCGGGGTCTATGTGCCGCATTTTTGTTATCACAAGAAACTGTCTATCGCGGCCAATTGCCGAATGTGTCTGGTTGAAGTCGAAAAAGCGCCCAAAGCCTTGCCCGCCTGTGCAACACCAGCCACCAATGGCATGGTCGTTTTCACTTGTTCGGAGAAAGCAGTGGCCGCCCAAAAAGCGGTCATGGAATTCCTGCTAATTAACCACCCCTTGGATTGCCCAATTTGTGATCAAGGTGGTGAGTGTCAGTTGCAAGACTTGGCCGTGGGTTATGGCGGTTCCGCCTCGCGTTACGAAGAGGAAAAACGTGTTGTTTTTCATAAAGACATGGGCCCACTGGTCTCAGCTGAAGAGATGTCGCGTTGCATCCATTGCACCCGTTGCGTTCGGTTCGGCCAAGAAATTGCTGGTGTTATGGAGCTTGGCATGCTCAATCGCGGCGAGCATGCGGAAATCACTACATTTGTAGGTCGTTCGATCGACTCAGAGCTTTCGGGCAACATGATCGATATTTGTCCTGTGGGTGCTCTCACGTCTAAACCGTTTCGTTACCAGGCACGGACTTGGGAGCTCGCGCGTCGTAAGACCGTTTCGCCCCACGACAGTCTCGGTGCCAACGTCGTGGTACAAGTCAAAAATAACGAAGTCATGCGTACGGTCCCTTTTGAA
>CAWUWI010000037.1:0-11943 GCA_963926245.1 uncultured Burkholderiaceae bacterium | reverse complement strand
GTGGCGCTCGACGTGCCTTTACAGGGACCGTTTGATTACGCTTGTGAAGAGCCAGTGGCCATCGGTTCGCGTGTCATTGTGACCTTCGGGCGGCGGCGAATGGTTGGCGTGGTCGTGACCAGCGTTGCTAAGCCATCAGTCAGCTTGACCACCATACGATCTATTGAGCGGGTACTCAATGATTTGCCATCCCTGCCTGAGAGTTGGGTGGCGCTCAGTCGGTTCGCCGCTCATTACTACCACAGACCGCTTGGTGAAGTCATGCTGCCGGCATTGCCAGTGGCTTTGCGACGTTTGAGTCATTACGAGGGCAAACGATCGGGTGATGGGCCAGTGGCCAAGTGGCGAGGCCGTAAAAAAAAGACGCCCAAGCCTGTGACGACCGAAAAGACACCGCCGGCCCTCAACCCCGCTCAACATGAGGCGGTTCAAGCGATCGTCAACCAGCTGGGGTTTGGGGCGTTTTTGTTGCACGGCATCACGGGCAGCGGAAAAACCCAGGTCTATCTGTCGGCGGCTGCAGCTGTCTTGGCTCGGGGTGGACGGGTTTTATTTTTGGTGCCTGAGATCAATCTCACCCCTCAATTTGCCGCCGCCTTGCAACGACGCTTGGGTCATGTGGTGCCGCCACAAGGCGTGGCTATTATGCACAGTGGATTGTCCGATGGTGATCGCCTAGATGCTTGGCTCAGAACGGTTGACGGTGGCGTGCAGATTGTTTTGGGTACGCGTCTGGCCGTGTTCGCGCCAATGCCTCAAATAGATTTGATTGTCGTGGACGAAGAGCATGACCCGTCCTACAAGCAGCAAGATGGATTGCGATATTCAGCCCGAGACTTGGCCGTTTGGCGGGCGCAACAGTCCAAGGCAACGATTGTGTTGGGTTCGGCCACGCCAAGTCTTGAGTCTTGGCACAAAGCAAAACAAGGCCAGTATCAGCTCTTGTCGTTGCCTGAACGTGCGACTCAGGCGTCTTTGCCTGATGTGCGGTTGATTGATACGCGTCGCTTGGCGCTCAATAATGGGCTGGCGCCGGTTTTGATCGAGGCCATTGAGCAGACCTTATCCAGGGGGCAACAGGTACTAGTTTATTTGAATCGTCGCGGCTATGCCCCGGTGATGCACTGCGCAAGTTGTGGCTGGGTAAGCTCATGTGAGCACTGCAGTGCGTTCTCTGTGCTGCACCGAAGCAATGGCAATCGCCTTCGCCTGCACTGCCACCACTGCGGTTCTCAACGCCCAGCCCCTGCCGCCTGCCCATCTTGTGGTGACCAAGATTTGCAGCCCATGGGGCGTGGCACGCAACGCCTAGAAGAACATTTGGGTGAGCTTTTCCCCGATGCTCGCTTGGCTCGAATTGATGCCGACAGCACGCGCCGTAAGGGCAGTGCACAAACCTTATTTAATAAGGTGCATGCCGGTGAAGTGGATATTATGATCGGCACACAGATGGTCTCAAAAGGCCACGACTTTGAAAATCTTGGGCTAGTGGGGGTTTTGAATGCAGACGCCATGCTTTTTTCGCAAGACTTTCGAGCGCCCGAGCGCCTGTTCGCACAACTGATGCAAGTCACTGGACGCGCAGGTCGCCATGAGCAATCCAACGCAACCGATGAACCAGACGCCCGGGCACAGGTATTGATACAAACGGGGTACCCTGAGCAGCCGGTGTATCAGGCACTGCGTGCACACAACTTTTCTGGTTTTGCGACGTCCTTGCTTCAAGATCGTGAGGACACGGGCTTGCCGCCGTTTGTTTTTCAGGCGCTGTTGACTGCCGAGGCCGGTGAATTGCCTGAGGCCGTGGGTTTTTTACAGTCGGTCAGGAACGAGGCGAATGCATGGCTTTCGGCAAACGATTTGTCTGAACAGGTCACGCTCTATGATGCCGTTCCTTTGAGGGTGGTGCGCGTGGCTAGCGTTTGTCGTGCGCAGCTTTTGATTGAATCTGTTACGCGTAGCGACTTACACCAACTGTTGCGTGCTTGGTTGCCGCTCTTAGGCGCACGACACGGTGCTGGGCGACGACGGTGGCAGATTGAAGTGGACCCTTTGGAGATATAGCCGTTGTGACAAAGAATAAAAGCGCTGGAGCTGCGGCTTGATAGAAGATGCCGCGATTGTGAACATGAATGACGCACAGCGCGAGGCCGTGCATTATCTTGATGGGCCTAGCCTAGTGTTGGCGGGGGCGGGCTCGGGTAAGACACGGGTCATCACTGGAAAAATCGCCTATCTCATTAAAACGTGTGGCTATTCAGCACGCCAGATCGTGGCGGTTACTTTTACAAATAAGGCTGCGCTCGAAATGCAGTCACGCTTGAGTCTATTGCTAGACAAGTCAAAAACGCGCGGTTTGACGGTCTCGACCTTTCATTCGCTGGGTGTGCGTTTTTTGCGCGAAGAATTTGCCTCAGCCGGACTGAAGCAAGGATTCTCAGTGTTGGACTCGCAAGACTGCTTGGGACTGATTCAATCGTTGATTGCCACCACCGATCGGGCGCGGTTAAAAGCGGTTCAGCAACGTATTTCACTCTGGAAAAATGCGCTTGTTACGCCTGATCAGGCCGCGCACTTAGCCGAATCGGCTCAAGCCCTTGAGGCCGTCCACACGTATCACAGCTACCAAGCGACATTGCGTGCGTATCAGTCGGTTGATTTTGATGATTTGATTTTATTGCCTTGCCAAGTGCTAGCAGCCTCCGAGTCGGTTCGACAGAAGTGGCAGCACCGCATCGGTTATCTGCTGGTTGATGAGTACCAAGACACCAATCAATGTCAGTATCAGTTGTTAAAGTACCTGACCGGATCCCGTGCGATGTTCACCGCCGTGGGTGACGATGATCAAGCCATTTACGGTTGGCGTGGCGCCACTGTTGAAAACCTGGCGCGCCTGCAACAAGATTTTCCTGAGCTGCGCTTGATCAAGCTCGAACAAAACTATCGCTCGACACAGCGAATTTTGGCGGCAGCCAATCAAGTGATTGCTTGCAACCCAAAACTGTTCGACAAGACCTTGTGGTCTGAGCACGGCACGGGCGAGACCATTACCGTGTCCCGAATGGATGGTGAGTTGGCAGAGGCCCAGTCGGTTTCCATGCGATTGTCGGCTGCCCGAGTAGAAAAGCAAGCCCAGTGGCGTGACTTTGCCGTGCTTTATCGCAGTAATCAACAAGCACGCGTCATGGAGCAAGCCTTGCGCGATTTGCGCATCCCCTACACTGTGTCGGGAGGGCAAAGCTTTTTTGACAAATCAGAGGTGCGGGATGTGCTGGCCTATTTGCGGCTCTTGGCCAATGATGCCGATGATCCAGCCTTCATCCGCGCTGCCACGACACCGCGCCGTGGCATCGGTCAAGCCACCTTGCAAGCCATCGGTCAATACGCGTCGCAACGCCAGTTGAGTATGCGACAAGCGGCCAGCGAACAAGCCATGGCGGCGGTTTTACCGGCGCGCCAATTTGAAGCGCTTTCGGGATTCATGACCTTTGTGTCACGCTTTGAAGAAAGAGCTGTCAAGCCGCCGCATCAAGAACCAGTGGACCGACTGCTCGATGAACTGATACAAGCCATTGGATATGAAAATCACCTCTATGATGTTTCGAGTGATGATCGTGTGGCCCAATCAAAATGGCAAACTGTGCTTGATTTACTGGAGTGGTTAAAGGGGCGCGCCAAGGAGTCCGACTGGAACTTAGAAACGTTGGTGCAACACGTGGCCCTTGTGACCATGTTAGATCGCCAGACTGACGAGTCGCCAGACACGGTTACGCTGTCCACGCTGCACGCCGCCAAAGGGTTAGAGTTTCCACATGTGTTTCTTATTGGTGTCGAGGAAGGCTTGCTGCCCCACTTGGGTCGCAGCTCGGGCGATGATGAACCCAACGATGCCGCCGTTGATGCAGCCCGAATCGAAGAAGAGCGTCGCTTGATGTATGTGGGTATTACTCGTGCACAACGCAGCTTGCACCTGACTTGGTGCTCGCGCCGGCGACGTCAGCGCGAAGAGCGTGTTTGTGAGGTGTCTCGATTCGTTCTGGAAATGGGTTTAGAGCAAGTCAAGCCTTCAGAGGACCCGGGTGAAAACATGACACCCAAAGCAAGGATCGACATGCTTAAAATCATGTTGTCTAAGGGCTCGCGGTTGCAATAGGGTGAGCAAAGAGTTGACATGTACAACACAACCCGCTGACAAAACTAGGCGATGGTTTGATTGCGCAACAAACGAATGGTGTCGATTAACTCTGAAGCGGTAAGGCCAACGGGACCGCCGAGTTGTTGCGTCAGTGTTTGGGCAGCAGTGCCGTGTAACCAGACAGCGGCTGGCACCGCAATTGATGTCTCAAACCCTTGGGCCAGTAGGCTACTTATCAGGCCCGTCAACACATCACCTGTGCCCCCTGTGGCTAGCCCAACATTACCGCTCGGGTTGATCTGGCAACGCCCCTCGGGATCAGCCACCACGGTGTGATGACCTTTAAGAACCACCCATGCCTTAAAGCGTTCGGCCAGTGTGCGAGCAGCCAACAACCGGTCGTGTTGGATTACGTTGGTGGTGGTGTCCAAAAGGCGCGCGGCCTCGGCTGGGTGAGGGGTGAGCACAACAGAGCCTGAGCCCCAAACGGGTGCCACTTCACCGTAGGCCAAGGCATTGAGTGCATCAGCATCGACCACCATGGGGGCTTGGCCTCGAACCCTGAAGACCGTCTTTAACCATTGGGCAGCATTGTGGCCCAAGCCACAACCCACGCCCCATGCCTGAATGTCGCTGGCCATGGCCAGAAGGCTATCGGCTTGGCGCCACATCACTTCGGGCTGGATTGGGTCTAAGCCAATATCCGGTGTTGGCTGCGTGACACCAACGTAAACCTTGCCTGCGCCTGACTTTAACGCGCTACGAGCGGCGAGCATCACTGCACCGGTCATGCCTTTGGCACCACCCAAAAGTCCAACGCTGCCAAAGGTTCCTTTATGGCTAGTCTCTAATCTAGGCTCAAACAATGCTTCAAATTGCGCTCGGCCGATGCGTTCTTGTGGGATTGAGGACATGTTTGTCAGGCAAAATAGGATCAGTGATTAAGAAAAAAAGGAAAGACAATGCATTTGTTTAAAACAATTGGGGTCGTGGGCGTTGGTGCCATGGGTAAAGGTATTGTACAGATCGCCGCTCAGGCGGGCCTAACCGTTCTAATTCACGACCAACAGCTATCAGCGCTGCACGCGGCCCGTGAGGCATTAGAAAAAACCTGGCAAACCTTGGTCGCCAAGGGCAAGCTCACCGATGTGGCGGCAGCGGGCGCACTCGGTCGCGTGCACATCGCCCAAACCCTTGGTGAATTAGCCGATTGCGATCTGGTGATTGAGGCCATTATTGAGCGACTTGATGCCAAGCAGGCTTTGTTTCAAGCGCTTGAAGCCGTAGTGAGCCCGCAGTGTGTGCTGGTTTCTAATACATCATCGTTATCGATCACAGCCATCGCCTCAGCGTGTGCTAAGCCAGAGCGCGTGGCGGGCTATCACTTCTTTAACCCCGTTCCTTTGATGAAGGTGGTGGAAGTGATTGACGGGCTGCGCAGTGATCCTGCTGCAGGTGATGCGTTGATGAGTCTGACGCAAACCCTAGGGCACACCGCCGTGCGGGCCAAGGACATGCCTGGATTTATCGTGAACCATGCGGGCCGAGGTTTGGGCACCGAGGGCTTGCGTGCCGTGCAAGAGGGCGTGACCAGTTTTGAAGGGGTTGATGCCATCATGCGAGAGCAGTGTGGCTTTCGCATGGGACCCTTTGAGCTGATGGATCTGACCGGGGTTGATGTGTCCCATCCGGTGATGGAGTCGATCTATCACCAATTCTACGAAGAGCCTCGTTTCCGTCCTTCGCCAATCACCACACAAAGGGTGGCGGGTGGTTTGTTTGGCCGAAAAGTGGGCGTGGGCTTTTATGAATATCCCGATGGCAAAAAACGCGAATCACCGCTGGCTGAGGTTCCGGCCCCTGACCATTTGCCGCCCGTGTGGGTGAGCCCAGCCCATGCGCTAGGCCATGCGATGGCGATGCAGTTGTTTAAAGCGCTCGGAGTCACGATTCAGACCGGCAGTCACCCCGACGCCGAGAGCCTGATTGTGGTGACGCCTTTTGGGCAAGACATATCCACGGCGGTATCGCAACAAGGCTTGGACGCGGCACGAACCGTTGGGGTTGATACGTTTGGGACGATCTTGCCAGCCAAGCGCCGTACCTTGATGTTGAGCCCAGCAACAACGCCTAAGTGGCGCGACGCGGCTCACGCTTTGTTGGCTCGCGATCAAGTTGGCGTGACCGTGATTCAGGACTCACCAGGGTTTGTGGCGCAGCGTACTTTGGCGACGATTGTTAACATAGCCTGCGAGATTGCTCAGCAACACATTGCAACACCGACCGACATTGATCGTGCCGTGAGCCTTGGGTTGAATTACCCCGCGGGTCCCTTGGCTTTGGGCGACACTTTGGGCGCAAAGCAAATTTTTGAGATATTAACGAACATGCAGGCTGTCACGGGGGACCCCCGTTACCGTCCAAGCTTATGGTTGCAGCGTCGGGTGCAACTCGGACTGTCTTTGTTGCAGCCAGCAGCAACGGCTTAAAAAAAGCCCCTTACATGTGAGGGGCTTTTTCAATCCATCAAACAAATCATTCCATTACTTTAACTGTCCAACCATGTAGTGAACAGCATCGCTGATGTCTTTGTCACTTGCCTTGGCTAGACCACCACGCGCGGGCATGACGCCTTTGCCTTTGATGGCGTTGGCAACCATGGTGTCCATGCCTGTTGCCAAGGCTGGACCCCAGGCGGTTTTGTCGCCTAATTTGGGGGCGCCAGCAACACCCACGGCGTGACAGGCTATGCAGGCTTGTTTGTAAATTTTCTCACCCTCAACCATGTCAGTAGGGCCATCAGTGACTGGCCCGCTTTGTACCTCTGCGACGGCGACAACCACTGGTGTATCTGCAGCAATCATTGCTGCGACTGGCGCACCGCCTTCAGTGATCTCGATTCGGGCCACGGGTGCGATGCGTAGCGCCGTAGCTTCAGCACCCAAAGTATCAGAGCCAGCAGACGTTTTGGTACCCGAAGTCACCCAGCTCACCAATAAAATGATGACCACGACTGGGATGATGAAAGACAGTATTATCGTAACGATCAATTGTTTGGGCGTCTTAATCAAGGTGCCATGTTCCTCGACGTGTCCATCAACTTGATCTTCTTGGTGTGATTCGCTCGAATTGCTCATAACGTAACCCTATGTTGCAGTAACCAAAAAAGTGTTCGAATTATAGCGGCAATGTAAAAAATAGGGCCACGAGGCCAAGACGCTGGTGAGGGTGTGGAGGTATAATGTTTCGCTTGGCGCCCGTAGTTCAATGGATAGAATAAGAGTTTCCGAAGCTCTCGATACAGGTTCGATTCCTGTCGGGCGCGCCAAGAATGTCTCATGGCGCTGCCAAACTCTTCAGCATCCCACCAAACGGACTCACTTCGGTGATTTCAACGCCTCATGAAAGCGGTCGACATATTCTTCAAACGTCACGCCTGTTTCCGCCTCCAGTGCCCGTTGGGCGGCCAGTGAATGATCCCTAAGTTTGGAGCCAATGGCGCGTTCGACGTCTGTTAAACCGGCCTCGGCCAAGTGGCGCGTGTGTTGCTGGGACATATTCAAGCCAAATTCGTGAAAGCTTGAATACTGGCCTTTAAGAGCCTCCAGCACGCGTGCCGATGGTGTGGTTTCAGGGTCAATGATTTTGCCGTGCTGGGTTTGGATGGCAGATACGTAACCGTCATCGCCGGTTTGCTTGACCAAAACCCCAGCGCAAGCCTGTACTTTATCTAATACTTCTGTGGCCCATTGCGCCAATGGCACGGGTATGCCAGACTGACCGAGCAGTAGCCCGGGCTTTCGGCCGTGGCGTACGGCGGTTTGAAAGTTGTTGGCACTTTCTAAGCAAAAGCCATCTTCGCCGAAGGTGGGACTGTTTTCAAGGGCACAAAACAACAAAAAAGCATCCATGAAGCGAGCGGTTTCAGCGCTGATCCCGCAGGGCTCAAATGGATCAATGTCAAGGCATCGAACCTCAACGTATTGGATCCCCCGCTCAGCAAGCGCGGTAATCGGTCTTTCGCCCCGGGCGGTAGTATGCTTGGGTCGGATGGTTGAGTAATACTCGTTTTCAATCTGTAGCAAATTGCAATTCAGTTGTGTCCATTGCCCGTCTTTCTGAGTCCCGATGGCCTGGTAGGCTGGCCAGGGTGTGGTCACGGCGTCGTAGAGGCGCGACAAGAATGTGGTTAAGTCGTTGTAACAAGGTTTCAAGGTTGACTGTGCTTTGTTTTGATATCCAAAGTCACTCATTCGCAGGCTTGTGGCCCATGGCAAATACAGGGTTTGGTCGTCAAATACTTGCAGGTCGTGCTCGCGCTCGCCAATAAAGTCGCGAGACACTGCCGGCGAGGCACCAAACAAGTACATCAGCAACCAGCTGTGTCGCACAAAGTTGCGAATGAGATTGACATAGCCCGCAGATTGCCGGGCTTGTGCCGTATCGCCAGGCAGGTCTAGCAATTCCCATAAATTAGCCGAAAAAGAGAAGTTGTAATGCAGCCCAGCGATGCATTGCATCGCTTTACCGTAGCGTACGGCCAGTCCGCGCCGATAGACGTGTTTGAGCATGCCACTGTTTGAAGTCCCGTACCAAGCGATTGGAATATCCGACTCGGGCGGCAGGGTGGCGGGCATGGAGTGATTCCAGATGGCCTCTTGTCCCAGACTGTCAACGGCCAAGCGGTGCACCCAGTCGAGGGCGTGCATTAAAGAATCCACGTCGCGGTGGGTGTCGGTGATGAGTTCGAGAAGCCCCTCAGCGTAATCGGTCGTGATGTGGGGGTGTGTGAGCGCAGCGCCCAAACCGATGGGGTGGGCTGTCATCGAAAGTCGCCCTTGACGGTCGACGCGTAAACCCTCTTTCTCAATGCCACGCAGTGAGTCGGTCAACAAGTCGGGGGCTTTTTGTAGAAGCGCTAATCGCTTTTGTAGCAAGGTTGTCAACCGAACATCCTGAGTTGTCATTAAAATTGAATTTTATGCGCTCGATTGTACGTGAATGGTTGGCTTGGTAGCGCAAGAACCAATGTTAGGTTTTTGAAAAAGGGAACAGGCTTGTTATCAAACTTACTTCATCAACGACGTCTTTTGGGTGGTCTTTTTCTTTTGGCCTTGGTTGGCGTTTTGTCGGCCTGCTACCCTAAATACAATTGGCGTGAATTGGCAGTGGCTGATGGTCTCGCCGTGGCGGCCTTTCCCGCACGGGCTGATACCGCGCAGCGCGAGATCGTGCTTAATGATATGAAACTCACATTTGAGCTGACGAGCGCGACGATCGATAAAACGGTCTTTTCAGTCGGCTACAGCCAGTTGCCAATGGACAGCACGCCTGCGCAACGCCAAGAGGCGCAGCGTGCAATGGTCACTTCGTTAGCCATTGCCATGGGCCAAACCGTGTCTGAAGGAGCGTTTGCTGGTGAGGCATTCGTCTTGAAGTCGCCCGAGGCACAAACGCCCTTGGTGATGCACGCCAGGGTGGTGTTGTATTACGACGTGGTAATACGCCAAATTGCTGCAGGCCCGACCGATGAGCTAACACCAGAAATTGCACAAGAGTTTATGCGGTCATTCAAAATACGCTAGTTGGTCGCAACAGTCCCATATAAATGGCTTGTGCCACGCAGGCTTGCCTGCCGTAAACATTTAGTTTTTTGCTGGCATTACGCAGGTGAAAATTGACGGTGCTTTCGCTCAAGCCCAAAATGGTAGCTGTTTCCCAGCTTGTTTTGCCGCGAGACACCCAGGCCAGACATTGCAACTCACGTCCGGATAAAGATGCTTTAATCATTTTTTTGTAACCTCTTGTGACAATGGCTTGACTTAAGGGCCATAGTTTGAGGCTTTATGGCAGCTTTGTTAATGCGCATAATCCCTGAGTTTTTTTTAGGAAGCGAGTTTTGAGCGTTCTTTTAGCGGCTTACTTCAGTACCATTGCGCGGTTGCTGCCCATGATTGTTTGCGGTTTGGCTGGGTTTGTGTGGGGCAAGCGTGGGTTGGTTTATCCGACGGCCTTTGTGTCGACGCTGGTGACGTACTTGGCCATTCCAGCGCTGGTGTTTCATACTCTGATGACGACCCCTTTAGAGGCTGATGCTTTGGTGCTGATTTTGGGGGCGTCTACTGCCGCTTTGTTGTTGGCGGCCGTTTTGGTTGCTGGACTTTTGTGGTTGTTTCGCCTGCCCATTGCTGCGCTTGGTCAGACTGCGTGGATGCCCAATGCCGGCAATTTGGGTCTGCCTATGGCAACCCTGGTTTTTGGTGCGGAAGGGTTGACCGTTGCCATCGCTTTTTTTGCGGTGTCGTCTTTTTTGAGCTTTACCCTCGGCTTACGTTGGTTAACCGGTTCGTCAGGTAAAGTTTCCCGCCAACCCGTGGTGTGGGCCACACTTTTGGCGGTTGGTGCACGTGCCGTGGATATCAAGTCCCCAGTTTGGCTGCTCGATAGTGCCTTACTTTTGGGTAGCCTGGCCGTGCCATTGATGTTGCTTACGCTCGGACATGCGTTGTCGCAGCTGCCACGATCGGGTTTGAAAGCTGGTGCGCTTGTGGCCTCAGCGCGGTTTATTAGTGGTGCTTTGGTTGCGCTCGTCTTATTGACTATTTCTGGCTTGCCACAGGCGATTGCCGCACCCATTGCGCTACAGATGGTAATGCCTTGCGCTGTTAACAGTTACCTTTTTGCACGTTTGCATGGTACGCAAGGTGACGCCTCGGCCGGTGGCGTGTTGATCTCAACGCTAGCCTTTGTGGTGGTTGCTCCCTTTCTTCTTTGGTTGATAGGTGCCACTTGAACGTGGTAGCGGTGATACACTTTTGTGATGATTTAGGCGCCGATTTGGCTGATCTGCTTGCGGGCGCCTCACAAGTCCCGCTAAAGAGGTCCGTATGAGTGATTTGTTTCAAGCCCCAATGCCGCCGAATGCAAGCGTGGGCCAAGTCCAAACGCAGTACCACGATTTTAATCACCCCTTGGCGCTCACGAGCGGTCAGTCCCTGCCTTCTTACACGCTAGCGGTTCAAACCTATGGCCAGTTAAACGCAGATCGATCGAATGCGGTTTTGATTTGTCATGCGCTGAACGCCTCACATCACGTGGCCGGTATATCGGCTGAGAGTCCTGAGGATTTGGGTTGGTGGGATAACATGGTTGGCCCGGGTAAGCCGGTGGACACAGACATATTTTTTGTCATTGGGGTCAACAACCTAGGATCGTGTTTTGGATCGACTGGCCCAGCCTCGATTAACCCGGCGACCAATCGCCCGTGGGGTGCAGCGTTTCCTGTGCTGACGGTTGAAGACTGGGTGATGGCGCAAGCCCGCTTAGCTGACAAACTCGGTATTAGACGATTTGCCGCTGTCATGGGCGGCTCATTGGGTGGCATGCAAGCTTTGAGTTGGTCCATCACTTGTCCTGATCGTGTGGCCAACTGCGTGGTGATTGCCAGCACGCCTCGACTTTCAGCACAAAACATCGCCTTTAACGAGGTGGCGCGACGCGCCATCATCACGGACCCCGATTTTCATGGTGGGGATTACTACGCCCATGGGGTGGTGCCAAAGCGTGGGCTGGCGGTGGCTCGCATGGTCGGCCACATCACCTACCTTTCAGACAGTGACATGGCCGAAAAATTTGGCCGCACTCAGCGTGCGCCCGCAGCCGATGGTGATTACCACTATGGCTTTGACGTTGAGTTCGAAGTCGAGTCCTATTTGCGTTATCAGGGTGAGAAATTCTCGCGTTACTTTGATGCCAACACTTATCTGATCATCACGCGAGCTTTGGATTACTTTGACCCAGGGCGACAA
>CAWUWI010000036.1:0-35239 GCA_963926245.1 uncultured Burkholderiaceae bacterium | reverse complement strand
CATGAACAAGACCTACCGCATCGTCTGGAACAAAGCCCGCAATTGTTTAATGGTCGTTGGCGAGAATGCGAAGTCTCAAGGCAAAGGTGCCGGCAATAAAAAACCCTTGGTCAATGCGGTCACTGCGGCCCTACTTGCGCTAGGCGGATCGAATGCAGTAGCTGACGACATCCTTATCACCACGCCGACAACGGACCAAGTATTCCTAAATAACAACCAGAGCATCTTGGTCGATGGGTCGGGTACGAACACAGGCAGCATCATCGTCAACAGAAAAACAGCAATTTCATTTACATTCGACACGTTTGCGGGTGCTATCACCAACTCAGGCACGATTAGTAGTTGGGTCGGGATTTATGCAGCTAACTCCACCCTCAAGGGCGGCATCAACAACCAGATGGTCAGTGCGAGAGTTAAGGTCTTGTTCTAGGGCAAAGCTGTTGCACTTCACACTTGAAACCACCGCTTATAAAAATAAATAAAAATAATTTTAAGGATTACACATCATCGATACAAAATATATTGGGAATCAATTCTCATCAGGACTCATCGTGGGGTTGAGCGCAATCGTGTATTCCATTGCACACGGATCGCTTCTTTTCTCGGGTGCACCACACGAATATATGTCGATGGGCATAAATGCCGCTCTAGTCACTGGTTTTATTTGTATTATTGGAAGCTTTTTTTTGAAAGAAAAGTCTTTTGGTATCACAACTGATACTGCAACCGTTTCAATTATGGCCAGTTCAACACTGGTTTTTGATTATTTGACTATTCCGTATCAAGTGGCTCAAACCACAATTTTAGCTACCTTTTTGCTTTTAGCCATAACCTCAGCATTAGTATTTTACATCGTTGAAAGGCTGAATTTAACAAATTATATTCGTTTTATACCATTTCCAGTTATGGCTGGTTTGTTGACATCAACGGGCTGGATAATATTTAGTAGTGGATTAAGCTTAACTAATGGATTGACACTCAGTGTCTCAAGCTTGGAGATTTTAATCAAAGATCCAATTAGACCTGAGCTATTCATAGCATTATTAATTGGATTCAGTTTAACAATAATTTCGAAGAAGTATTCAACAACTATTTTGATGTTCCTAGCATTGGTAGTATCGACTCTAGCTATTAATTTTTTCTTAAGATCAGATCAGTGTTCAAATCAAATAGGTGTATGTTCAGAAAGCCTTTGGTTATTTAGTTCGAGCGAATCAACTAAAATAATTCCAGCATGGGAATTAAATTATTCTAACATTGATTTTTATTTGTTATTTAGCAAGATACCATCGATAATTCTTATTGCTTTTGTAATGTTGTTTAGCCTCCTTCTAAACATCAGTAGTTTGGATATTATTAATAAAAAGGAATTAGACTATAATCAAATTCTGCGAGTTCATGCGGTTACTGCAGCATTTTCTGGATTGGCCGGTGGTTTTTTTGGTTTTCTGTCTGTGAGTAGAACAGCATTAATTAAGTCAACAGGTGGCGGAGTCATTTCATCTATTATTGTTGCTATCATTTTCTTATTTATATACTTGAGTGAAACTAAATTATTAACTTTTCTTCCACGAGCCACTATGGGAGGAATTATAATTTACTTGGGAGCGTCACTTCTGAAGACTTGGTTTTGGGATCAACGCAAGTTATTAAGTAAGACTGAAATGATTACAATTTTATTGATTTTGGTTACAGTAGCTAACTTTGGATTTATGATCGGATTTATAGTTGGTATTATTTTAGCATCCGTAACCTATGTTATTACTAGCAGTAATAACCCGCTAACCAGTTTGAAATCTGATATTTCGCTTTTCTCAAGTTCTGTTGTGCGTCATGTGCACCAAAGGAGAGTTCTTAATGAGTATGGTAAAAATTCAATTGTATTAAAATTAGTAGGGTATATTTTTTTCGGGTCAGCAAGAAATATTGAAAATATATTTAAAAAAATTGATATTCGATCAACAAAGAATATTTTAATTGATTTTTCAGAAGTGCTCGGCATCGATCGTTCAGCTATCACTATTTTTCAGAAAATTTTAAAACGTGAAAGTTTGTTGGGTTTAGATTTCCACTTTGTTTTTAATCAAAATAATATTAATTTAATTAAGTCAATGTCCTCAGATACTGGCACTGGCATTCGGGTTTATCTTTACTCTAAGTTAGATTTTGCTGCAGAGGCTGTTGAGGAAGCGATCCTTCGAGAGAACACACCTAGTAACGTTCTTTTATCTCCTTTTGATTTTCTTAATAACGATTCTGACAAAAAAATATTAGAGAATCATTGCTTACTCAAGGTATTTCAAGCAACAGAGTTTATTTGTAATCAAGGTGATTCTTCAAATCAACTATTCTTCCTTAAAAAAGGTTCTTTAGAAATTATCAAAATGTCTGCTGGCAACGAGACTCGTCTTGCTAAGGTGAATGTTGGTGCTTTGGTTGGTGAAATGGCCTTTTATACGGGAGACACTCGATCTGCATCTATAAAGGCCTTTTCAGAATCAGAAGTTTATTCTTTAGACAGTGATTCAATAACTAAACTTAAAAAAAATTATCCTCACATAGCGAGTGAACTTGATGTATTTGTTATTCAAAAATTGGCAAGTAATTTGGAAAGGATGAATAAACTAGTTACATCTTAAAATTGATCACTCAAATTAATTTTTTTAAATTTTAATATTGTTAATTTTATTTAATGAATTTTTTATTTGTCTTGTATTTACAGTGCTAAAATTGAAAGTAAGTTTTAATCAAAATAGTTACTACTGCAATTATTTTTAAAGATTGGTTCTGCTTTTTAAGTGCTAGGGGAGCTATAACTGAATCTGGTGTTTGGCGGTTTTACAAGTAGGCGGCATATCCGTTGTATGGTTAGTTAGTAGTGACCAAACCAATAACTAATCATAGGAGTATGCCGCCATGAGTAAGAGCACCAGCAATGTTGTTGCATTGACCTGTCTGGTTTTATCGGACCATTTTCATTTAGAAACGAAGGCTCCGGTTGTTGAACTGTTGTTCCATCCAGACACGTACTCAAGCGGCGTTTGATAATCCAAACTTGAATGCGGCCTGATCGTATTGTAATGTTCGCGCCACTGCTCGATTAAAACCTTCGCATGTTTTCGGCTATGAAACCAGTTCATCGCTTAACATTAGTATCTAAACTTGCCGTTAAAACTTTTGTTGGTACCATTCTGCTAAGGCTTGCCTGGTTCAATCAGCATATTCGTCATGCCATGTTTACTGGCCCACTTCAGCAGCACCGTACTCACAAACTCCGGGCCATTGTCGCTCCGAAGATATTGAGGGTAACCGCGCTTTGCTGCCACAAGCTATAGCACTTCGACCACGCGTTTACCTCGGATCGAACCGGCAACATCAATAAACAAACTTTGCTTCGTAAACTCGTCGATCATTGTCAGGCATTTCAATTTCTGTCCGTTCGCACAAGCATCAAAGACAAAGTCATAACTCCACACTTCATTCGGTCGGCTAGGTGCGCCGATTTGCGTACGTTCAGGCCGATAGCGCTTCTTAGACTTCTTTGCTGGCACCTGGAGCCCGTGCTTTGCCCAGATCCGAGCTGTACGGTCTCGTTCAAGCGCTATGCCATCACGCCGTAAAAAGATTCTCACTCGTCTGGCCCCAAACCGAGGGTACTTGCCAGAATAGTGCCGCATAGCCTGAACAATCGGTGCATCCTTGACTGGCATCTTGCACGTATAGGTCAAACCAGATCTTGCAACTTGAAGCAGCGCACAGGCCCGTCTTTGGCTGACCCCGCGCTCGATGGCATAACGAGCTTGAGCCAATCGAGCCTGCACGCTCACCACTTTTTTGCAGTGATCTCCTTCATGACCTCGATTTCCAGATCGCGTTCAGCCAAGATCTTCTTTAGCCGACTGTTCTCCTGCTCTAAGTTGCGCAGCCGTTTAACGTCATCCGTACCCATGTCACCAAATCGCTTGCGCCACACATAAATCGAGGCCTCACTGACGCCATGTCGCTTGGCGATCGCTGCAATTGGATCCCGATCAGCTTCTTGCAATATGCGAACGATCTGCTCGTCTGTAAATCGTGCTTTCCTCATCACTGCTCCTTGCCGTCAAGGAGCCATTGTCTCTAATTTCGCTTGCTCTGAAAATCCCAGGGCAGGTCAGTGACAATACGTCTGTTGACACCGGTTTAAAACTGACCACCGGACTTTCAGCATAGTTCAGTCCAAGCTTATAGCCGCACCCTTAACGTTTTATTAACGGCATGCTTAGCTCCTAAATCAGTTCGTTAAACAATGAGCCGGCGCCAACCAACGTGCCTGCACATCTGCCAGGCTTTGCAAGTAATGCCAATTGCGGCAGTCATTAACCCATTAAGTGAGAGGGCAGCCAGGTGGCGATCTCAGGAAAGATGCATAAGATCACAATGGCCAGCACCATGGCCATCATGAATGGCAGTGCACCCTTGAGAATTGTTGTTAAACGAACGTCTGGGGTGATGCCATTTATGACAAACAGATTCAACCCCACTGGTGGCGTGATCAAGCCAAGCTCCATGTTGATGGTCAATATCACACCAAACCAGATAGGGTCAAACCCTGCGGCGGTGATGACAGGCATCAAAATGGGTGTGGTCATCAGGATAATGGCTGCTGGTGGCAGAAAGCAGCCTGCCACGAGCAACATTAAATTGATGGCTGCCAAAATGACCCAGCGATTGACTTGGAGTTCACCGATGGCTTCGGCCACCGCTTGCGTGACCTGCAGCGATGACATCATGTAGCCAAATAAAATTGACGTTCCGATAATCATGAGCAACATGCCTGACTCGCGCAGGCCGTCTCGCAAAATCAGCCAAATCTCCTTTGGCCGCCAGACTCGATAGATCAAGGCGACCATTAGTAAACACAGAAGAGCACCGACGCCTGCTGCCTCTGAAGGCGTAGCAATTCCGCCATAGAGTGCGTAGACGACGCCAGCGACGACCAAGAGAAAGGGTAGCAATTTGGGCAGTAGCTCAACTTTTTCTCGAATCGAGTAAATTCGGTCCTTGTTGTATAAGACCGTGCCACGTTTCCAGCTCAGAAAGAGTGCCCAGGCCATAAAAAGACCCGTCAACAAAAGGCCTGGGAGAATGCCAGCAATAAACAAGCGTCCAATTGATGTCTCAGAGGCAATGCCGTAGAGAATCATGGTCACGCTCGGGGGGATAAGGATGCCAAGGGTGCCGCCTGCGGCAATGGCACCGGTTGCCAGATCCGAGTCATATCCACGTTTTCTCATCTCGGGAATACCCATCTTGCCGATGGCAGCACAAGTGGCTGGCGACGACCCAGTCAAAGCGGAGAACAAGGCGCATGCCCCGATATTGGAAATCACCAGCGACCCGGGCACACGATGCAAGAGCCTAGCGAGTGCTTCGTACAGGTCGCTGCCCGCTCTAGAGGATGCTACGGCAGCGCCCATGATGATAAACATGGGCAAAGATACCAATGTAAAATCATCCAGGCCGTTAAAAATGGTTTCTGGCAGAAAGTTAACGCTATTCCAGCCGTCAAAGGCAATCATGAACCCTAGCGCAACGGCACCTAGCCCAAATGCAATCGGTACGCCAGTCGCGAGCACTAGCATGGTCGCGCAAAACACCAGCAGGCCGATGCTCAAGGGTGTCATTCAGTAGCCTCCGAAGAAAGACCAAAAGGGGCCTCTTTTTTTGTCAGGACAAGCCAAATGTCTGCCAAGTACTGCAGGCATAAGACAAACAAGCCCACGGGCACGGCCAGATAGGGCAACCAGAGTTTGACGCGCCAGACCGAGGCAGTCGTCAAATCTGTGTGCCAGGCGTCATACCACCACGGAATCGAGGCGTAGAGAAAAAAGATACAAAAGACCAAGCCAACCAGGCTTCCCAATAGGTAGAGCGCCAAGCGCTTGCGCCTATGCACCATGATGGGCACGATATCGACACCAACATGCCCGCGCGTCAAGAGTATGTAGGGCGCGCCAAGGAAGGTCGCTCCAAGCACACAAAAGGTCGTGAACTCAGTCTGCCATATCGTTGACTCTCCGAGCACCCCACGCACAAATACCATCTGACAAATAACAAATACACCCAGCAGGATCAAGCAAGCCGAGGTAACACCCAAAACGCGGGCGGTAGCATGAACCGCCACCACCCATTTGGGAAAAGATTGCGAATTACTGGACACTGAGGGCTTTCTCGATCAACTCCTTGCCGCCAGGTACTTTGCTGGAAAAGTTGGCGTAGGAAGTCTTCTTCGCCACATCAATCCAAGCTGCTGCCTGTTGCGGTGTCAGTGTGATGACCTCGACGTTGTTCTTTTTGAAAGTTGCCATCATCTTGTCATCGAGTTTTCGCGATTCCGCTAAAAAGTAAGCCTCGGCTTTCTTCGAGGCAGCCGTCAGCGCCGCCTTCTGCTTGTCGTCTAGCTTTTTCCAAGCGCGATCTGAAATCAGCACGGGCTCATACATGAACCATAGACCGTTCTCGCCTGGGGCTGTCACGCACTTGAGTTGCTCGTAGAGACGAAACGAAACGAGACTACCTGACGAGGTATCGGTGGCTTGCGCAACGCCTTGCTGTAGCGCGCTGTACACCTCGCTCGAGGGTATGGAAACAATTGAGGCCCCAGCGCCAGCCCACATCTGAGCAAATGTTGCGCCAGCTGATCGCATTTTCAGGCCTTTGATGTCATCTGGCACACGAATGCAGGTGGTTTTAGAGCCGAAGCCGCCAGCTAGCCAGGCATCTGCGAGTACATGGACGCCTGCTTTATTGATAATAGATTTGATATCGGCCATAAAGGGTGAGGCATTGATACGCTGAGCGTGCGCATGATTTTTGACCAACCCGGGCATCAAAGTGGCGCCAAACTGAGGGTGTGCTCCGGAGGCGTAATCCAACGGAAATGACGTCATGTCGATTTGCCCGCTGAGCATGGCCTTCCATTGCTCCTTGGGCTTGACAAGGCTCGCGCCAGGAAACACCTTGATGGTCAATCCTACATTGGCCGCAGCGACGTCACGGGCAATGATTTGCATCATTTCGTCACGCACATCGCCTTTGCCGCCTGGGAATTGGTGTGAAGCCTTTAATGTGATGTCTGCAGCCAGAACATCAGTCATAGGGGTGGCCGCTAGCAGTAGGCCACACAGTGATGTGGAAACCAGAGTCTTTTTCATGGAATACCTTTCAATCAAAGTTGAAGGAAGTGGGGTGTTTCACAGTTTGTTGTGTTAGAAGCAAAAAAAATCGTAAATAATCTTGCATTTTTGAATATAACCGTTCAAACTCGCTCCGACTTTTAGGAAATACCCTAGTGAAACACGCGACTCTGATCCATTGGTGCTTGAGCGAGGTTGTTCAAATCCTTAAAAACAAGGCAAGTGAACGATCCCAATTGACTTGACCGTGACACAACAACTAAATCAATTGGGTGGCGACTCGGTAGACGTCTAGAGGCGGTTTTGACGTTAACGCCAAAGCCGCCAATATTTCGCCACAACATTAAATATCAAGGTTTGCCACGATGCTTCTCAATCACTTACCTTTCGCCGTGTAAACCGCCACCCGCACCTTGTCCAACAAAAAATGTTAGGAGAAACCAAATGATCAAAAAGAACCTGATTTTAGGCGTCATGGCGCTGATTCTATCTGTGAGCGCATCAGCCCAACAATGGCAAGAAATCCGCGTAGGCATCATCCCCGACCACAAACCTTTCACCTACAAAACAAAAGATGGCTTACCGACCGGCTTTGATGTTGACATCGCTCAAGCGCTTTGCAACACACTGAAAGCAAAATGCATTTTCGTTGAACAACAGTGGGATCAAATGATTCCTGGACTGATAGCCGTTCAATACGACGCAATCATCTCTTCTATGTCCATCACTGCAGACCGGGAGAAGCTGGTAGCCTTCACTGGGAAATACTACAGCACTCCATCACAGGTTATTTTGAATAAAAGCATTGCAACCGACGGCTCTGCAACTGGCTTAAAAAACAGAAAAATTGGGGTTTTGAAAGGTTCTACCGAAGAGAGCTATGCCCTAGGAGAGTTGCCCAAATTAAGCGTTCAGGTGCTATCTTACCGCACTATAGACGATGTCTATGCGGCCCTCAAGGCCGGTGATCTAGACGGTGCCGTGGTCGATGTCTTTGCAGTAAAAGGCGCGTTTTTAGATACCCCTGCTGGTCAAGACTACGGGTTTGTTGGCGAAACCTTGGGCGCTTACATTAACTATTTTGGCAAGGGTCAAGGCATTGCCGTTCGCAAGGAAGACAACGACCTACGTATCGCTTTGGACAACGGCATCAAAACACTACGTAGCAACGGCCGATGGCAAGAAATCAGTAACAAGTACTTCGCTGGCACGGACATTTGGGGTGACTAATATTCAGCTTCAACAGCCATTGAAACCCAACCAAACTATTTCAATGGCAATTTAATCAACCCTGCCTGGTGAGCGGGTAGACCTCGACTTTCATAATCGTCTGCAATTCGCGTGCTCATTTGTGATGGCGTATCCATCATGGGCTCTTAGGCAAGACTCTTAATATTTTGGTGCAACACTACATTATTCATCGTAATATTTAGTTGCGCCACGAGCTTTCTTTGAATGCCTTCAGGCAAACCAGCCTGTGCAACAATGCCAAATCAATTGGTGACGCCAAAACTCGGAAAACCAGATTCAGCAATGGTCGGAATGCCCGGTAAGGTTGAACTTCGCTGGGCAGAAGAAACGGCTAAGGCCCTCACCAGACCTGACTTGATGTAATTGGCCGCAGAACCCAGCGAAGCGATTAGGAACGGCACATGACCGCCTAGCAATGCATTCATAACAGGTCCGCCTCCTTTGTAAGGAATGTGCGTGATTTCCAAACTGGCGGCAGTCGTCAGCTTCTCACCTACCAAATGCCCAACGCCGCCAACACCCGATCTGCCGTGGCTCCAACTGGCTGGATCTCGTTTAGCCAATTGAATCAAGGTATTCAAATCAGCTGCCGGTGAGTCAGACAGCACAACCAGGACAAGCCCCACTGATGGAGCAATACCGATCGGCGTAAAGTTCAATGGTTTGTAAGTTAGATGGCGAAGATGCGGGAAGATCGTCAAAGGACCCGTGTTCTTCAAATGCAACGTATAGCCATCGGCTGGCTGTCTAGACAGATACTCCGCGGCGATCGTGTCGCTTGCACCGGGTTTGTACTCAATCACAATGGGTTGTCCCAATCCCTGGACCATCTGCTGCGTCAAAGGTCTTCCCAATATATCAGGGGCACCACCAGGGGGATATCCAAACACCATTTTAATCGGTCTATCAGGGTGCTCTGCTAAGGCAGGACAAAGTAAACCGACAGCAAACAAAGCACAAAAAATAAGCTGAGAAATACGCATGAGCTAGATCCACAGTAGGTGGTCATGGGTCTAAGATTCTTAAGACCACGACGCTTACTCAGCTCACTTTCTGGCAGGTTGCTTGGTCGAAATCTAAGTCAACTGACCGACCAGCTTGTCAGCCAACCTTAAACTTAATGCAGCAATCGTAAGTGTGGGGTTAGCCGTGCCACCAGTCGGAAAAACGCCGGAGCCAACCATCCAGAGATTAGGATGGTCATGGCTGCGTAGGTCTGCATCAACGACTGAGGATTGGGGATCGATTCCCATCCGAACGGTACCCATAATATGTCCTGCACCTTGATAAGTTGGCATGTGCATAATACCCGTCGCTTGCAAAAGCCCAAATATTTTCTCATGCTCATGGGTGGCTGCTTTGAGGCCCTCCAAAACATATTCGTCAAGGTCGTAGTGCAGTTTTGGCTTGGGTACACCATAGATGTCGGTGGCTGTGGGATCAAGCGTGACGCGATTGTCCGAATCAGGCAATTGCTCTGTTAAAGCAGCCAAGCGAAGTTGACGTGCTGCTTGCGTGGCGATCGCCTGACCGAGCGGTTTGTCTCTCAGGCCTTGGGAGATAAGGTCCCTGGCTGTTGTAGGCACACCACCAGTAGGCCAGTTCCAGCCGTCGTTACCGATCTCAATGCGCAAGGCAGACCGTCTACGCCTAACGTTACCATCACGCAGGTTCTCAATACCCGAGGTCGAGAGTGGGCCTCGGTACTGGTAGAGCGGGTCGCGGCTCATTGCCCATGAAACCTGAATGGGATGATCCATCAAGTTACGTCCGACCTGATCCGACCGATTGCTCACACCCATTGGCAGGTTTGCTGACCGAGAGGCCAAAAGAAGTCGAGGCGTCTCGATTGCATGGCATGCCAACACATAGTGTTTGGCAAAAAATGTCACCTCGGACAAGTCCCAACGTCGGCAACGAATACCCTTAATCGCCCCGGTTTCGTCGAGCTCCAATCGAACGGCGGTGGTTCGCTCATGCAGTTTGGCACCTAGCGAGACTGCTTGTCGCAGATGTGCCGTCGCATCGTACTTCGCCTGTATGGGACAAACTGGGATGCAACTCGCACTGCCACAGCAAGCGGGCCTGCTGGCGCGATCAACCGAGTTTCGGCCCTGGGGCGTGGCGGACACTTCGTACTCACTATTGGCCAAGGCTTTGCTGATCACTTGATCAGAATAAGTCTGTGCAATCGCGTCCATAGGATAGGCGCTAGACCGGGGCGACCCAAGATCTTGATCGCTATTACCCGCCACACCAATCTCCTG
Organism: uncultured Burkholderiaceae bacterium; assembly: GCA_963926245.1. Classification (GTDB taxonomy): domain Bacteria; phylum Pseudomonadota; class Gammaproteobacteria; order Burkholderiales; family Burkholderiaceae_B; genus Algicoccus. The sequence continues at coordinate 24,543 of CAWUWI010000036.1, read as the reverse complement.
CTCTGCTTTCGCATAATAGGGTTCTAAAGTGGCGTAATCAATCGGCCAATCCACCCCTCGATTAAATAATGTCTTTAACCTAAAGTCACTTGGTAGCAGCCGCACACAGGTGCCAAGCCAATGCCAAGTCGTACCTCCAACGACTTTTAGATAGGTACTTTTAAATATTTGGGGGCCCGCTTGCTCATACCATTTGTCGATCTCATCTGTGCGCGGAAACATCGCATACGGTGTTTGCTCGTATGCACATTCGGGCACTTTGACCGCTGAACGCCAAAACGTTTTTACCGCTTGAGCGCGTTGCACCGATTGACCCGCCTCGATGATGGTGACACCAATACCGGCCCGAACCAACTGAGTAGCCAGCAAGGCTGCTGCCACACCTGATCCCACTATAACCACATCGCTTTCATGAACAACAGACACGAATACTCCTAAATGGACGGTGGTTTTGACCAGTAGTTGGTGGGCCCTGCGCAATTACCCATTGGATGCAAGAAACTTGCGCTTTGCCAGACCAAGGCATTGTTATAAGTCACCACAATAGCACCTTGATTGCCTCGGATTTGGCCGGTGTACCAAGCCTCTACCAGTTCGGACGCCAGCGACGAATCCTTGATTGGCTTGGCCATCAGGTCTTTCAAGGCTGCCATATCGCCTCTTGATACCAGAACCTCAAATAGACGCGCAGCCGTGTCTTCGAGAAAATCCGAGCGCGCGCGACCAGTAAGAAATGCAGATAGATCAATCAGACGGGCAACATCAGATGTTTGTGTCGCATTGACCAAAGGCAGATACAGGCTGGATAAACACAGTCCTGCCTGAAGTAATTGCCGGCGAGTTAGCGGCTTGAGCATACTGACTTGAGTCATTTCGACTCACCAAGTGAAAAGCCTTCATCAAAAAATAGGCACTCAAATTCGTGATTTTCATGCGGTTGCCGTCTCATTGACTCAACACCTGGATCCGCCCGTCAACCCTCACATCAACAACTCCGTTGACGCGAATGTAGTCGATGACATCATTGGCGATCAACCGCCCACCATTTGCGTCAATCAGAATATCGCCCTGACCAAAAGAAGCGTAACCATCGCCGCCAGAGAGCAGATAGTCTGATGTCGCAACTTTATAGTGCCCCGCTAGATCCAGTGCCTCACCATTAATCATCACGGAGCGCACTCGGCTGCCTACCTTAGCAGCCGGATCGTACACCAAGCGTAGGCCAGAGACTTGTGGAAAACGACCGGCTAGGTCTTCTACTTGGCTCAAACCATTTTCCAGGGCGGACAACAACTGTCGGCCATTGATCTGAACCATAACGGTTGTATTGCGAAAGGGCAGTTCAGTCAAAATGTCTCGCCGCGTAAGCGTCATGCCCGCCTCATAAAGGCGGTCACCACGGATACCCCCGCCCGATAAAACAGCCAAGTCCGCCCCAGTAGCTGTCAACAAAGCATCGGCAAATAAACTGCCTATTGCTGACTCTTTCGCTCGAACCACATTACGTCGCGAATCCAACACCACGGTTGTGGTGCCAATTGCCAGAGTCATGCTCTCATCGAGCTTGTTCGCAAGGCTATCAACCAATGTTTGCGTCTCAGGGTCTGGTGTCACACTGGCCGTATCAATGAACCGGAAATTGGGCACCCATTTGACCAACCGCCGCCCGTCCCTTTCGGTCACACTGACTGTTAAATCTAGAGGTGCTAAGAACTGTCCTTCGGTTGCCGTCTCAACAAAAGCCGTACGCCCATCATAGTAAGTTGCGTAGACGTGATCATCACCGGAGAGAATCACATCAAATGCGCCACTGCCAATGAGAAGACGGTCGTCGCTTGCATCGGTCTGAGTCACAGCGACGATCAAATCGGCTCCCTTTGCCCTATGAGTCTTGGCTGCTGCAATCGCGCTGTCGGCGCTAGGCAAGAACTTCAGATCGCCTGTTCTTGACAACTCAGATTCTTCATACTTTGCCACAGGAATAATTGCCATTCTCACCGTGTCCAGCGTTTTGAGCATGACGCCACCCATCTCAGTCACTGGCGAGCCATTCGTATTAACCACATTGATCGCCGCCCATGGGTACTTCGAGGCGGCCACTTTGGATAAAAAATTATTTACCCCAAAATCGAATTCGTGATTGCCTGGCACGGCAAGATCAAAAGGTTCAAGGTTAGTGAGCTCGATGATGTGCGCACCTTTGTCCATTCCAGATAACAATGACGGTGAGAGCATATCTCCCGTGAAAAAATACAGCGTGTTCGGGTTTTTTTCTCGCTCAGATTTCGCAACAGCATTAAGCCGAGCAAAGCCACCTCGACCATTCGAGTCAGCGAAGTTATAGATGTCACCAACACCTAATAACGTGATTTTTACTGTCTCGGCCCGCGCCAAAGGTGCTTGCCACAGGATGGCAGCTAGCATAAAAAAAAGGATCGATTTCATCATTTGAGCCTACATTTCCGCTCCAGGAGCAAGTAGTTTTTTGGCCAGTATGCTGGTGATAACGTTCCTTTGCTTGCTGCACTCTAGTAACAGCCGCAGGATAAGCAAAGCAGAAAAAAATGATAACAACGTCGCAGCAGTCGAGCCATTGTTTAGGTTATGCCCGCCAGTGAGTGACCTCACCCGATTATTAAGCGCGCTGTCTACACAGCCCGTACGCCTAAATAACGTTGCGAGTAGAACTCTGTAGCCGCTATAAACAACACAGTAATTCAGGCCAAGCACGCAAAGTATATAACCGCGATATCGCTTGACTTGCCAAATCTAAATCCAATCTCTGAAGAGCTAGCCAATTCTAGCAAGACTGGACTCACAATCGGTCTTATATCAGCGTCAGCGTGAGCGTGAGCATGCTCCAAAGTATTAATAATCTCAGCTGCCATCCCATGCATCTCAACCAGCAAGTTGCCGTGTTTGACGGCGTCTTTCTGTCTTGAGCGTGGTTCATCCATCATGCGTGAGAAAGATTCAGTGAAATTGCTATACGCAATCTACATTTTTTGACAAGCTAGCTGCTCTGAAAATGGATCGGCACCAGGATCGTTGATGGCATTCAGGCTTGCTCGCAACAGGGCTTCATTATCACGGATGGCAGGGCAGGCCAAAGCGACGGCTACACGCCTCGATGCTTCTGCACCATGCGAAAGGCGCGTTCTCGTACTTCGGGGGAAAGTCTGGTTTGCTTCTTCATGACTTCATTCTCTCAGGAAATGAAGCCTCTCCAAACCCGGGGCGATTCAAGTGTTACCTATTTGTCTGGAACAACCTTTCAACTATGTCTCAAACCAGGCACAAAAGCCACCGCCCAAAGCGGTGGCTTTTGTGCTTTCGGCGAGGATCCAGTACTGGTGCCCGTTAATCGATACCCTTTGGTATGCTTGGGTGATGTAACAACTTTGGATGGTTCTATGCCCCATGAAATCGATCTGATCGCCATTTTGGTAGCGGGTTTTGGGTTGGCGTTGGTATTTGGTTACCTCGCGACCCTATTTAAAGCACCCCCGCTGGTTGGCTACTTACTGGCTGGTATTTTGATTGGTCCCACCACGCCTGGTTTTGTGGGCGATCCTGCCTTGGCTGCCCAGTTGGCTGAGATCGGCGTCATGTTGTTGATGTTTGGTGTCGGTTTGCACTTTTCTGTCAAAGACTTGATGGCAGTCAAGCGTGTGGCGATCCCTGGGGCCATCTTACAAATTATGATTGCCACTGCCGTTGGCATGGCCGTGGCCTTGGTTTGGGGCAAGCCCTTGATGGGCGCCCTGGTTTATGGCGTGTGTTTGTCTGTGGCCAGCACCGTGGTGTTGCTTCGCACACTAGAGGCTCGCGGATTGCTGCTTTCAGACGATGGCAAGCTAGCGGTGGGTTGGCTGGTGGTGGAAGATTTGGTGATGGTGTTGGTATTGGTGCTGTTGCCAGTGGCGGCAACCGTGTTGCCGGCACTGGCCACTGATGGTGATGCCAAGATTGCCCCACAGGTATGGCTGTCTATCGGTGTCACGCTACTGAAGGTGTTGGCTTTCATCGCCTTGATGCTAGTGGTTGGTAAGCGTCTTTTGCCCTGGGTGTTACAGCGAGTGGCGCAGACGCAGTCCAGAGAGCTCTTCAACCTCGCGGTGATTTCCGTGGCACTGGGGGCGGCTTTCGTGGCAGCTCAAGTGTTTGATGTGTCGTTCGCGTTGGGCGCTTTTTTTGCAGGCATGATGCTGCGAGAGTCGAGTCTCAGTCACCGAGCGGCAGAAGAGTCGTTGCCTTTGCGTGATGCCTTCGCGGTATTGTTTTTTGTGTCCGTTGGTATGTTGTTTGATCCGATGATTGTGATCAAAGAACCTGTGGCTTTGCTGATCACAGTGGTCATTGTGATGTTTGTGAAGACGATTGTGGCAGCGGTTTTTGTTTTAATGATGCGCGGCTCTTTGAAGTCTGCACTCACGGTATCGGTTAGCTTGGCGCAAATTGGTGAGTTTTCTTTTATTTTGGCGGGTATGGGTTTGAGCATGGCGTTAATTACACCGGAAGCGTATAGCGTGATCTTGGCTGCGGCATTTGTGTCGATCGCCTTGAATACGGCTTTGTTTGGTTTAATCCCCAAGGTTGCCGAGCGACTGATATTGAAGTTTCCATCGCTGGCATGAAGCGGGTTTTGGTGATTCGAAACGATAAGCTAGGCGACTTCATGTTGGCGTGGCCGGCGTTGTCGTTACTGAAACAAGCGGGCTGTGAAGTCACCGTACTGGTGCCTGAATACACCGCGCCGTTGGCCCGCTTATGCCCCTCAGTGGATCACGTGTTGATTGATGTCGGAACGGTGGCTGATAAGGACGCGCAAGCTCAGATGTTGGCAGAGATTCGAGCCCAAGGGTTCGATGCCGCTTTGGCGCTATTTTCGAATTGGCGTAACGCGAGTTTTTTGCAGCAAGCTAAGATTCCGTATCGGTTAGCACCCGCCACCAAGCTGGCACAAATTCGCTACACCCACCGATTGACGCAAAGACGCTCACGCTCAGAAAAGCCGGAGTGGGTTTATAACCTTGATTTGGCAGCTCGCCTGCTTAAGGACTTGCGCTTACCCATTACGTCAGTCAGCGCACCTTATTTTCTGATGTCATCAGAGCGCGTGAGCCAAGCGCGGGCCCTTTTGGCGCAAAGCCTAACATTGCCCATCACTTCGAAATGGATGATGGTGCACGTGGGTTCTGGCGGATCAGCGAATAATCTGTCTCTAGACCAGTACGAGCAACTGATCGTGGCATTGTCTGAGCGGCTTAACGGTTGGCAGTTTGTGCTGACCGCTGGCCCGGCTGAAGAGGCCATTGTGGGGGGTGTCTACACGCGGTTGCTGACTCGACGGGTTCCTGTGGCCCTATGGGTGTCGACTGATGGTTTGGCGGCTTTCGCTCAAGGCCTGGCCACGGCAAGCGCCATGGTGGCGGGCAGCACTGGGCCCTTGCACGTGGCGGGGGCACTTGATGTCCCGACAGTGGGGTTTTTTCCTCGGCTTCAGTCTTCAACCGCCTTGCGTTGGCAGACCTTAAATACACCCGCTCGCCACCTTGCGATTTCGGTTCCTGAAGACAGCGCCGACGAGGAGTCGTTTGCGTCGCTGGACATGGCTTTGGTGGCTGATCAGGTTTCGAGCTGGTTGATTAAGTTGGATCGATCGACGGCGTCAGCTTAATTAAGGTTTGGGTTGTGGTTGGTCTCTAATCCACAGATCGGCATATTTGGCGAACGTAGAATGCGCTGATAGCAGCGCGAGCAACAATCCTTGTTTGCCATCTAAGAAACCGGCTTTGAGCAAGTACATTTTGAAGAAGCAACCCAGCGCATGCAACGTGCCTTGAGTAAGACTAGAGTTCTTGCCTCGCTTTTTTCGCTCGCTCGCCCATAAGTCTGCATATTGTGCGGATTTCACTAAGTAATGCTGCAAGTTTCGATAGGTGTAATGCAGCAGGTCACCTTCGAGGGTTTTGACAGTGCAGCCAGCCGGCACGATCACTTGTTCATGCACGGGTGCGTCGGTATAGCCTGTTTTTGCGGTGGCGTATAAACGCACCACGCGGTCGGGATACCAACCGCTGTGGCGAATGAAGCGCCCAAAAACCCATGACAAGCGGCTCACTTGATAAAGGCATTGACGCTCGTCAAGCGCGACCGCTTCACGTATGGCTACTTTCAGAGTAGGGGTTAGGCGTTCATCGGCGTCAAGCCATAGAACCCAGTCGCCTGTGACGTGTGATTGAGCCACTTGGCGCTGAGAGCCAAAACCTTGCCAATTGGTGTGCATAACGGTTTTGGTACCAAACCGCTCAGCGATGGCAACAGTGTCATCGGTGCTGCCGCTGTCAACCACCACAATCTGGTCAGCCAGATCGATGCAAGAGGCCAAACAGGCAGGTAGGTTAGCGGCTTCGTTTTTAACGATTAAGGCAATGGTCAGAGAGGTCATATCGTTATTTTAAGTGTCTTGTCGGTCTTAAGTGTTACTAACTCAAAACGTTGTCACTAATCAGTCATATGAATTGAGGTATATTTCGACAATTATCGAAATAATATTCAAATCGAGGTGTGTATGCGAGTCGGCATCAATGGAATGGGACGTATTGGACGCTTGGCACTGCGAGCGGCTTTCGGGGCGGTTCATCGTCCCGCTGATGATCCACGCGGCAGTAACCGACTCGATGTCGTGCACGTGAACGACATCAAGGGTTGCGCGGCTGCGACTGCCCATCTATTGACCTTTGACTCGGTGCAGGGCAAGTGGCGCGAGTCCATTTCAGCGACTGAGCAAGGTATTCAAATCGGTGAACGGTTGCTAGGCTGCACCAGCGAGGCCACTCCAGCGGCGATTAACTGGAACGAACACGGTGTCGATGTGGTGCTCGAATGTACCGGCAAATTTTTAACCCCAGAGACGATACAGGGTCATTTCAACAGTGGCGTTAAGCGCGTGATTGTGGCCGCACCGGTAAAGATAGGTGAGGTTCTGAATGTCGTGGTTGGTGTTAATCACGATCGATATGAGCCCACGCGTGATCGCATCGTGACAGCAGCCTCTTGTACAACCAACTGTTTGGCACCGGTGGTGAAAGTGATTCAAGAGTCGGTTGGTATTCGGCACGGGCAAATTACCACCATTCATAACCCCACTAACACCAACCTGATGGTCGACGCACCACACAAAGATTTGCGTCGTGCGCGTAGCGCGATGCAAAGTTTGGCGCCCACCACCACTGGCAGTGCTACAGCAATTGCGTTGATTTATCCTGAACTCAAAGGCAAGCTCAACGGTCACGCGGTTCGTGCTCCAGTACTCAATGCGTCATTGACAGATTCGGTGTTTGAGTTGCAGCGTGCAGTGACAGTAGAGGAAGTCAATGGGTTGTTTGAGCAAGCCGCAAAGGGCTCATTGGCGGGTATTTTGGGGTATGAGACGCGACCGCTCGTTAGTGTTGATTATGCGCAGGACACGCGCAGTGCGGTTATTGATGCACTGTCGACCATGGTAACTGACGGTACGATGTTGAAGGTTTACGCTTGGTATGACAACGAAATGGGTTACGCCTGTCGCATGGTGGATTTGGCATGTCATCTTGAGACCGTGGGCATTTAAAGTGACAGCAAAGACAGCGGCATCAAGACCGTCAGCAGCCAAGCAGTACGCTATCGTTACAGCTACCTATTGGGGATTCACTCTAACCGATGGCGCGTTGCGCATGTTGGTTTTATTTCACTTTTATCAACTGGGCTATTCGCCCTTTACGCTGGCCTTTCTGTTCCTGTTTTATGAGGCCGCTGGGGTCATGGCCAACTTAGTCGGCGGCTGGCTAGCCACCCGATTTGGCATCACGCGCATGTTGGTTGTCGGCCTAACCACTCAAATCATTGGTTTTTTAACGCTCTCAGCGCTATCGCCCACGTGGTCTGCAACCTTGGCTGTCGTCTGGGTGGTGCTTGCCCAGGGCATTTGTGGCGTGGCTAAAGACATCACCAAAACCGCGAGTAAATCGGCTATTAAAGTCACGGCGAGTCATGCCTCGGGCCAATTGTTTAAGTGGGTGGCTTGGTTTACAGGTAGCAAGAACGCCATGAAGGGCGTGGGATTCTTTTTGGGTGGATTGTTACTGCAGTTGCTCGGTTTTTCAGGGGCACTGTGGTTAATGGCGGGCCTACTAGCGCCCGTGCTTGTTGGCGTGCTGTGGTTGTTGCCGTCCTTGATGGGACAAAGCAAAGCCTCTAAATCGGCCAAGGAGTTATTTGCCAAAAGCCGTGCCATCAATTTGTTGGCATTGGCCAGAATGGTGCTATTTGGCGCACGCGATGTTTGGTTTGTGGTTGGCGTGCCTGTTTTTTTGTACTCATCGGGTTGGACCTTCACCATGGTGGGTGGTTTTCTGGCGACGTGGACGATTGGTTACGGTCTGGTTCAAGCCACCGCACCCAATCTGGTTAAGCGCAGCACAGATGGGCTATCCACAGAGGTGCCTGCGGCTCGGCTGTGGTCGTTTATATTGGCAGTTGTGCCAATTGCCTTGGCCGTGTTGGTGTGGCTTGATGTCAAACACTTGGAGTGGGTAGTGGTGTTCGGTTTGAGTGTGTTCGGTGTGGCATTTGCGGTGAACTCATCGGTGCACTCGTACCTCGTTCTGGCTTACGCCGGATCAGAAAAAGCGGCCGAGGATGTGGGCTTTTACTACGCTGCCAATGCGGCAGGGCGTTTCATGGGCACGTTATTGTCGGGCCTGCTTTATCAGTGGGGCGGTTTATTGCTGGCGTTATCGGGCTCTGGCGCGATGCTCGTGACCTGTTGGCTGGTGACGCTGGCCTTGCCGACCAAAAAAGAAGAGTCGGCATAGGCCAGCCAGAACTAGCCTGCTGGCACCAAGCGGATGCAACGTGCGCGATGCTGTTCGTTGAGCCATACTTCTTCGGGATCGATTTTGCGGCACTGGTCGGTGACTTCGCCACAGCGATCGGCAAACGAGCAACCGGGTGGCAAGTTAGCCAAGTCAGGCGGTGAGCCAGCAATGGTTTCCAGACGACTGCCTTTGGCAAAGCTGCCATGGGCCACGCTACGTAACAGGGCTTTGGTATAAGGGTGAGCGGGTTCTCGAATAATAGAACGCACGGGACCTTCTTCAACGATACGACCGGCATACATGACGGCGATTCGATCAGCAACTTCCACGGCGGCACCTATGTCGTGGGTCACAAAAATGACAGACAAACCGAGCTCTCGTTGTAACTCTCGCAACAGCAGCAGGATCTGAATTTGCACAGTTGCATCGAGCGCTGTGGTTGGTTCGTCAGCAAGCAGCAACTTGGGATGACTGGCAAGCGCCAATGAAATCATGGCCCGTTGTCGCATGCCACCAGACATCTCGTGGGGATAGGCATTTAAGCGGCGTTCGGGGCTTGGAATACGGACCCTTTCAAAAAGCGCCAAAGCGCGTGCTTTTGCTTCGGAACGACTGATTTTTTCATGGCGGAGAATGGCTTCGATGATTTGATCGCCGACGCTGTAGACCGGGTCGAGCGCCAATAAAGGTTCCTGAAAAATCATGGATACATCGTTGCCTCGGAAAGCATCGAGTTCGCTGCCAGACATTTTGAAAACATCACGTCCAGCCACATTAATGCTGCCTTGCATGATGGTGCGTCGCGGCGGGTGAAGTTTGAGAATAGAGCGCAGGGTGACACTTTTACCGGAACCCGACTCGCCGATCAAAGCGATAACTTCGCCAGATCTCACGCGCAGGTTGACACCATCGACCGCACGGACGGGTTTTTTCCCGGCATTAAAAGTGACGTTGAGGTTCTGTATATCAACCAAGATATCGGTTGCTGTGGCCATCTCGCTCATAGAACGGGCTCCAAGGGAAAGCTTTTGTGTTTATAGGCGCTCTTTGGCTCAAACATCAAACAGGCCACCGATTGACCGTCTAGTTGCTTAATCAGTTTGGGCATGATTTCTTTGCAAACCGGCTGAACATGAACGCAGCGGGTGTGAAAGCGACAGCCGCTTGGCGGGTTAATGGGATTGGGTGGGTCCCCAGTCAGCGGTGGCTCTTCGGTTCGGTTATCTGGATCAAGGGACGGAATAGAAGACAATAGTGCTTTGGTGTAGGGGTGACGCGGTGTTTTGAACATGGTTTCGCAATCGCCAATTTCAACGACTTGCCCTAGATACATCACCATGACCCGATCAGAAACGTATCGGACCACGTTTAAGTCGTGACTGATAAAGACATAGGTCAGTCCGAACTCTTCTTTCAGATCAAGCAAGAGATTCAAAACCTGTGCTTCGACTGACTTATCAAGTGCTGACACCGCTTCATCGAGCACGATCAGGCGCGGTTGTAGGGCAAGTGCTCGCGCAATATTGATCCGTTGGCGCTGGCCACCTGATAGCTCATGTGGGTAGCGCTCAGCGAAACGTCTGGGTTCTAGTCCAACTCGCACCAACAAGTCTCGAGCACGTTCAATGGCCTCGCGTTTAGGTACGCCGTGGACTTGCGGTGAAAACGCAATTGAATCCTCAATGGTTAGTCGCGGATTGAGCGAGGCGTAACTATCCTGGAAGACCATTTGGGCCTGACGACGAAAACTCTTTAAAGGCAGATCGTTGCTACCAACGCTCATGCCATCAAAGATGATTTCGCCTTCGTTGCGATCGAGCAGGTTCATGATCAGCCGGGCGGTTGTTGATTTACCACAGCCTGATTCACCCACTACGCCAAGTGTTTCACATTTGCGCACATCAAAATCAATGTCATCAACCGCGCGGACGACGCCGGTGCTGCGGCCAATAAAGTCTTTTTGAAGTGAGAAGTGTTTAACGAGGCCTTTGACGCTGAGTAAGGGTTGCGCAGGCCCACCTTGGTCAATTGGTTTTTTGGAGTCGGTCATCTGTCAGTCCTTGATTTCCATGGCGCTGCGCAGGCCATCAGAGAGCATGTTGAAAGCGATTGAGGTGATGAAAATCATGACACCCGGAAGGGCGGCAATCCACGGTTGCACATAGATTGCAGTGCGAAGTGTGTTGAGCATCAACCCCCACTCAGGCTCAGGTGGCTTGACACCCAAACCAAGGAAGCTCAGGCCTGAAGCCAGAATCATCGACACAGCAATCAAGCTGGTCGAATACACGAAGATGGGGCCCAAGACGTTACCCAAGACGTGTACTCGCACAATCGTGAGTGCGTTGGCACCGGATGCTCGCGCAGCCTCGACAAAGTCTCGGCTGCGAATTTGGGTGGTGACACTTTCAGCCACCCGAGCAATTGGCGGGATAAAAACAATGGTGAGTGATATCAGCGAATTGGTAATACCAGCACCCAAAACGCCTGACAGTGCGATCGCCAGTAAGACAGAAGGAAAGGCGTAAAAGACATCGATGGTTCGCATGATGATGCTGTTAATCCAGCCACCCATGAAACCGGCGGTAATTCCGATCACAGAACCAATAATGAAGGCAATGATCACCGGCGTGATGCCCACAAAAAGTGACAGCTTTGCGCCCACGATGAGGCGGGTCAGCATGTCTCGCCCCAATTCGTCCGTACCCAAGGGGTGGCCCTCAAATCCAATGGGTTTGAGTCGCGTCATGATGGATGTTTTGTAAGCATCCATTGGGGCAATCCACTGGCCAAATAAAGCCATGATCAAAAGCAGCAAGATAACCACTGCTGCGCCAATTGCCACGGGATCGCGCATAAATCGTTTGGCGACGTTTTCCCAGTAACCTGGCGAGCGTTCAAAAATCGGCGCCGGTACCTTCGATGGATCAACGGTGATGTTCAACATATTCACGGTTTTATGTCCTGTTCAAATCGTTGGATGCATTAGCCGCGCGCAATGCGAGGATCGAGCAAGGTTTGCATCACGTCAACCAGAAGGTTTAGGACCACAAAGAATGTGGCTAGCACCAAGATCGTGCCTTGAAGCAAGGGTAGATCGCGCTGGAAGATGGCTGAGTTGAGCAAGAATCCGGTGCCTGGCCAAGAAAAGACTGTTTCGATCAGAATAGAACCGCCCAAAAGATAGCCAAGTTGCAATCCCATCACAGCCAAGGCAGTTGGTGCGGCATTTTTGACAACGTGTAAGAAGATGCCGAGATCGGTCATGCCTTTGGCGCGCAGTCCAACGATAAACTCTTGCGACAGGATTTCAGCCACCAATGCTCGAACGGTACGCGCAATGATCCCCATCGGAATCACGCTCATGGTGACTGCGGGCAAAATCAGAAACTTAATATGCGCCCAATTCCAAATCCACATGTCAGAGCCACCCTCACCAGCGCCACTTGGGGGCAACCACATCAAGGTTGAACTGAAAATGATGACCAAGACCATGCCCAACCAGTAATGCGGGACGCTCACGCCAAGCACTGAGGTAGCCGATGCAAGTTTGTCGATCCATGAGTTTTGAAAGTAGCCAGCCACAAAGCCAAAAAATGAGCCAAACACAAAACCAATCACGGTGGCGACCCAAGCCAGGCGCAAGGTGTTGCCCACGGCTTTCATGACCTCTTCGGTGACTGGTCGACCAGTGGCGATCGATGTGCCCAAATCGCCCTGCATGGCTCGATAAGTCCAAGAAAAAAACTGTTCGGGAAGTGAGCGATTGAAACCGTAAAGTTCCATCAATTGTTCTTGGAGTTGCACTGAAGCGTCGGGCGGCAAAATGGAGACTAAGGGGTCACCTGGGGCGATATGAACCAACCCAAAACAGACTAACGCAACACCCAACATGATGGGGATGGTGTAGACAACGCGTCTGACCAAAAAATTAAGCATGGGAAAAACCTCTAGATTGCTGCTAGGTGGCGAGGAACCGCTGATCGTGGTTCCTCGCCAGTCTTACGAGTGTTATTCGATTGACATTGGTGCAATGTCAATGAACCAACTCTTTGGCTGAACCACGCCTTTGACTTTAGGACTCATGGCACGCGGGCCAGTATCGTGAGCAATCCAAATGAACGGGGCTTCCTCAACAATGCGGGCGTGCAACTTAGCCAGCGCTGCGTCACGTTCTTTACCGTCAAACGAGGTCCGAGCATCAGCAATCAGTTTGTCAAACTCTTCGTCGCCGAAGTAACCCCAGTTATTTGAAACCGGTGGGTAAGCGCCTGTGCTGGTAAAGCGAACCATGGCAAAGAAGGGATCCATGGCAGCAAAGCTGACGTTGGTGGCAGTAGCACCGTTGGCCGATGGGTCCTTTGCACCCTTACGCCAGTTGGTGAATAGCGTGTTCCACTCGAGGACATCAAATTCAATATCGAAATTACAGTTCTTGAGTGATTGCTGAACAAACTCGTTCATGGGCAGTGGTTGCATCTGACCTGAACCAGAAGCCGAAATCTGCACTTTGGTCTTCATTGGCTTGTCAGCAGTGTAGCCAGCCTCAGCCATCAACTTCTTGGCTGCTTCTGGGTCGTAGCGGATGTCAAAGCTTGGGTTACCCCACCATGGGTGTCCTGGAGGCACGGTGCCTTTTGGAATGCCCATTTGGCCACCAAGCAAGGTCTTTAACCCTTCACGGTCGATGCACAAGTTGGCTGCGTGACGCACACGTTTGTCTAACCAAGGCGAGCCCTCGGCAAATGATAACTGCCATGGCCAAACGTGTGGCTGAGGATTGCTGTAGACCTTAAAGCCGCGCGATTCGATTTGCGGAATGGCATCAGGTGATGGGGCTTCGATCCAGTCGACCTGACCAGACAGCAAAGCGGCCGTCCGAGCGTTTGCCTCTGGCATTGGAATGGCTATCACGCGATCAACTTGTGCCATGCGCTTTGGATCCCAGTAATCTGGGTTCTTGACCATTTCAACGCGTTCGCGCGGTACAAACCGGTCCATTTTGAAGGGGCCGGTTCCAGATGCGTCAGCCGCAAAAGCAATCCAAGCCTGTTTGGCTCTTTCGGCGGGGTCGGTTACGTTGGCAGGGACTGCTGCGAGTTTGGCTTGCCATTGGGCTGGTGAGGCCATGAATAGATTGGTTAAGTTAATCGGCAAAAAGGCGTCCGGCTCGCTGCTTGTTAACTCAACAGTGAAATCGTCGATTTTTTTGGCGCTGCGTAATGTGGGCATGCGTGAGGCCGTTACACCGACTTGGCTGGCGTCAAAGTGTGGTGCCTTGTCGTCAAGTACTTTTTGAATGTTCCAAACCACGGCGTCGGCGTTAAAAGGTGAGCCGTCATGAAACTTGACGTCATCGCGCAGCTTGAAAGTCCATTTGGTCTGGTCATTGGGATTGACTTCCCAGGCCGTGGCCAATGCGGGTAAAAGAACGCTGGCGCTATCATAACTGGACAGATCCCATTGCGTGAGCGAGTCATACATCGGAATGCCGGTAAAGCGGTTACCCTCAAAACCTTGGTCTGGCTGACCTAACGTGCGAGGAACATCGGCGGCTGTCATGCCGATACGCAGGACTTTTTCTTGAGCGATGGATGGTGTGGCGAGTGCCGCGGCTAAAACACCACATAACGCGGCGACACGAAAAGGAGTCAGGACTGACTTAGAGTTAGAGCGAGAATATTTCATGAGTTCTCCGATGACTGGGGTTGTTGAAAAAATACAATTCCAAAACGGATATTTATGCTCGCTGTGGTTCGAAACCCTTTACGGTTCAAACGGTATCGTGCATAGTCCAGCGAGAGTTAGTGCCATACCCAAATTGCGATTGGCCTAATAACGGAGCAAAAAACGTGCCAATGCTAGCGCGAAGCATTCGCCAATTTTTCGATAGACTCGACGCGCCATGTGCGTGCATTGCGCCCCAATACAAGGCAAAAGGCAAATGAAATTACTTATCGTTAACCCGAATACATCTGTCGATATGACGACTTCTATCGGGGTGGCCGCACAAAAGGTTGCCAACCTTGAAACGCAAGTGAGGACGGTCTGTCCCACGTTCGGTCCGCGTTCAATTGAAGGCCACTACGACGAGGTGGTTGCGGCTGCCGGCGTGGTGGAACAAGTTCGCGCCGCCGAGTCGTGGCGGCCGGACGGCATCATCATTGCGTGTTTTGGGGATCCGGGTTTGGATGGTGCGCGCGAACTCACCAGCGCCCCAGTGCTTGGTATTGCTGAAGCGGCGTTCCATGCAGCGTCGATGCTGGCAACGGGTTTTTCTGTGGTTACCACCATGAGTCGAACTTGCATCATCGCAGAGCACTTGGTGCACCGTTACGGGTTTGAGCGGCGCTGTCGCGGTATTCATGGCACGGATATTCCTGTGCTCGCCCTTGAGCACTGCAGTGGGCACACGTTTGAGACGATGGTGAGTGCGGCTAAAGAGGCGCTGATTAAAGATCGCAGCGGTGCCATTGTGTTGGGTTGCGCTGGCATGGCCACGGTTTGTCAGGCCCTGCAAAACCGACTCGGTGTGCCTGTCATTGATGGTGTGGTGGCAGCCGTGAAGTTTGCCGAGTCACTTGCGTCGCTGGGCCTGCAAACAGACAAGTCAGGTGATTACGCGCAGCCTTTGCCAAAAGAGTATGTCAATTGGCAGGGGTTTGACTGAGTCGATGCAAGGTTTTGAGGTCGTTAAGGCAGTGGCTTCAGGGTGCGCAGGCTGCGCCAAGCGGCCAACCAAAAGCTTGCTGCCAGTAATAGGCTGGCGATCACGATAGCCATCATCACGGGTTGGTATGATTGGTCAATTGTCCAGATCCATGCGGCCAACAAGGGTGTGACGGCACGTGCAATGGTGGCGGCGATGGTGATGATGCCATTCAGTGATCCGTATGCGTGTGGGCTCAACATCTCCGGCACCATCAGGCTGCGTACGATTGTGAAAATGCCGTTGGTCAGGCCATAGACGGCAAACACCACGGCCACCAACCAAAAGCTTGGATTGGTGGGTATCAGCGCTGCAAAAACAATTGGGAATAACGCAACCAAAAAAGAGCCAATGAGTCGGACAGAAGCCCCACGCGCAAAGACAGTGATTAAGATTCGTCCAAGCACTTGAGCGGGTCCAATGACAGCGATGCCAATCACCACGTCCCGCTCGTTTAAGCCCGCTTCTTGCAGCAGTGGGTACATGTGAAATGTAAAAGCCGAGAACATGCCGGCATAAAGCATGAGCGATAACAGCACCAGCCAGAACAAGCCGCTGCGCAAGTTTTCACGCACGACTTGCCGGTCACGATCAATGTCAGCTTTGCGTTGATTCGAGTCTTGGGCATGAGCCACGTCTTTTTGGGGTTGGATACTGAATAGATAAACCAAGCCGTAGCTCGCATTTACCGCGCCCAAAATTAGCAGTGTGATGCGCCAGTCGTATTGGCTGATAAGCAAGCCGGTGATTGGAATAAAAACGGTGCTGGCAAAACCACCCCACAAGGTGATGTGCGTAATTCCCGCGCGAGCGTGGCTGGCACCCACGCGGCGAGCTAAGACTGCAAATGAGGGTTCGTACAACACGGCGGCTTGAACCATTCCGCTGAGTGCGCAGATGAAGTAGAAGGCCATCAAGTGTTCTACCACTGACCACCAGGCAAAAACCCCCATGGCGGCAGCCGAAGCACCGGCCATGATCCATTTGCCCCAGCCGCGGTCAATGCCCATGCCAATGGGATAACTAAACAGCGCAGTCATGAGCAGTCCGATGGTGGCGCCAGCATAAAGGTCGGACTTAGACCAACCGAGCTCGAGTTCCATGCGAGTCACGATCAGTGGGAAGCTGTAGTAGAGCGTGCCCCATGAGCAAATTTGACCCAAGCCAAGAATGGCAGGCAGCATGTTAGTCACTCACCGATAAGTCTAGTTGCACCTCAAACCAACCCCGTAGGGCATTTGAAAGACGCCATTGGGTCGCTTCAAGCAAATCGCTTTGACTGAGTGTTGCCTCTTTGACCTGGGCTGTTTGTAGTAACCCGCGGCGCTGTACCCCGCCAAGCAGTCCGCTCGGCAGGGGCGGCGTCAACCATTGGCCATCAAATTTGAGGTAAATGTTGGATCGGCTTCCTTCGCACAGCTGCGACTTTTCGTTGAGGTAAATCAGGTCAAAAAAAGTCGGGTGCTTGCCTAGCCAATCCACAGCATTTTCGTACCAAGGGCGAAAGGTGGTTTTGTGTTGCAACCACGAGTTGTCGCTGGGCAGCCGAATCTGCGATAGCGCGATCCGCTGCTCCGCGGCCAAGGGGTCCAATTTTGCAATGGTGATTGAAATCTCACCTTCGGCTGAAAGTAATAAACGAATCCGATGCTCGTGTGGTGTAAAGCGTTTTTGGTGCGACGAATCAGCCAGTCGCTGGGTCAGCACAGCGGTGATTTTTTCATTACCAGGGTGAGTATAATTTAACGCTTGGGCTGAGCCACGCAGTCGCTCAAGGTGTGCCGCGAGCAATGGGATCTGTCCCAACGCATCAGCGCGCATGGTCTCTATTAAGCGTGGTGCGGTGGCGGTTTGCGGGTTGTCCAAAGCAGTGTCTTATGGGTTTGGTTTAGTACGGTTCAATACGGACTAATTTAAATCGGTTTTGAGCACGCGCGCCTTCCAAAAGCACTCTTCCCACTCATCTTCGGCAACAGAATCGTTCACGATGCCGCTGCCAACGTGGTATTGACCGTTGCCAAACTGATCGAGTACCAATGTTCGAATCGCGACGTTTAGACTGAAGTCGCCATTCGGCGCTAACCAACCAATACTGCCACAATAGATACCCCGTGGCGACGTCTCTAGGCGATCAATCTGACGCATCGCTGCAATTTTTGGTGCCCCCGTCACTGAGCCGCAAGGAAACAGCGCCCTGAGGATGGTCTCCAGCGTGGTGTCTTTGGCCAATGTGGCTTTGATGGTGGAGGTCATCGTCCAAACGCCAGGATAGGCCTCAAGTTCAAAGATCGGCGCCACCTGTACCGAGCCCAGCGTTGCAATACGGCTCAAGTCATTGCGCAACAGGTCGACGATCATGAGGTTTTCGGCGCGATTTTTTTCACTGGCCAAGAGCGCTTGACCCATCGCGTGGTCCTGCACAGGGTCGTCGAGCATGCGTGGCGCCGTGCCTTTCATCGGTCGGGTGGTAAGCTGATCGCCTTCACGTGCTAGAAATAGCTCAGGCGAAAACGAAAGGATTTTGCTGGCTCCGTCTTCAATGTAGACACTATATTGACTGGGATGTGCTGCTGCGAGTGTTTTATAAAGGGCGTAAGCATCGCCTGAGGCTTGAATTTCAAGGGCAAAGGTCGCATTGACTTGGTACACCTCACCGGCCCCGATACGTGTCTTAATGTCTTGGATCATGGTGATGTAGTCGGCCTTACTGATAACAGGTCTCATCTGTATTGGTGGTGGTGTTGGCGGCGCGCAGTTGTCGGTCAACTGACGATCTTGCATGTTTAAGTCATAGGATATGGGGCCCCATTCGTGAGATTCAAACACCCACGCGATTAAGCGCTCGCTTTTGGCCGGCGCCCCGGCATTGCTGTCTAGTGCTGGCTCAAGCCAGTGTCCCAAGCCATATTCGAGGGCGAGTGCAACCCATTGCCCTTTCTTTTGCGCTGAGATGATCTGATCAAACACACCAGCAAGATCTTCGGGCTTTTTGGCAGCAATGCGCTCGACCAACGTTCTCATAGTCAGCGAACGGCCGGCCAATCGATTTTCAAAAATACAGCGCATTGTTTTAGTTTTTTCCTGGGAACAAAACAGGACGTAACGCCTGCGCGGTGTGTGAACTGGGGTGCTTTTTAAGGATTTGCTCAGGTGAGCCTTGCGCGACAAGTCGACCACCGCCATTGCCACCCTCAGGACCCAAGTCCATGAGCCAGTCAGCTTCAGCGATGACGTCTAGGTTGTGCTCAATGACCACCACCGTGTTGCCGGCATCAACCAGTCGGTGCAGCACGCGGATTAACTTGTCAACATCTGCCATGGATAAGCCCACCGTGGGTTCGTCCAGAACATAAAGCGTGTGAGGCATCTGTGAAGCGCGCCCCGTGGTAATGACCCCCTCTGTCATTCGTGCTTTGGCAAGCTCGGTAACTAACTTGATGCGCTGTGCTTCACCACCCGATAGGGTAGGTGAAGGCTGGCCCAATGTTAAATACCCAAGTCCCACATCTTGCATCAGTCTAAGCGGGTGATGCACGCGTGGATGAGCAGCGAAGTATTCAATGGCGTCATCAACGTCCATAGATAAGACTTCACCAGCATTTTTACCTCGCAGCTGGATCGATAGCGTGTCGTGATTGAAACGGGCGCCATGGCAGGCATCGCAAGGCACTTTAATGTCGGGTAAAAAGCTCATCTCGACGGTGCGCATGCCTTGTCCTTCACAAATCGGGCAACGGCCTTCACCAGTGTTGAAAGAAAAGCGACCGGTTTTCCAGCCCCGAATGCGCGCCTCTTGGGTGTCGGCAAATTGTTTGCGGATGTCGTCCCAAAAGCCAATGTAGGTTCCTGGGCAAGACCGAGGGGTTTTGCCGATCGGGGTCTGGTCGACTTCAAGCACGCGATCGATTTGCTCCCACCCGTCAATGCGTTCGCAACCGTACCATTGGCTAACCCCGCCGGCCCTGATCACTTGCACGAGATTATCCAAGAGCACTTCTCGAGCCAGCGTTGATTTGCCCGAACCAGAGACCCCGGTCACAACGGTCAATCGACCGACAGGCAGTTTCGTGTCCACGCGCTTGAGGTTGTGCAAATTGGCACCGTGAATCGACAGCACGGGCGTGTCTTTTGTGACGGCTCGCCGTGGCTGAGAAGGATGTACCAACGGATTTTTGAGGTAATGGCCGGTGGTAGAGTGCTCGCTGGCCATGATGTCTGCCAATGTGCCTTGAGCAACCACCTGTCCACCCCTGACGCCAGCCCCAGGGCCGATATCAATGATGTGTTGCGCACGGCGAATCGTATCGTCATCGTGCTCAACCACCACCAGCGTGTTGCCGTTACCTTCTAACTTGGACAGCGCATTCAAAAGGATTTGGTTGTCGCGTGGGTGCAAGCCAATGGTCGGCTCGTCCAAGATATAGCAAACACCTTGCAGGTTCGAACCAAGCTGTGCGGCCAATCGTATCCTTTGTGCTTCGCCGCCTGACAGCGTAGGGGCGGCACGATCCAAGGACAAGTAGTCGAGACCGACTTCGCGCATAAAATTCAATCGTGAGCGAACTTCCTGCAAAATATCGCGACCTATTTCTGCTTCACGGCCCTTGAGAATCAAGCCTGTAAAAAACGTGTGTGCTTCTGAGACGGGCAAGGCAGCGAGCTCGGCAATCGACTGATCGCGCCACCGGACAGCCCGAGCGATGGGGTTTAAACGTGTGCCATGGCAATCGTCGCAAGATTGGGTTTCGCCCTCGTGCCCGGCGTTCCAAGCCGTTTCCTCGCCAGTTTGTTCAGCATCAAAACCTTGCAATTTAAGGCCGGTACCAAAACATTGCGTGCACCAACCATGTTTGGAATTATAAGAAAACAAACGCGGATCGGGTTCTGGAAAGCTCAGTCCGCAGCTCGGACAAGCGCGTTTGGTGGAAAAGTGTTGTTGCGACAGCACCGCCGCGGGATCTTTTTCAAGGGCATCCAGAGACCACAAAACACTCAATGTGCCTTGTCCATGATGCAAGGCTGTTTCGATGGCTCGGCGTAGCGCGGCTTCGTTAGCCTTGTCGACCACCAAATCAGCCACAGGTAGTTCAATGGTGTGTTCTTTATAGCGGTCCAAGCGAGGCCACGCTTGCGTTTCGATAAACTGGCCATCAACACGAAGATGGGTAAAGCCTTTGCCACTGGCCCACTTGGCCAAGTCGGTGTAGAAACCTTTTCTGGCACTGACCATTGTGGCCATTACACCGATACGTTTTCCCACGTGATCGCGCATGACGCGCGCCGCAATTTGGTCAGCCGTTTGTGGTTCAACGCTAACCTCGCAAGTTGGGCAGAACTGCGTACCCAGTTTCATGTAAAGCAGGCGCAAGAAGTGGTGGATTTCGGTCATGGTCGCGACCGTGGATTTGCGTCCACCGCGGCTGGTGCGTTGCTCGATGGCCACAGTCGGTGGGATGCCATAAATTGCGTCTACATCAGGCTTACCAGCGGGTTGAACGATGGCGCGCGCATAAGCGTTTAGGGATTCTAGATAACGGCGTTGACCCTCGTTAAAGAGGATGTCAAAGGCCAACGTCGATTTGCCCGAGCCAGAAACACCGGTGATAACGGTGAACTTGCCGTGGGGAATGCTGACGTTGATGTTCTGTAGGTTGTGTTCACGCGCATGCAAGATATCGATACTTTGTGCCGCGGGTCTGGGTTCACGCAGCACGCGCTGAAGTGGTCGGCCAAGGGTACCTGCGTCAGTCGCGGTATTTTGATCAGCAGCCGGTTGGGCTGACATGGCTTTTTCATAGTCGATCAACGCGCGACCGGTGTGAGAGCTTGCCACGGCCTTGATCGCGGCTGGGTCGCCAGTAGCAACAACTTCGCCGCCCAAGGCGCCCGCGTCTGGACCGAGATCAATGATCCAGTCAGCAGCACGAATCACGTCTAAATTGTGCTCAATAATGAGCAAAGAATGTCCAGCACCCAGTAATTTCCTGAACGCACGCATGAGGCGAGCCACGTCATCAAAGTGCAAACCGGTAGTGGGCTCATCAAAGAGGAAAAGGCTGCCTTTAACAGCGAGCTTTTGCTGGCTGATGCCACTGCGGGCTGCTTGTGCGAGGTGGCCAGCGAGTTTGAGTCGCTGGGCTTCGCCGCCAGACAGGGTGGGCACGGGTTGTCCTAGTTTGACGTATTCCAAGCCGACATCGGCGAGCGGCAAGAGTGCCAATTGGACGTCACGCAGGCCCTTAAAAAAGCCCAAGGCTTCAGACACCGTCATATTCAGCACTTTATCGATCGAAGCGCTTTCACCCAAGTGCTCGACTTGAACTTCTAGGATTTCTGGCCGAAACCGTTTGCCATCACAATCGGGGCAACGCAAGTAGACGTCTGAAAGAAACTGCATTTCAACATGTTCGAATCCTGTGCCGCCACAGGTCGGACAACGACCGTCGCCACTGTTAAAGCTAAATGTGCCAGTGGTGTAACTGCGCTCGCGAGCCAGCGGGGCTTGGGCAAAAAGCTTACGGATGGCGTCGAAGGCGCCGACATAGCTGGCTGGGTTGGAGCGAGCCGTTTTACCGATCTGCGATTGATCAATCAACACCACATCGGCGAGTTGCTCTTGGCCCAGTAAGTGGCGGTAGGGGCCTGGGGCCTCAGTTGGCTTGCCCAGTTGCTTAAGCATGGCTGGGTAGAGAACATTCTCAATGAGCGTCGATTTGCCCGACCCCGACACGCCTGTGATGCAAACCAGTCGGCCCAGGGGGATCGAAATATCGATGTTTTTGAGATTATTAGCGGTGACGCCTTCTAATAATAAGCGAGGGGTGTTGGCCGCGACGGGCAGTGGCCGGGGTGACTCCACCCGTCGTCTCGAACCCATGTACTCACCCGTTAGGGTATTGGCATGGCGTAAATCTTCGGGGGTGCCATCGTAGACAATTTGACCGCCACGCTCGCCAGGCCCTGGGCCCATGTCAATGACGCGATCGGCAGCCACCATCACCTGTGGGTCATGTTCGACTACAACCAGCGTGTTGCCGGCATCACGTAAACGATGAATCACATCGACCACGCGTTGCATGTCTTTGGGGTGTAAGCCGATGGATGGTTCATCTAAAACGAATAAGGTGTTGACCAGCGACGTGCCTAGGGCCGTGGTCAAGTTGATGCGTTGCACTTCGCCGCCAGACAAGGTGCGGCTTTGGCGGTCAAGAGTCAAGTAGCCCAAGCCGACGTTACAGACAAATTTCAGGCGAGCGCGCAGTTCATCAAGCACCAACGTCATCGCCCCATCCATCACTGCGTCTGGGAAACGAAGGTCGAGGAACCACTGCTCCAAGTCACTGATGGGCAGGCACATCAGGTCGTGAACGTGACGACCATTTATTTTCCAGAGCAAGGCGTCGGGTTTGAGACGGGTACCGTGACAAGTCGGACAGGGCGTGTAGCTGCGGTACTTTGAAAGCAATACACGCACGTGCATTTTGTAGGCTTTGGTTTCAAGCCAAGCAAAGAAGTGTTTAACACCGTACCATTGGGTTTGCCAAGCACTGCGGCCACCTCGCCACAGCGGATCACCCAAAAGCACCCAGTCTTGGTGCTCTGGTGGCAGGTCTTTCCAGGCGGTGTTCAGCGACACGTTGGCGCCTTGCGCAAACTTTTCTAACTCGGCTTGGCATTCTTTGTAGCTTGGCGTCTGCCAGGGTTTAACAGCGCCCTCAGCCAGCGTTTTGCGTTCATCGGGAATCACCAAGCCGTGATCGATGCCGATGGATCGTCCAAATCCCCGGCAGGTTTCACAAGCGCCGAGCGGAGAATTGAACGAAAAACTGCTTGGCATCACCGCTTGGTATGAGAGGTTGCAGTCAGCGCAGTGCAATTTGTTGCTAAAACGCCAAATTGTTTCGTCTTTGCCGTCTTCGCCCATTGTGTGCACTGCCAATACGCCTTGGCCCATGCGTAGCGCATTGTCTAGTGCTTCAGCCACCCGCTCGGGTTCCGTATTGCTTAAGCGAAACCGGTCTTGCACCACATCAATAGTCTTTTGATTCTTCTTGGTGCTGGCTCTAGCCTGTCCCTGTACCCTTGTGTAGCCTTGTCCTTGCAAGAAACCGGCCACCTCTTCTTCACTGAAGTTGGCTGGGATTTCGATGGCAAAGGTCACCACCAAGCGGGGATCACTGTGTTCAGCGCAACGAAGAGATAGCGCCTTTGCAATGGATTGAGGGTTGTCACGGGTGACGGGCTTGCCACAGCCGCGGCAATGCAGGGTAGCTGCGCGGGAAAAAAGTAACTTGAGGTGGTCGTTGACCTCTGTCATCGTACCAACCGTGCTGCGAGAGTTGCGCACAGGATTGGTTTGGTCAATGGCGATGGCCGGCAAAATCCCCTCAATGCGCTCAACCTGAGGCTTGTCCATGCGGTCCAAAAATTGGCGCGCGTAGGCCGAGAAAGTTTCCACATATCGCCGCTGGCCCTCGGCATAGAGCGTATCAAACGCGAGCGAGCTTTTGCCAGAGCCACTGACGCCGGTAATTACCGTAAATTCACCGGTCTTAAAACTGACGTCGAGGTTTTTGAGGTTGTTTTGCGTTGCGCCAAATAGATCGATCGAGGGTTTCATGCCATTTGCCAATAGGTCGCGAAAATTCGCAGTTAATGGAGTACTATAGCTTTCTTCTGTAGGGAGATATCTATGTCTGAACGTAAACGTGTACGTCGTAACACGCTCGAACGCCGGTGTCTAGGCAAAGCTTTCAAGCGTCTTTTTGCAAATGCTCCGAAGGGCGTCTTTAAGATGCTTGAAAAGGTTAAGCGCGCCTAAAGCGTTTTAAATCAACATTAAAAAACCGGCCTAGGCCGGTTTTTTTTCGCGTAGTTCCCGGTGGTTCGCTAAATCGAGTCGTCAATAGGATGGCCTAGTAAGTATTTGATTGATTGGCGGCGGAGTTTATTTGTAAAAAAACAAATATATGG
>CAWUWI010000035.1:0-30797 GCA_963926245.1 uncultured Burkholderiaceae bacterium | reverse complement strand
CCCCCCCCCCCCCCCCCCCCCCCCCCCCCCCCCCCCCCCCCCCCCCCCCCCCCCCGCCGTGTCCGGTGATATTTCTTTGGATCAACCGCTCAGGGATGCCCGTGATGCTTTTGAGCGGGTCTATTTTGAGTATCACTTGGTTCGCGAGAATCACAGCATGACCCGTGTTTCAGAGCGCACAGGACTCGAGCGCACTCACCTTTACCGCAAGCTCAAGCAACTGGGCATCGAATCGCGTAAGCGAAGCTCATGAAAATCCTAATCGTTGGCGCAGGCAGGGTGGGCACAAGTGTGGCCGAAAACTTGGTGTCTGAACACAACGACATCACAGTTATCGACGACGACCCAAGCCGCTTGGCGGACTTGCAAGAGCGGTTTGATTTGCGCGGTGTGGTGGGTGACGGCACTCAAGTCTCAACGTTGCGCCGCGCCGGCGCCGAAGACGCTGACCTGTTGATTGCTTGTGCAGCAAGTGATGCGGTCAACTTAGTCGCCTGCAAAATTGCGCGCAAACTATTCAACGTACCCCGGCGCATTGCTCGCATTCGCTCCTCTGAGCTACCCAGTATTCCCGAGCTACTTGAAGAAGAGGGGTTTGCGGTTGATGCCTTGATTAGCCCCGAAGCCAGCGTTACCTCCTACCTTCAAAAGCTGATCGAGTTTCCCGAGGCACTACAAGTCGTTGAAATGGCCGGTGGCAAAGTCAGTGTCATCACCATGAGAGTCGATATTGGTGGCTCTATGGCCAACCATGCACTCAAAGATTTACGCGCCATGAGTCCAGACGTCAATGCTCGCGTGGTTGACATCATGCGGCTAGGACAAACCATTGCCGTGTCGCCCGAGACCATTCTGCGCCCAGGCGACGATTTGCTTCTGATCGCTGATACGCGCTCAGCGCACCAAGCCGTTCACCAAATGCACAAATCTGCCCCGACCGTGCGGCGTCTGATGATCGCAGGCGGCGGCAACATCGGTTCTCGCCTGGCTAAAATGCTCGGTGAGAGTGGCTATAACGTGCGCATAATTGAACAAAACCTTGATCGCTGCGAACAGCTGGCCAGCACCTTACCAGACAACGTCCTTGTGTTGCATGGCAATGGCACTGATGAGTCGTTATTGCAACGCGAAGGCATTGAGGACATGGACACATGGCTAGCTCTCACCAGTGAAGACGAAGACAACATCATGTCGTCCTTGCTGGCCAAGCGCATGGGCGCACGCCGTGTGATTGCACTGATTAACCGCCAAGCTTACGGCGAACTGATGCAAGGCAGTCACATTGATATTGCTGTGTCGCCGGCACAAGCCACCATGAGCGAGTTGTTGCGATACGTTCGTCGGGGCGATATCGTGGCGGCCCACCGGTTACGTGGCGGCCTAGCCGAAGTGTTAGAACTTGTCGCTCACGGCGATCGCAAGTCTTCCAAGACTGTTGGGCGTCGCATCAATGAGCTGGACCTCCCCAAAGGGGCGACCGTGGGCGCGCTGGTGCGGGGTGAGGAAATCATCATCACCGATCAGCACGCTGTTATCGAGCCTGACGACCACGTCATTGTGTTTGTGTCATCGCGCAATCAAATCGCCAAGGTCGAGAAGCTGTTTCAAGTTTCGGCCTCTTTTTTCTAAGCATCATGAAGCGAATTCTGGCTGTCGTACACGTGCTGGGTTTCACCATGGCGTTATTCGCCACAACCCTGTTCGTACCCATGGTCTGGTCCATTATTTTGGGCGACGGTCAGTTGATGCTGTTTGTTCACGCCTTAATCATTGCCTTGGCTTTGGGCGGCGGACTTTGGCTAGGCACCTTGCGATTTCGGGCTGAGTTGCGCCCACGCGATGGTTTTTTATTGGTCACTTCCGTGTGGGCATTCCTGCCGATCTTGGGCACGATTCCGTTGTTGCTCTATTTCGACGGCACTGGTCAGCCATTGAGCTTTACCGACGCCTACTTTGAATCGATGTCTGGCCTTACCGCCAGCGGCGGCACACTGCTGACCAATCTTGATTCCTTGGCTCCCACCATCAACTTGTGGCGCGTGACCATGCACTGGGTCGGTGGCATGGGCATCATTGTGTTGGCCGTGGCAATTTTGCCGTTGTTGGGCGTGGGTGGGCACCAGTTGTTTCGTGCCGAAACACCGGGGCCGATGAAAGAAGAAAAGCTCACCCCTCGGATTGCGAGTACCGCCAAGGCGCTCTATGCAATTTATTTTGGGTTGTCGGTGGCCTGCTTTTTGGCGTATCGCGCGGCTGGCATGACCTGGTTTGACGCCTGGGCGCACATGGCGTCAACGGTCGCCCTTGGTGGTTTTTCAACACATGATGCCAGTTTTGGGTATTTTGATTCGCCGTTGATCGAAGCCATCTGTATTGTTTTCATGCTGCTGTCTGGCATTAACTTTGCCACCCACTTCAACGCTTTTCGCGTCGGCAGTCTTAAAGCCTACCAACGCTGCCCTGAAGCCATTCCTTTTGTCTGCACTGTTTTGAGCATGGGCATCTTAATTGGCGTCTATTTGTGGATCATGGATGTGTATCCCGATCTGCTGACGTCAATGCGCTACGCCGTATTCAATACTGTTTCGATTGCCACCACAGCAGGCTTTGCCAACACCGATTTTGCCGCATGGCCATTGATTGCGCCGCTCTCCATGATCATGCTGGGCATGTTTTGCACCAGCTCGGGCTCTACCGGCGGTGGCATCAAGATGATTCGGGCCATGATGCTCGTCAAACAAACCCGCCAAGAAATGGTCGGCATTTTGCACCCACACGCCATCACACCCGTGTTGCTCAAGGGCCGATTGATACCGGCCAAAGTACTGGCATCCGTACTTGCCTTCATGCTGTTGTACGGCTTTTCGATTGCCGTGATGACCGCTTTGATGCTTCTCAGTGGGGCTGATGCCACCACCGCATTTACAGCAGTTTTGGCCTGCATCAACAATATCGGACCAGGCTTAGGCCAAGTGGGCCCAGCAGACGATTATTTCAGCATGAATGATTTTCAAATCTGGGTGCTGTCATTTGCCATGATGATTGGTCGCCTTGAGCTCTTTACCGTGCTGGTGCTCTTTTCCTCTGGGTTCTGGCGTAAGTGACACTCGCCGTTTCGTTATAATGAAATCTCTCTGATTAACGCGGTTCAATAATCCATGGATCTCCTTTTTATTCTCGCCTACGCCGTCCTTGGATGCGTGGCCGGCTTCGCTGCCGGCCTTTTGGGTATTGGTGGCGGCATGCTGCTGGTGCCTTTTCTCACAGCACTTTTAACCCTTCAGGGCTTACCGCTCGAATTGGTTGTGCATGCGGCGATTGCCACCTCGATGGCATCAATTTTGTTTACGTCAATGTCTAGCGTACGAGCCCATCACCAAAAGCGCGCCGTTCGCTGGGACCTGGTGATCCGGTTTTCACCCGGCATTGTGGTGGGTGGTTTGCTGGCCGGCGGTGCTGTCTTTGCCGCACTTAAAACCGGCTGGTTAGCACTGTTTTTTGCGGTCTTTGTGGGCTATTCGGCCGTCCAAATGCTGATCAATCGCAAGCCCAAACCCAGTCGTCAAATGCCTGGCACCGTGGGCACCACTGCAGCGGGTGCTGGCATCGGTTTCTTGTCTGGCTTGGTGGGTGCAGGCGGCGGTTTCGTGTCAGTGCCGTTCATGCTGTGGTGTAACGTTGCCTTGCATCACGCGGTTGCCACCTCAGCGGCCTTGGGTTTTCCCATTGCCTTGGCCAATACCGTCGGCTACGTCTGGTCTGGTTGGTCAATTCAAGAGTTACCTGACGGCATGTTTGGTTATATCTACTGGCCTGCGCTGTTGGTCTTGGTGGCCTTTAGTGTGGTCACCGCGCCCATCGGGGCCAAAGTGGCTCATAAATTACCTGTGAACACGTTAAAGCGCGTCTTTGCTTTTCTACTGTTTGGATTGGCAGCCTACATGTTTTACAAAGCCGGTGTTTCGTTTGGTTGGGTGGGTTGAGTCATCAGTGATTGACCGGACGCTAACGGCCTGTTGTGTGTCCGTCATAGCAAAAGTGGTTTTGTGCACCAAGACTTCCGGTCATGGTAATGTTAAATCTAACCAGCAGTTTAACGACAGGGGGGCGTACCATGTTTGATGTATTGGTTTACCTGTTTAGGAATTACTACACGCCCCAAGCATGCCCGACGGCCGATGTGTTGGCCAAGCGGCTGGTGGCGGCTGGCTTTGAGCACGACGACATAGATGATGCTTTAGGCTGGCTGTTGGGTTTGGCTGAAGTCACTGAGCACTGCGTCGACTTGGCTCATCACGACGCCAACGGCACGCGCTTTTACGCAGCCATTGAACAGCGCAAACTTGGTACAGACGCCATCGGATTTATCACTTTCTTAGAACACAGCGATGTTTTGCCGGCACCGTTGCGCGAAATCGTGATTGAACGTGCAATGGCCTGCGAAAGAGAGCCGATTTCGCTGGAGCGCATCAAGGTTATTGCTTTGATGGTCTTGTGGAGTCAAGAGGCCGCAGTCGACCACTTGATACTAGAAGAGCTGCTGCGGCCCGACGGCGAGCAACTCTGCCACTGATCCCGCGTGCAGTACATCGGTCGATTTGCCCCTAGCCCGAGCGGGCCCTTGCATGCCGGCTCTGCTGTGGTGGCCCTAGCAAGTTTTTTGGATGCAAGGGCCGCCGGCGGACTATGGCTAGTCCGTATGGAAGACCTTGACACCGAACGCATGGCCCAAGGCGCTGACCAAGTGATTTTGCAGCAACTTCGAGCCCTGGGTATGTCGTGGGACGGTGAGGTGCTGTACCAATCGGCTCGCCTTCAAAACTATCAAGCCGCTTTTGATGGTTTGCAAACACAAAACCATCTCTACCCCTGCGGTTGCTCTCGGCGTGAGATTGCCGATTCGGTTTTAAACAGTCATGGCACCTTCCCTGCCGGTGAAAGACCTTACCCGGGGACTTGCCGCGAGGGCTTGCCGCCGGGCAGAACAGCCAAGTCATGGCGCGTACGTGTTGACGGTAGCGAAATATCTTTCGTGGATCGCTGGTACGGTCCCCAATCTCAAAACTTGCATCAACAGGTTGGTGACTTTGTGATGCGACGTGCCGACGGGCATTGGGCTTATCAATTGGCCGTGGTGGTTGATGATGCCGCCCAAGGCATCACCCATATTGTGAGAGGCCAAGACCTGCTGTCGAGCACCGCAAGACAGCAATGGCTTTCCCACGTTTTAGGGCTAGACACCCCTAGCGTTATGCACGTCCCATTGGTGATTGACGACAACGGTGTAAAGTTATCCAAACAAAATGGTGCGCTGGCCATAAACACCGAAGATCCCATGCCCGTTTTACAAGCTGCATGGCGTCATTTGGGGTTTTATGATGTTAAAGCAAGCACACCAGCCCGGTTTTATGAGCAGGCAGTTAAGCAGTGGGCAGGTCGCTTTAAACCCATCTGACTTGCGTCTTTGTGAACTCCACCCGTATGATCGGCGCTAACGACGCGATCTGCGATTCAGGATTGGAATGACAAAAGTATTAATTATTGCTGAGAAACCTTCGGTGGCGCTGGACATCTCCCGTGCCTTGGGTAGCTTTACCCGCGAAGGTGATTATTTTGAGAACGATCAGTACGTGCTCTCTTCAAGTGTGGGTCACTTGTTGAGCCTGATCGCCCCCAACGACCCGGTCAAAGGC
Organism: uncultured Burkholderiaceae bacterium; assembly: GCA_963926245.1. Lineage (GTDB taxonomy): Bacteria > Pseudomonadota > Gammaproteobacteria > Burkholderiales > Burkholderiaceae_B > Algicoccus. The sequence continues at coordinate 25,104 of CAWUWI010000035.1, read as the reverse complement.
AAATGGAGCTTTGCGCATTTGCCCGTCATCCCGCCAGCCTTTGGCCTGAATCCCTCGGACAAACGATCGGCTGAAAGACTCAAGATGCTGGTCAAGCTGATCAAGCGTAAAGACGTTAGCAGCTTGATCAACGCGTGTGACGCAGGCCGCGAGGGTGAGCTGATCTTCCGTTACATCGAGCAATACGCCGGCACGCAGAAGCCCGTACAGCGCCTGTGGCTGCAATCCATGACGCGTGACGCCATCTGCGAGGCTTTCAAGCACTTGCGCCCTGACGAGGCGCTAAAGCCGCTTGAAGAGGCAGCACGCTCTAGGGCTGAGGCCGATTGGCTGGTGGGCATCAACGGCACCCGCGCCATGACCGCTTTTAATAGTAAAGACGGCGGTTTCTTTAAAACCACCGTGGGCCGAGTGCAAACACCGACACTCACAATCGTGGCTGACCGTGAAGCCAAAATCCGCGACTTTGTGTCACGCGACTATTGGGAAGTTCACGCCACCTTTGTCGCCGCCGCTGGTTTATACGAAGGCCGCTGGTTTGACCCCGCCTTCAAAAAAGACCCCGCCGATCCTGAGCGCCGTGACAGCCGCCTTTGGAATGCCGCTGCCGCCAAAACCATTGAAGCAGCTTGCCGCGGTCAAATCGGTTCAGTCAGCGAAGAAGCCAAACCCAGCAGCCAGCTCTCGCCACAGCTCTTTGACTTAACGTCGTTACAGCGCGAGGCTAACGGACGATTTGGTTTTTCAGCCAAGGCAACTCTGTCTTTGGCGCAGTCTTTGTACGAACGCCACAAGGCATTGACCTACCCCAGAACAGACTCACGCCATTTGCCTGAAGACTATGTGGCGACGGTCAAAGAGGCTTTGGGTGTGCTGGCGCTCGGCGACAGCAACGTCGTCAAGGGCTTGGCCGTTCACGCCAAAAAAGCGTTGGCTGAAGGCTGGGTCAGACCCAATAAACGCGTGTTTGATAACAAAAAAGTATCTGATCACTTTGCCATCATTCCCACGATACAAGTGCCTAAGGACTTAAGCGAGGCTGAAGCCAAGCTCTATGACTTGGTCGTCAAACGCTTCTTGGCGATCTTCTTTCCGGCCGCTGAATACCGGGTCACCACCCGCATCACGGAAGTGCAAAAGTATCTATTTCGCACGGACGGCAAAGTGTTGGTCTCACCTGGTTGGTTGGCCGTCTATGGTCGCCAAACTCAAGAAGACGACGCCATGCTGGTGCCCGTCTCTCTCGATGAAAAAGTTCGCACAGAAGATGTTGCCAGCAAAGCCTTGGCCACCAAGCCGCCCCCACGCTATACCGAAGCCACGTTACTGTCAGCCATGGAAGGGGCAGGAAAACTCATCGATGACGGCGAATTACGTGAAGCCATGTCTGAGCGCGGTCTGGGCACACCAGCCACACGTGCCTCGGTGATTGAGGGCTTGTTAAACGAAAGCTATTTGCGCCGTGAAGCACGTGATTTGGTGCCAACAGCCAAAACACGTCAGCTCATGACTTTGCTCAAAGGCTTGGACGTCAAAGAATTGACTTCGCCAGAACTAACCGGTGAGTGGGAGCACAAACTCAAACAGATCGAACAAGGCCAGCTCGCCCGAGAAGCGTTCATGCTAGAGATCGCGCAGATAACACAAGTCATCGTCAAACGCGCCAAAGAGTATGAGCGCGATACCGTGCCGGGTGATTACGTCACCCTCCAAACCCCTTGTCCCAAGTGTGGGGCTGTGGTCAAAGAGAACTATCGGCGTTACGCCTGCACCGCTTGCGACTTTTCAATTGGCAAGCACCCCGGTGGACGCACGTTTGAGCCGAGCGAAGTCGAGACTTTGTTAAAAGACCGCGAAATGGGTCCCTTGCAGGGCTTCATCAGCAAATTGGGGCGTCCTTTTGCGGCGATTTTGCGTATTGATGGCGACCACCGCTTGGCCTTTGATTTCGGTCAGCGCGAAGAAGAAGACACCGAACCCGTCGATTTCTCGGCCTTGACGCCGATCGGCGCTTGCCCCAAGTGTCAGTCTCGCGTGTTTGAACACGGCATGAATTTCGTTTGCGAAAAAGCTGTTGGCCCAGAAAAGACCTGTGACTTTCGAACCGGTAAGGTGATCTTGCAGCAAGAGATTAGCGCAGAGCAAGTCGCTAAGCTGTTGGCCAACGGTAAAACCGATTTGCTGGAGAACTTTGTTTCAAGCAGAACCAACCGTAAATTCAAAGCCTATCTGTCGGTTGGTGAGGGTGGAAAAGTCGGATTTGAGTTCGAAGTGAAAACCCCAAAGGCCGGAAAAGCTGCGGGTAAAACTGCCGCCAAGAAAGCAAGCAAGACAGCAAGCAAGGCAGCAAGCAAGGCGGCTTCAAAAGCGGCTACTAAGTCGGCAACCTTAACTGCAGTAGTCCCAAAGAAAGCCGCCAAAAAGGTAGTCAAGAAAGCCGTAAAAAAGGCAGTCAAGAAAGTCGCTAAGAAAGTCGCTAAGAAAGCGACCAAAACGGCTAGCGCTGATTAATTAACAAGGCACGCGAGAAATCATCAGTTCTCGCGTATCGGTTTCTGTTTGGTTTTACCTGGATTAATTCGTGAGCATTCATCAAAGCGTTAAACGCATAACCGTCCCTCAATTAAGGGCTTGTAAAGGTCAGCGCAAAATTGCCTCGTTAACCGCACACAGCAGTGTATTTGCGAGCTTGCTTGACGAGTACCTTGATTTCATTTTGATCGGGGACTCAACAGCCATGGTGGCCTATGGGTTACCCAACACGTTGTCGTTCACGGTTGAACAAGTTGCTGCCCACACCGCTTCGGTTGTGCGCGCCACCAAACACGCTTGCGTGGTCGCTGACATGCCGTTTGGTAGTTATCAACGCAGCCCCGAACAAGCCTTTGAAAGCGCGGCTTACTTACTGGCCCAAGGCGGTGCTGATGCAGTCAAGCTCGAAGGTGGTGAGGTCATGGCACCAACCATTGCTTTCTTGGTGCAGCGAGGGATTCCAGTGCTCGCACACGTGGGCCTGATGCCTCAGTACGTTAACACCATGGGTGGCTACAAGGCACAAGGTCTTGATGACGAAACCGCCGCTCAAGTCAAACGCGATGCCATGGCTATTGCCCAAGCGGGTGCCTTTGGTGTGGTGCTTGAAGGTGTGGCCGAACAAGTTGCGGCTGAGATTACCGCTGAAGTCAATATTCCGACCATTGGCATCGGCGCGTCGGCGGCCTGCGATGGCCAGATATTGGTCACAGAAGACATGTTAGGCCTCAATGGTGCGCAAGTGCCTCGGTTTGTTAAGCGTTACGCTGACTTAGCCGGTGATGTTAAAAAAGCCGTTGAGCGTTACGCCGACGACGTTCGTGCTGGATCGTTTCCCGAAACCAGCCATTGCTTTGGCGTCAAACCAAAAGCCAAATAAACACCCATGCGTAAAACACCCACAACGCCCATCGTTTGGCATGCCGTTAAACAATCACCCGTGCATGGTTCGGGCGTGTTCGCTCGGCGCATGATTCCAGCTGGCACACGCATCATTGAGTATGACGGTGCTCGTATCAGCCACAAAGAGGCCGACCGACGTCACCCCACCGACCCAGATGACCCCTTTCACACGTTCTTTTTTGTGGTGAGCTCAGGAAAGGTCATCGATGGCAATGACAACGGCAATGACGCTCGTTGGATCAATCACGCTTGCGACCCTAACTGCGATAGCGAAGAAGGCTCGGGCGGCAAGCGGATCTATATCGTGGCCAAACGCGATATCGCGCGTGGTCAAGAGCTAAATTACGACTATGGTTTGGTGATGGAAGACAAAATCACCAAAACTCTTAAATCGCAATACGCTTGCCGCTGTGGCTCTGACAATTGCCGAGGAACTATGTTGGCACTGCCAGCAAAGAAAGCGCGTAAAACCAAAAAATAGTTCAGGACAAAAAAACCTGATTTTGCTTACACCAAGTACCACCACGCCACCATCAAAGCGATCAGCACACCGGCGGTGAGTATCGTTCTGAGTCTAAACGTCCAACGTGGCATGACCTCGGGATAGCGTACCACCAAACCCGCATCAAGCGACCACTGCAACAAAAAACCCACTGCCAAAATCAAGACCCCTAGGTCAGCAGACACCAACGTGGCTAACCATCCAATCAGCGCTGGCATGACGCTCCAAAGAAACATCATGGCTTTGGGTGCTGTTGGGCCCGCAGCAGCAGCCAGGCCCCACCAGATCGCTCCCACGAAGCTTAAAATCACAGCGCCGTACGTCAAAAAGGCAATCAACGCGATGAGCGGTGACAACCCGAATGGCAAGACACCGGACAATGCAAATATCCAGAAAGGGATGAGCCCGGCCAAACCTGGCAGCAAGGCGGCCATGGGAATGGTGGACTCGGTGAGAGTGGGGTTGGGGTTGGGGTTGGCGTGGTTCTGCGTCATGTTGAAGACATTCCAAACGTGTTTTACTGTGAGCTACAAATAGCAACATCGAAGCTCCAATCATATGACACCATCGTCGCCACCCCAATCGCTTGCTTTTAAAGCGCCCCAAGACACTCAAGACCCACGCCTTGCGGCACTCGAGGCACTCTTATGCGCCGATGTGACGCAAAAGTGTCAGCTCGTTAATGCCATTGATGTGGATCTGCCCATTGACACCGAGCGAGCGCTCATTGCGTCGCCGCCCCTGCCGCACAGCCCAGGCCGTCCTGCGCAACCAGAGTTGGTGAGTCCCACGGCCCTTAAGTTACGCAAAATGTCCACGCCCGAAGGCCGGGCAGTGCTGTTGCACGCACTGGCCCACATTGAGTTCAATGCGATTAACTTGGCGCTGGATGTTGTTTGGCGATTCCCCAACATGCCGCCAGCTTTCTATCTTGATTGGCTCGGTGTGGCCAAGGAAGAGGCCATGCATTTTGGGTTGCTGCGTGATCGTCTGCACGAGCTGAATTACGAGTATGGCGATTTTGTGGCGCACAACGGTTTGTGGGAAATGGCCGCCAAAACCGCCGATGATTTGCTCGCTCGTTTGGCGCTGGTGCCTAGGACCTTAGAAGCTCGTGGTTTAGACGCATCGTTACCGATTCGAAACAAATTGGCCAATGCCGGTGATGCGCGCAGTGCCGAAATACTGGATGTCATTTTGCGAGACGAAATCGGCCATGTGGCTATTGGCAATCGCTGGTACCGCTACGTTTGCGAAGCGCGATCCCTTGATACCTTTGAGACTTACGAGGTACTCGCCAAGCAGTACAACGCCCCAACTTTGCGTGGCCCCTTTAATTGGGAGGCGCGCCGCCAAGCGGGGTTTGATGAGCGTGAACTCGCCCGCTTGGCTGGCTGAAATTGATTGATATCCAAGTGGCACTAAACCGTTGTGGCATGGCTTGCTGCCGTCATCGCTGGCATGCCATGGGCTTCAATGTACCGGTTCAACGATGACAGCACGGCTCTAAACGATGCGGTCACGATGTCCCGATCAACCCCCACCCCAAAACCTGTTGGCGCATCACCAATCTTAACCTCAATGTAGCAAGCCGCTTGGGTCTCTGTGCCGGTGCCAATCGCATGCTCGTGATAGTCCATGACGCGGACAGGCAAATGCAAGGCGTTCACGAAAGCTGAAATGGCGCCATCGCCTTGGCCCGTCAGCGCACGACGATTGCCGTCCACATCAAACTCAACTTCGATGCTGAATTGCTTGCCTTCGCCGGCTTCAGGTTCACCGGTTATGCGATGCTTGATCAGCTTCCACGGGGTTTGTTTGACCAAGTACTCTTGCTCAAAAATCCCGTAGACGTCACGCGCACTGACTTCTTTACCAGTCTCGTCGGTCACCCGTTGGATGGCGCGGCTGAATTCAATTTGCAACCGGCGCGGCAGTGCCAAGCCGTGCTCTTGCTCAAGCAAATACGACACACCACCTTTACCGGACTGGCTGTTGACACGAATCACGGCATCATAACTGCGTCCCAAATCAGCTGGGTCAATCGGCAAGTAAGGCACTTCCCAAACCGCGTCTGGCGCTTGAACGGCAAAACCTTTCTTGATGGCGTCTTGGTGCGATCCTGAGAAGGCTGTAAACACCAAGTCGCCGACGTAGGGGTGACGGGGATGCACGGGCAACTGATTGCAATGCTCAACGCAGCGCCGCACTTCGTCAATATCTGAAAAGTCCAAACCAGGGTGAATACCCTGTGTGTACAAGTTCAAGGCCAAGGTCACCAAATCAACGTTACCGGTGCGCTCACCATTGCCGAACAGGCAACCTTCGACACGATCAGCACCGGCCATCAAAGCCAGCTCAGCGGCCGCAACCGCTGTGCCGCGATCGTTGTGTGGGTGCACGCTTATCACCACGCTGTCGCGCTTATCAAGTTTATTGTTCATGAATTCAATTTGGTCTGCGTACATATTGGGCGTAGTGGCCTCGATGGTGGCGGGCAAATTGAAGACAATTTTTTTCTCGGGCGTGGGCTGCCAGACAGCCGTCACGGCATTACAAACTTCCAAAGCCAATTCTGGCTCAGTGGTGCTAAACACCTCGGGCGAGTATTCATAAAACCAATCGGTTTGTGTGTGCTTTTTCATACAGGCCATGACGTGGCGTGTGCCTTCTACCGCGACCGCCATAACTTGTTGCTTAGACATGTTGAAAACGATTTTCCTGAAGGCTGGTGCGCAGGCGTTGTAGAGGTGAATCATGGCTTTCTTGGCGCCAGCAGCGGACTCGACCGTACGTTCAATCAGCTCAGGGCGTGCCTGCGTCAAGGCAATGATGGTGACATCGTCAGGAATACGGTTTTCCTCAACCAACTTACGCACAAAATCAAAGTCGGTTTGTGACGCCGATGGAAAGCCAACCTCAATTTCTTTGAGCCCGATTTTGATCAGCAACTCAAAAAACTGCAACTTGCGCTCAACACTCATGGGTTCAATCAGTGATTGATTGCCGTCGCGCAAATCTGTACTCATCCAAATGGGCGGGGTGGTGATGCGCTTACTGGGCCAAGTGCGCTCGGCGAAATCTCGCTCAAAGGGCTTAAATGGGACGTATTTTGTCGATGGATTGGCAAGCATTTTTAACCTCTTTAAGCCTTCTATCGAAGGCAATATTTTTATTTAATCTGTATCAGTGCTAGCTCGCTCGCGTCAAACTAACGCGGCTTGGGATGTGGCTAAATGGGGTTGCCGGACAGCCACAGGGCGCTAGGCCCGGCAACCGATCGGTAGTAGTAGGGACAGAGCGCCGAGCGTATTAGCTGGAAGATCAATGGCGCGAAGGCTCGCCGCGACGGGTGTCGCTGTGCCACTGATCGAAAATTTTCTGTCGCCGTTCATAACCTTAAGAAGAACACATAACCCTTATTTTTGCAAGCTATTTGCATGCTTACCGGGCGTTGTTTGGTGCCGTTTGGTCTCTATCAGTACCTATGGCTCCGGCGTTAAAGTGAGCATTAAGTCGTCCGTTGGGTGTGACTTTGGCACGGGTTTCAATTCTGGCTCAAGCTTCGGTTCGAGGCTTGAGGCGAAAGGCTTTGGTCTTGGTTCTGCCAGATGAGAGGGCTTGGTCGCTAAAGCCTCTTCTAGGGCGAGGTGTTGGGCACGTGCCATGGCGAGCTTACGAACCCGGCCTGAGGTGATTTGATCACGTATGCGTCGCAAATCCCCCACAGTGACAGGGCCCTCTTCATGACTCCAGACCCACTTGAAAACATCGACACCACCAACCGAGAGGTTTTTTGCTAAGTGCTGAACGACAGAAACTGACACAATCGTTGCGCGTCCGCGCATAACGCTGGCTTTTAACCAAGTGCGCAAGACAGAAAGTAAAATTAATGAGAGTATGACGATGATTCCAATCCAAAGGTATGGATTGAATCGCGTCATAAAGCTCACAACCTGTTCGCCTAGCGGTTTTAAACCGTCGTAACGAATCAGATTACCGAAGGTCAAAATCTGTTGTGCAAGCCAGATCCAAACAAACATGGTGGCGGCAACAACACCAAACCGCGACAACCACTTGGGTAGGCAAAGTTTGCGAAGTGCGGCGCCGAGGATTCGAGCGTCGCTCTCTGGGGTTAGGCTATCAGTATTTTTAGGCATAAATGATATTTTAAGCATGTCACGGCAAAGTATTGGAATTCGTTTTGGTCAGCACTTGGCGCTGACGCCGGCTTTGCAACAATCCCTCAAGTTGTTGCAGCTGTCCTCGCTCGACCTCGAGGCCGAGGTGGCTCGTGCGCTCGACGAAAACCCGATGCTTGAGGGAGAGGTCACCGACCTTTCTTCCCCTGAAGCAGGTGCACAACCCACCGTTCAAACCATTGCGGCACAAGACGTGCCCCGCCCTCAGGCCGAGCAGATGGCTCGCGCCGGTCAGCACCACCGCGATGACGAGAACAGCGACCGACCCGAAAGCGCAGCCACTGAGTCTTTACGGGAGTATTTGCTTGGGCAGCTTGGTACCACTCGCGCCAATGCGCGTGATGCCGCGCTTGTGGGCCTGCTGATCGAGGATTTAAACGACGATGGCTTTTTAGAGTCCAGTCTGATGGAAATTCAAGCCATGCTCGGGCCAGAGCTAGATATTGAGCTCGATGAGCTGCGAGCCGCGCTCTGCTTGTTGCAATCGTTTGATCCTGCCGGTGTGGGCGCCCGTGACTTGGCGCAAAGCCTGTGCTTACAACTGCAACGGCCTGATTTTGAGTGTCTACCAGCGTTACGCGACCCCGTCATCCTAAAAGCTGCCCAAGTGATCTGCGAAGCGCACCTTGATGTGCTCGCCTCAGGCAATATGAACCGCCTGAAAGAATTGCTGGGCTGCACCACCGAAACGTTGCAACAAGCCCACACTTGTATCCTGCACCTGAACCCGCGCCCAGCCAGCCAGTGGACACGACCAGCCGCTGATTTTGCAGTGCCTGACGTGATGGTGCGAAAACAACACGGCGTCTGGCAAGTAACACTCAATGATGCGGTTGTACCAAAACTCAAGGTCAACACTGTTTATGCCCAAGCTTTGGGCAGTCCTAGAGGCAGTCAATACGGGGCCTTGCATGATCAAGTGCAACAGGCCCGATGGCTGATTCGTAACTTAGCACAACGCTTTGACACCATTTTGCGAGTCTCGCAGGCCATCGTGACACACCAGCAACTGTTTTTTGATGAAGGCTGGGGTGCCTTAAGGCCTCTAACGTTGCGCGATATTGCCGGTGAGCTTGGATTGCACGAATCAACGATCTCTCGTGCCACCACCCAAAAGTTCATACTCACACCCTTTGGCACACTGGAGTTGAAACGGTTTTTTGGGGCGGGCTTAGCCACAGAAGGTGGTGAGGCCACCTCATCGACTGCCGTGCAGACTCGAATCAAAGCGCTAATCGATGACGAAGACAGATTAAAGCCGCTTTCTGACGGTCAATTGGCGAAATTGCTTGATGAGGAAGGGGTTTCGATTGCTCGGCGCACCGTTGCAAAATATCGCGAACTGATGCGCATTCCAACAGCTTCTTTGCGCAAATCACACGCTCACGGCCAACGAATCACGTCGTGAAAATTGTCAAAGCCAATTCATTTCTTTGCCAAATGGCGCCACTACCAGCTGTTGGGTGAGGGACAGTTTTCATCTTGACCCCAAGCTTTGTTAGGCTCACAAAACTTTTTGCGGGCTCGATCAATGCAGTTAGGTCGCGAGAAGAAACCCACACTGCTGCAAGCATCGATGGCTTGGATTAACTGCCCACGCCAATCAGAATCAGTGGGGGTGGCCACCACCGTGGGTGCTTTTGCCACGGCTTGAGGTTCGCTAGCCTTTGGCTGGGTTGTTGTCACGTCAATGGTTGCCACATCACTGGGGCCCTGGGCCAGGCCTTGGCCTGCCGTACTCAGCCTGTCTGAGACCGAAAACGACTGATCGCCTCGGGCCAAAATCACCATGGGATCCAAAACAGTGTCGAATAAAGAAACGCCTAGGATCTGCCATTCTGGGCTCAGCGGTAGTGGCGGTACACCCATGCCACCATCAACCAAGGGCTGGGGTGGCACACTCGAAAGGGGCCGACCAGCGGCATCGACAACTATTTCCAGCCTTTGCCCTGTATTGGTTCGGGCCTCGGCCGTCACGCCAGGCGATTGGTCAACCAACCAATTGCCCAGGGCAACACCGCCCATGGCAGAGCCTGCCATCACCAGTACCACAAAACCGATTAAGACGCGCCAAGACATGTTGTGATCTTCTAAATCCTGTCAGTCGCCCAAAGGCGTTTTACTCAAATACCATACCACCGTGCTCGCGCATGGTGTGAAACTGTACCGCTGGGTAGCGCTCTTGCACAACCCGTAACTGGGCAGGGGAGCTGGCCAAATAGGCGGCCGCCTCGACTACATCATAAGCAATCTGCGCGGCATTGGTCTCTAAAAACTGTCGTAACACCTTGGGATCTTCCGATGTGACCCAGCGCGCCAGGGTGAAGCGCGAAGGCATCATACGTGCCGCCACGCCATATTCGCTCTGAAGACGATGCGCCACCACCTCAAACTGCAGTGCACCCACCGCGCCAAGCAGCATCGCACCACCGGCCGCTACCGGTCGAAACACTTGGATCGCACCTTCCTCGCCGAGTTGGGTCAAGCCAATCCGCAATTGCTTGGTGCGTAATGGATCAGCCACTTCGACCGCCTGAAACAGCTCGGGCGCAAAGAACGGCAACCCCTTAAAGTGAAGGGTTTCGGACTCGGTCAGTACGTCGCCTAAATGCAACACCCCATGGTTAGGAATACCGATCACATCACCGGCAAACGCTTCATCGACCAATTCGCGTCTTTGTGACAAAAACGACACCACGTTATTGGGCCTGATTTCTTTTTTACTGCGACTGACTTTTAGTCGCATCCCGCGGGTAAAACGACCCGAACTGACCCGAACAAAAGCAACACGATCGCGGTGCGCAGGGTCCATGTTGGCCTGTACTTTAAAAACAACACCCGTGAACTTGGGCTCATCGGGCTGTACCACCCGTTCAATCGCTGGGCGTGGGCCCGGCGGTGGGGCATAACGCACGAGGGCTTCTAGCACTTCTTGCACACCAAAATTGTTAATCGCCGACCCAAAAAACACCGGTGTCTGGCGTCCTTCTAAAAAGGCGTGGTGATCAAAGGCAGGCGCCGCCTCTTTAATCAGCTCAATCTCTTCGCGGGCTTGGGTGTAGGTATCGGGAAAGCGTTTGGCAATTTCTGGGTTGTGTAAACCATCAATAAAATCGTCTTCATCGGAGCCGCGCCGAGCTTGGCCAGACTTAAACAAACGCATTCGATCATTGGGAATATCAAACACCCCACCAAACGAGCGGCCCATGCCCACCGGCCAAGAAAATGGCACGGCATCCATACCCAAGTGTGACTCCACTTCAGCCAACACATCTAAGGGGGGTTGGACTTCACGGTCAAGCTTATTGATGAATGTGATGATTGGCGTATTGCGAGCCCGACAAACCTCTAACAATCGAATCGTTTGCGGTTCAACACCGTTGGCTGCGTCAATCACCATGAGCGCCGCATCAACCGCAGTCAATACGCGATACGTGTCTTCAGAGAAGTCTTGGTGGCCCGGGGTGTCAAGCAGGTTAATAACACAATCCTGGTATTCCATTTGCATCACCGAAGAGGCCACAGAAATGCCCCGCTGCTTCTCGATTTCCATCCAATCAGATGCTGCATGCCGAGACGCCTTACGCGCCTTGACACTACCGGCAATTTGGATCGCACCTGCAAATAGCAGGATTTTTTCAGTCAGGGTTGTTTTGCCGGCATCCGGGTGAGAGATGATGGCAAACGTTCGCCTTCGGGCGACTTCTTCTGGAATGGATAATTGGCTCATGCGTTTTAGCGTCTGGTTTTATGCCACTTTTCTGGGGTTGGGTCGTGACGTCGAACGCGCGGCCGGGCGAGAGTCCGCTCTACCGTCTGTGCGAGCACCGGCCCGGGCGGGCAACCCTGTGCTGGTCCGAGCACCGGTTTTGGGTGCAGACCGTTGACCAGAGCGCGCGCGCGGATCGGGACGACGGGGCGCACGCGGCGCATCATCGATGGCGCGGGCAGCCGCAGGACTGGGCGTCCAGCCGGTTGGTGCCGGCACTTGCGTGATGGTTTGTCGCGTCAAACGCTCAATCGCCTTGAGATACTTCATTTCGTCAACATCAACCAAAGACAAGGCATTGCCCGCAGCACCGGCGCGACCGGTGCGACCAATGCGGTGAACGTAGTCCTCTGGCATATTCGGCAATTCAAAATTGACCACCTGTGGCAACTGGTCAATGTCCAAGCCACGAGCCGCAATGTCAGTGGCAACAAGTACCGAAAGCTTGCCCGACTTGAAGCCCTCAAGGGCTTTGGTTCGAGCCGCTTGGCTTTTGTTACCGTGAATGGCAGCGGCCTGCAGGCCGTCTTTAACCAGTTTTTCAGCCAAACGGTTGGCACCGTGCTTGGTGCGGGTAAAGACCAACACCTGATGCCAGCCACTTTCGCGAATAATGTGACTCAAAACATCACGCTTATGAGCCTGCGGCACCATGTGCACACTTTGCTCAACCCGTTCAGCGGTTGTGTTGCGAGGACTCACTGAGACTTCAACCGGATTATTCAAAACGCCGCGCGCCAGCGTGCGAATCTCTTCAGAGAAAGTCGCAGAAAACAAAAGATTCTGTCGCTGCTTAGGCAGCAGTGCTAACACCTTACGGATGTCACGAATAAAACCCATGTCAAGCATACGATCGGCTTCGTCAAGCACAAAAACTTCAACAGCTGACAAGTCGAGGGTTCTTTGTTGGACGTGGTCAAGCAGACGTCCAGGCGTAGCCACCAGCACGTCTAGACGCTGACGCATAGCGCTGATCTGTGGGTTGATATTGACACCACCAAACATCACAAATGACGTCACGCGTGCGTGCTTGCCATAAGTGCGCACGGACTCTTGTACTTGGGCGGCGAGTTCACGCGTGGGCGTCAAAATCAAGACCCGCGGCGTGCCGGGCTTTTGTTGCGTCAATGGCTGAGTAATGAGGCGTTGCAAAATCGGCAAGGTAAAACCAGCTGTTTTGCCGGTACCGGTTTGCGCTGCTGCCATTAAGTCGCTGCCAGCTAGAACGTGAGGGATGGCTTGCGCTTGAATCGGTGTGGGTACGGTGTAACCCTCTTCTTCGATAGCACGCAGAAGGGGTTCGGCCAGTGAAAGACTGGCAAAAGAAATTTCGGTAGACAAATAAAAACTCCATCGCTGTGCCGGTCAGCGTATTCACGCGACTCCAATCGGGGCAAGCGAAGCAAGGAGAAAGACACTCTCTTGTGTTGGGTCAGGACTGACCCGAACATGTCATGTGGACTGGTACAAAATGACATTGGTCTTTAGTGTAACCGATCAAGTGCCAAGCGCCCGTTTTAAGTCGCCAACAAGGGCGATGCCGCTAAGCATTGCTGTAGGGCTAAGACCGCGTTTTGCTGCGCACCAACCGTTGTCGTGTTGTCAGACCAGTTCGGATGCAAGCGAGCCACCGCCATGACCTTCAAAAAGACCTTTTCGTCAAAGGGTTCGCGAGCCTCTGCGCTCTTGTCTTGAGTGTTGACACGGTGCGACGCGGCATGGCCGCGCTGCTCAAGTGCTTTGACTAACCGCAACTGGCGAGCAGCCAACACCTGCAACACGTCGTCGCCCACGCGTAACGTCTCTTGGCCCAAGAGCTTGGCTTTAACGCCCGACCCCCATTGGTCAACACCTTGCCAAATAAAACCCGCTGCAGCACCCAACAAAGTCCCTGTGCCCAGCGTCAGACCAGCGCTAAAGACATCAATGGCTGCACCGGCTACCGCACCCACGGCAGCGCCCTTACCCACCGACAGGCCCGCCTCGGTGATTGCCTCTTTGGAAAACAAATCGGTTTGCCAGCGGCCATCGGTTACTGGTAACTCGCTGGCGGTGTAATCGTCTGGAGCAAATGCGTATAGCGCCAACAAGTCTGTCACACAGCGGCACTCAAGATCACGCACCCGCACTTGCTGCTCTCGTTGGCCCGTCGTCACGGTCTGCGGATCATTGGCAACCGTCACCGTCAATGCCGCAACCCGCACGCACAACTGCGCTATCCGGTCGAGTGCCGCTGCTCGGCGCTCGCCTTTGGCCTTATTCGCTTGTTGACTCAAGGCTTGCAGTGTCGGTCGCGCGCGCGCCAACACTTGCGCCAAGGTGTTAAAAAGTAACTGCTCACCATCGCTTGGTGGGCTGACCGAATCAAACGCAACGTAAATATGAATGCCTTGTCGAGCAAATGCCTCAATCCAAGGCTGCGCTTGCGCTTGCTCACTGGCCTGGAAATTTAAGACAGGCAAAACTGGTTTGGCACACCACTGCAGCAAGCGCAGTTCATCACGGTGTTTGGCCAACACCGTATCACGGACATCAACCACGTAAAGCACAGCATCGCTTTGAATAATCTGTGCCAGCACCCGGTGCTCTTGCTCAAAGCGTTGGCTGGCTTGAGTGTCTTGCAAGAATTGGGCGATTCGCTCGGGGCCGTCTAACCGATGGCCCGGTGCCGTTAATTGCGACGCCCAGTCGTACAGGTCGATGCTGTCCTCTAAACCAGGGGTATCGAACCAAATCAACGCATCACGGTTTTGCAGTGTGACGGTTGCCGCCTGTACGTGCCGAGTGGTGCCTGCTGAGTCAGCCACCTCGCCAAACGTTCGGTCACGTGTCAGCGTTCGCAACAGCGACGTTTTACCGGTGTTGGTATGCCCGACAATGGCAATTCGCAGAGCGTCAGACTCATTCATGCGTTGTCATCCATTGCAAAGCGCTTGGCCAATCAAGTAGGGGCTTGCCAAGACCGATCGCTTGTAGCTTGTTTTGCCACTGGGTCGTTCTGTTGCGTGCATCATCGGCAGGCTTCAGATACACACGCGCACAACCAGTGTGCGGTGTTAAGGAAAGGATGGTGTTGAGCAGCCCCCGATCTGGGATGTGGTGGGCATCAACAACGATCAGCAGGTGACTGGGCGACAGTGATTGCAACTGAACCAACGCTTCTTGTCGTGAGACGCGATCATCGATCGGGGCCAATACGTGAACCGCGTCAGTCAGTGCCGCCCGTGACTTATGGAGCCAAGCGGTTTCCAAAGCGACCGCCGCGCGGGTATCGCGACATTTTTGAGGTGAAAGAAAAACCGCATGTGGCCATTGATCCAATTGCCCGGGTGGGCCGTCGACTAAGATGGCTCGAGCAGCCTTGTCTAGGCGCTCTTGCACCAACAGCGCATAAGCATCTTTGGGTATTGGTCCAAGGTTGGCATAGCAGCGCCGCAAAAAATACGCGCTAGCCATTAAGGCAAGCAATCGTGGCAGCAGGCCCCACACAAAAACCGCCCCCACCAACCAGTGGGCCCATTGCGTGCGAACAGTCGACTGATCAATGGCTTGGTTGCCACTCAGCAATATAGTCTGTGCCTCTGGCACGCCAAATCCCAACCAAGCTGGGACTGCACTGATCGCTTGGGCCAGCTCGACAAAAACCGTGGCTTCAAGCCAAGTGGTTTGCCACATGAAGGTGTAATGCCGCAAGCTAAAAGCCACGAGTAGCGCCAGCAAGGCACCGGCCAACGTGGCCGCCCAGAGGCTGTGCGTAACCACCGCCAGCCACCATGACGTGGCTTGCCGTTGTTCGGCCACGTTTAACCAAGCCCGCCAAGCTCGGGCAGCTTTGCCCTGGCTTAACCAACGGTTTGCCACCCACTCCCAGGCTTGCCCTAGCCAACCACCTTTGGCTTGCGGCAATAAGCAAGAGCCGATCCACAGAAAAAAAGACAGCGTAGGCACGAGCAACACCGCCAAAAGCGCCCAAATCACATTAACCGGCTCACCAGCATCGCCCAAGGCTGTGAGCCCAGCGCTAAGGCCAAGCACAAAGGCCAGCAGCCCCAAAGCCATGGCACTCGCCCTAAGTGTTGATGACACGTGCTGCATGGCATCGGCTGCGGCTAAGCCAACCCCAAGCAGCTCAGCCCGTCGCCACAACCGGGGCAAGCCGCTATCAGTCTGCTGCACCGCTTCTCGATTGGCGAGCGTATCGTTAAGCCACGTTGATTCCGACTCGTTTAACCGAACCAGTTCGTAGCGCCAAGCGTCATTCAAATGTTGCATGCGCCGATTGTAGTGCGCACGGCTCATGCAAGTGCACGATGAGCTGTCATTTCTTATCCTGGCACCACTGTTTAAACAACACCAGCTGTCACGAGCAACACGCTGGCGGCCAGCAATAGGCTTAGCGACAGTCGCTCGCCCAAGCCCATCACAAACACCGGCCACGCCAAGCTGTAGATCCAGCTTTCTTGCAATAAGATACGTGCTTGTGCAGGCAAGTCGGTGGCAGAAAATATGTAACCAAAACCATAAAACCCATAGCAAATCACCAACCGCCACAAGCGGGGCTGATCAACGTCACTGCCAGCTCGGACATTGTTCGTGGTATCAGCACCGGTCGGGTTGGTATTTAGGGGGTGGGGGCTTGGGGCAATGGGGTCTAGAGCAATATTCGGAAATCGATGCCAGACAACCGAGGGAAATAACTGTGCCCACGCCACTAAAAACCCAGCCCGCCAAGGCTGGTCGAGTGTTCAGTTGGGGCAAACAAAGGATTGAGAGCATCACCATGACCCAGGCACTCGCTTCGCCAGTAATCAAACGCAAAACGATCTACCACCACAGTTGATCGTTAAACGCCATCCGTCCCATGCTAACGACGATCAAACAAATGGCTAATCGTGCACAAAACACAGGCTGATGACGGAACCGCGCTGCTGTCAGCCCACCGATGAGATAGCCGACTAGGTTAACCATTTCGAGCAAACTGCCATCGACGAGCGACAGGCCTTGGTCAGCTTGCATCACGGGCAAGATCGCGGTGTATGCAAAGCGTCCGATACCGATGGCCCTAGCCAAACCAGCGAGCTTGGCTAAGGCGACACCTACCCGGTGATGATCGTTGACGCGATCGGTCTGGATGCATTAGAGTCTAGTATTAGTTTTGGGTCGTCTGATGCGATTCAGGCTCAAGTGGTAGCAAGAAATTATGGCTAATGTTTGCACTCAAAACGCTGATGCGAGCAATAAACGCTGTTAGGTATTCATGCACACCGCGATCAAGGATTTCGTGGATTTCAAGGTCACGCAACTCAGCCAATATCGATCGGGCTTCTAGCTCTGTGGCACCCGATTGCGAATTGCGCACTTTGTGCAACAAGTCGACCACTTGCGCTATACACGCCGTGAGCGATCTTGGGTTTTGCCAGCGCAAAATTAAAAGTTCAGCAACCCGCTCCGGTGTGATGACGTTGCGGTAAACCTTTCGATAGTTTTCAAAGGCAGAAAGAGAGCGCAAAATCGCTGCCCAAAAGTAAAACTCTTCAACGTGCGCCAGTGTATCGCCCGTGTGTTCCTTAGCCGCTAAAAATTTCACATCAAGCAACCGCGCAATGTTGTCGGCCCGCTCGACGAATGTGCCCAAAGCAATAAAGTGATAAACCTCATCTCGCATCATGGTGCCGATGTGAACGCCACGTGTTTGGTGAGATCGAAACTTAACCCATTCAAAGAACTCAGCCGGGGCAATTTTTAACAAGCCATTTCCAACCTGACGTTGGGCATCAAGCCAAGTGGTGTTAACCGTTTCCCAAAGGTCTGTGGTCATGGCACCCCGCACCGCACGGGCATTTTCTCGGGCAGCTCTCAAGCACTGCATGATGGACGAGGGATTTTCCATGTCTTGCGTCATATAGTTCAAAACATTCGCTGGCGTGACTGCACTGTACTTAGTGGCAAAGTCCTCTGACAGTTCTGAGATTTCCAACATGGCCCACCAAGCGGCGGTCGCGGCTTGGTCAGACTGCGGCAACAAAGACATCTGATAGCTGACATCGAGCATTCGTGCCGTGTTTTCTGCGCGCTCTGTGTAGCGCGACATCCAGTAAAGGTGATCAGCGGTTCGCGATAGCATCTCAGGCGCTCCTTATTCCAAAATCCATGTGTCTTTGGTGCCACCGCCTTGAGATGAGTTCACAATCAGCGACCCCTCTTTGAGAGCCACACGCGTCAAACCCCCACTAACCAAGCGGATCTCTTGGCCTGACAATACAAAAGGGCGTAAGTCGATGTGGCGCGGTGCGACACCGGCACCCACAAAAGTTGGGCACGTCGATAAGGCCAACGTCGGCTGAGCGATGTAGTTGGCTGGATTGGCTTTTAATTGCTGACTGAATGTTTCAATTTCGTTTTTGCTAGCTGTCGGTCCAATCAACATACCGTAGCCGCCAGCGCCGTGTACTTCTTTAACCACCAAGTCGGCCAAGTTAGCCAACACATGACTCAATGCCTTGGGATCACGACAACTATAGGTTGGCACGTTGTGCAGAATCGGTTCTTCAGACAAGTAAAACCGAATCATGTCTGGCACATGCGGGTAAATAGATTTGTCATCGGCGATACCCGTCCCAACGGCATTGCAGATGGTGACGTTACCCGCGCGGTAGGCGCGCATCAAACCGGCTGGACCTAGCGTCGAATCTTCACGAAAGGCTTCCGGATCTAAAAAATCATCATCAACACGTCTATAAATCACATCCACTTGTCTAGGGCCTTGTGTGGTGCGCATGTAAACCACGTCGTCTTCAACAAACAAATCTTGGCCTTCGACCAGTTCGACACCCATTTGTTGGGCCAAAAAGGCATGCTCAAAGTAAGCCGAGTTGTAAACCCCTGGGGTCAAAACAACCACATTTGAATAGCGTTTTTCTGAAGACGCCATTTGGGTCAAGGTATCTAAAAGTAAATCGGGGTAATGTTCAACGGGCGCAATTCGGTGCTTGGCGAATAGATCAGGAAACAACCGCATCATCATCTTGCGGTTCTCAATCATGTAAGAGACCCCCGAAGGCACTCTCAGATTATCTTCCAACACAAAGAAAGCCCCTTGCTCGTTGCCGTGTGTCGCACGAACGATGTCAATCCCAGCAATGTGCGCATAGATATCGAGCGGCACATCAATACCCTGCATCTCAGGCCGATACTGGGTGTTTTGCAGAACCTGTTCTGGCGCCAAGATATTGGTTTTTAAGATGTGTTGCTGGTGATAAACATCATGCAAAAAACAGTTCAAGGCTTGCACACGCTGACGCAAGCCTTTTTGTAAGGTATCCCATTCTTTGGCTGGAAATATACGCGGAACGATATCAAACGGGATGGTTCGTTCGCTGCCATCATCATCGCCATGAACCGCAAAGGTGATGCCGACCCGCCGAAACAAAAGCTCCGCTTCTTCCCGACGTGCACGCAATGTGTCAACATCCGCCTCTCGCAGCCACTGGCTGATCATTTGGTAATGCGGTCGTACTGGGCCTGACAAGTAATTGTCGCCAGCATGCGCGTGCAGTAACAGCTCATCAAAAAACGTGGGAGGAACAAGAGGTGGTTGGGCTGACATGGTTCGATTTCCGTGCTCAATTGGTGTGCGTAAAAATCGACAACTTGGCGCAGAACCTGCATGGATTCAACTCATCGATCACTCAAAGCAAGCAATATCTATGCCATTAATGCCACTGTCAAAAGCCGATAACAACACCTTTTACATTTTAATCGTGGCATAGTTATTGCTCAACTGACAAGCGGGCTCATTATTAAGCCACTGGCGGACAAAGCATGCTTAACCCACACCATAACGGTTCATGACTCACCCGTTTGGTGCAGGTCAAGCGGTTTCGCGTTTTAATGATTGCTCTAATTGCCGATACACTGATAACCAAACGTTTATCTTAAAGTTGCCCTCATGATGTCGCCCTTGGACGACCTGTACAAAACACCAACAGCTGCGCCTGCCGCCAACCAAAGTGTGAGCGATGTATTGGCTAACAGCCTACTAACATCCAAATCAGGCCACTTTGATGAACTGCGAACACCCGATGGTCATCTACGTTCGGTATGGTCGAGTTTTTTCGATCATGTCGGCGTACAAGGCCTTAAAGGGATGGCTGAAAGCGCACAAACGGTTGATCGCGTGATTGCGCAAAACGGTGTCAGTTACAACATCTTCACTGAAAAAGAAGACCAATCACGCCCTTGGTCATTGAACCCGTTACCAATGTTAATTGAGCCCAGCGAATGGCAAACGCTAAGCCAAGGGTTGGCGCAACGTGCTCATCTTTTGAATGAAATTTTGCGAGATGTTTATCATGAACGCCGGTTGCTGCAAGCCGCGTATCTGCCAAGCGCTTTGGTACTAGGCAACCCTGGCTACATGCATGCCATGCACGGTGTCACGCCGCCGTCGCAAACCTATTTGCACGTGGTGGCCTTCGATGTGGCGCGCGATTCTGATGGGCAATGGTGGGTGGTGGGACAAAGAACTCAGTCACCATCGGGATTGGGATACGTGCTCGAAAACCGTCTCATCATTTCGAGGTTGTTCTCACAGGCTTATCGCGAAATGGGGGTGCAACACATCGCGTCAAGTTATCGACGCTTGCTTGAGGCGCTTGAAACCCAAGCCCGTACCATCACATCTGACACCCCGCGCTTTGCTTTGCTCACGGCTGGGCCAATGAGTGAGACTTATTTTGAGCATGCCTACCTTGCGCGTTACCTTGGCATTCCGCTGGTAGAGGGTCCCGATCTAACCGTGCGACAAGGTCAATTGTTTCTTAAGACAATTCACGGTCTTGAAAGAATTCATGGGGTAGTACGACGTGTCGATGATGACTTTTGTGATCCTTTAGAGCTCAACCCAGAGTCCGCACTTGGCGTGCCTGGGCTGTTAGAGGTCATTCGAGCCGGAGGCGTGGTCATGGCCAATGCTTTAGGTACCGGGTTCTTAGAGTCGCCTGCCATTCAGGGATTTTTACCATCGTTGTGTGAACACTTAATTGGTGAGCCCCTACTGCTGCCCTCCTTACACACCTGGTGGTGTGGCGAAGACGCGGCTTGGAAAGACGTTTCTACTCGCTTGAAATCTCAAGTCATCAAACCAACATTTGCCAACCGCAGCTCAACCAATTTTGAGCCCATTATTGCCAGCCTACTTGAAGAATCGCAGCTGGCGCAATGGCGTCAATGGATAGCGCGTCGGCCCGAAATCTACACCACCCAGACCTACTTACCATTTTCCCAAGTGCCCATCTGGCGCGCTGGCAATATCGAGCCTCGGACAGCCATGATTCGCTTGTACGCCATTGTCGGTGAAAACGGTCAATGGGAAGTCATGCCTGGTGGCATGACACGCGTTGCCGCTGTCGATCCTCACTTGGTATCGATTCGAAGTGGTGGCAGTACGCTGGACACCTGGGTACTAACTGACGATCAAGTTGACACCTATTCTATGTTGCCCAAGCGCTCCAAACGACAGCGCTGGCACAGTGACCGCGAATTAGTTTCTAGCCGCTCTGCAGAAAATCTCTTTTGGTTGGGCCGCTACACCGAAAGGGCTGAGTTTTTAATGCGCCTGGCTCGGGAGGTATTGGTTCTACTCACGACCAATCGCCGTGATAGCCAACCAGCGCTGCGTGATGCGGTGGGTGAGCTTGCGCGTTTACACGGTCTAGTGCCCTTGGACACACCCGCCATGTCGGCGGCACCAGTGGCTTTTGGGCAAGCCCTGATCAACCAGTTGCAACAGGCTGACGGTGGAGGGTTACTCGATTGCCTGAACGCTCTCGAACGAGCCATCCGTGAGGTGCGCGACCGCTTGCCAGCTGAACACGTTCAGATACCGGGGCGAGTCAAACAATTGTTGCTTCAATCGCGACACTCGCACACGAACAGCGAGTCCTTGGGCCTCGTATCAGGTCTCGATGTGATCGAAACCTTGGACTCAATGGAAATCCCATTGGCAGCTTTGGTCGGGTTTCAGTTAGATCGCATGACTCGTGATCTCGGCTGGCGAATGCTCAGCGCAGGACGCATGGTCGAACGCCTTATCAATCAAAGCCAAACCACTGACCAATTCTTTGGATCGGCTGCTGTTTACACCTCCCGTGGTTTTGATGCTTTGTTGGTGTTGTTTGATAGCGCAATCACCTACCGCACGCGTTATCAGCGACAGCAGGACATTCCCGCGTTGCTGGAATTGACGGTAATTGACAACACCAATCCACGCAGCATTGCGAGCGCACTCCATACCCTAGCCAGCGAACTCGCCGAGTTGCCATCTGGTGAGACCTTGTTTGCTGCCTTTCCAAAGTTAACTTTTGAAGAAGACAACATCAGCAGTCTGATCGAACAGGTAAGTCAGGCGGGACGATTTGGGTATGAAGCTTCTGATGAGATCGGTAGACGCTTCTTCGCACACGTCAAACAGCAACACTTTGCATCATGAGGCACATCCACATCGAGCATGAGACACGGTATGTTTACGACCATGATGTGGTTTTAGCGCAGCATTTAGCGCACCTGCGCCCATTAAAAAATCCCTGGCAGACGGTGCTGAAACATCTCTTGAGTATTTCACCACCTGTTGACAATCGTTTGGATCAGGTCGATGCCTTTGGCAATACGCGCACGTTTTTTAGCCTCACCACACCCCACCGCGAATTAACGGTCAACAGTTACAGTCGCGTTGACAAGCGCGCACGTTATGCCAACTTTGATCCAACACAGACACCGGCCTGGAACGACCTAAAAGCTGAGATGACCTATGGCCTTGATCAACCTTTCGTGGCCGCGTCTGAATTTGTTTGGCCAAGCCCGTTTGTGCCTTGGCTGGCCGAACTCAAAGATTACGCCCTGCCTTCGTTTCCTGCGGGACGACCGATCGGCAGTGCCGCCCTAGCGTTATGCCAGCGAATCTATCAAGACTTTACATACGCCTCTGGAGCGACTGAAATCCACACCCCGCTTTCGCAGGCCTTTGCAAGCAGGCATGGGGTTTGCCAAGACTTTTCTCACATCATGCTCGGTTGTTTACGCAGCGTTGGCTTGGCTGCGCGCTACGTGAGTGGCTATTTGCTGACCACACCGCCGCCGGGTCAAGAGCGCTTTCGCGGCGCCGGCGCTTCTCACGCATGGGTAAGCATTTATTGCCCTGGCGCACCAGGTCAATGGCTTGAGCTCGACCCGACTAACCAGACTATTGCTGACACTTCACATGTCTTGTTGGCGCAAGGTCGCGATTTTGGAGATGTGTCTCCCTTGCGTGGAGTGATTCAGGGCGGGGGCACGCACACCCTTGAAATTGCGGTGACCGCTCAGGTGCTCGATGACGATGCTTTATCGACATAACGCAATCGTCGCTTGTCTACATACGGTAACGGATCCAGCATGACACTGCGTGCGATTTATCCTCGACAGGCTGACAACCACTGAGCTGTTAACAGTGGCGCGTGATGTTTGGTAAAAGCTGAGAGTGAGATTCTGGGGGTGTTTTTCATAGGAGGGTCCCTGAAGATGGTGATTGTGATTTATGACCTAATTTGTAACCTAAGATATGTTTGGAGCACTAATGGTACCAAGTCTTTAAATAGATTGAGTGTAGGCCTGTACCGTGAGGGGCAGGAGGGGCTTAGGCGGCCTGTAAGAGTCTCTGGGTAGTCTCTGGAGTCTCTGGCTTAGGGTCAATTATCAATCCGTGTTTTCGATGAAACGATAAAATCACCCCTTCTACCAATTTTCTCGAGATGAGAATCGTTCGCATTTATAATTACCCCTTCATGGCTAAAGCCTAAGGGTAAACCCTGCACTGCCTCATAACTCGGGTATACCTTTTAGTACAGTAGGCTAATACCTAGGAATACAAATGGATTGCTCCTAGGCAACCAAGCATCCTAAGATTTAGCTAAGTACAACAACGATTACTTCTATCCTGATTGACCAAGCCTTAAAACTTTAGGTTCCCTATTGCATCTGCATGGGGGCGGTATGTTTGAGTTAATGCAATTTCAAAAAAGAGTTAAAGGGCATGACTGTTTTGTTGTTGTTGACTATTCACACACGGGCGACTCTCTAAAATCTGGCTGTACATACAAAAACACATAAGTCTCTAGCCAAACCCCATAGCTCATTTACGCTATACATGGCGTCAATGAGAATTCACAGATGGAATAGGCATTAAAAACTTCCTTTTATTCTGACCTGCGCGGATGGGCTTTTTTGGGTCTATGAGCCTTGACTTATCCCCGGAGCTATGCTGGATTCCTTAGTGCCGGCTAATTTGGCTGCCCCTGTGGTGGATTGGGACGATGTGAGAAGGACGACGACGGGGGGGGTGAGTGCATTAGATAAAATCTGGCAGGGAAAGAAAAGGGGTTTACTGAACCCAACGTGCAACAATCTGCTGACCCGAACACACATTTTGCGCATTAGGGCGCTACAGGTATAAGTGGATTTAAACTTACATTAAATGAAAGGCGTAAGCCTTGCAAGCAATAAGCTCTGTGTTACGAACTTATCCATTTCGATCAAGAATTTGTCGCGCCGCGTTTGCTTACGCTTGGCACCTAATTCAACGTCAGAAAAGCTCAACTGGGACATGATCGTGATAGAAAAGTTAGCAATACTATTCAGACAATTAACCGCGCCTCGAGTTCGATGAATTCGGGGACTTTTTCAGATAATCCCTCTGTCCGCCATTACTACAGTGCCATTGATTTTAAAGGAAAAAGTGACTCGCCACTAGCCTTTATTTGGAACCTAAATTGGAACCTAGAAACCCAGGTTCCCTGAGACATTACCTAACGCCCCCTAAGACCATTTAGATTGCTCCATATTCAACATAGTTGACCCCTGAGCCTCTGGTGGGGTCTGACACAGGTGTAGTCGTATTAGGATATGGTCTAACTCACACGGTTCGTGTCTTTACTAAAAATACCTCATCCCCACTTCTCATAATTTCTAAGATTTATTTAGCATAAGAAGGCTAGATATTTGTTCCCATCCAACATAGTTGACCCTGATGACCACTAGGAATCCCCTAGACATTGTCTAATGTCCCCTAGACCTCCTCAGCTTTACCCATGACTCTGACCGAAGGTCTCCTAACACCCCCATGGGATCTCCTGAGGCTTCTAGGGAGTCGAAGAGAGTAATAC
>CAWUWI010000034.1:0-15368 GCA_963926245.1 uncultured Burkholderiaceae bacterium | reverse complement strand
ACTTGACGGCGACTCTCAACCGAGGCTGGACGTTGGGCAATGGGCCGTCTACCAGTGATCTGCCCGCGACGCTCTCGCCCACTGGCGTAACGTTTGCGCTTCTTTTTCTGGCAACGAAGGTGTTTCCAAAGCGACCCGCCTTGGGCCTTGTCAGCATAGACATGTTGGTAAATCGTTTCATGGCTAATAGGCAGTGAGGCTGCGATCTGCTCGGGACTCCATTGCGAACTCAGGCGCTCAGCAACCAACGCCCGGGTAGCTTCGCCTATACGACGAGCATGACGACTCGATTGGGCTCGCTCTCGGTAACGTTGGTCGGCTTGCTGGGGTCTGTAACCGCGCTTACCCGTGTTGCGCGAGAGCTCCCTGCTGATCGACGACTTGTGTCGACCCAGCAGTTTGGCAATCTCGACGGGCAAATGTCCTGCTTTCATAAGCGCATAAATCTGATAACGTTCAGTTTGGCTGAGATGTTTGTAGCTCATAAGGTGACTTTGACTTGGAGGTCTGGAAATCTGAGATGCTAGAACATTCTCAGCCAACCCACCTGATTAATCAAAGTTGCACTTCGTACTTGAATCCACCAAATAAATAAAAACTATTTTTTATAACATCAGAACCACCACCAAAAATATCCGCTATTAAATTACCTGAAAAAATCATTTCTAAATTTCTAAATTTGCCATCAATCCACTCAGTAATAAATATACAGCACATGTAGCACCCAAATTAATAAAAACTACCATTATTAATAAAAGTTTTATTGTTGAAATAATTTTCAAATTCATTATTTATTATCTCTATTTGAAATTGCGATCGCCGACCATTCACCCCAGCTCTTACCTTTGTCAGTTAACTCAATCTCAAAAACATCGGGTAGCCTTTCACTTGAAAATTCCAACAAAATCCATTCTGGAGCCACTGGCAGGTTGCTCTTCAAATGTGGATGCCCAATAACTTGAGCAAATTGTCTCCCACCAGTAGGTCCACTACGATAAAGTAGCCTGTCTCCCCACTTAATTTTTAAAATAATCGAACCTACATCTTTATCGGAATGAACGAAACTACCGAAAACAGTTAAGCCTGAAATACTCGAGCGATAATAGTCCTTACCCGTCCATGTATTCTGCTCTTGTAATTGGTTAATCGACACGCTCACTGAGTCGCTATCTGTTGTTTTAGATGTTGTAAAAAAAACGGCAGGAATGCTTGAAAAAAACTGGCAACCCCCTTGAGGGTCAATCAAATTTATAGCCTGTCCTTGCGCAGAGGCTCTGACATAACCTTTAAATCCAGAATTTTTGGCATATGAATCAATAGCGGACGCCACATCCGGTCGTGTTTGACCTGTAATTATTAGTCCCTGCACAATTCCATTTTCATCAATCAGTTGAGCAGATTCAGGAATATTTCTACCACGAGGTTCAAAAATCCAACCCCTGACTTGAACGAATTTCGCATCACCCTTGATTGCTTGAACCTCATCAATTGAACCTAAACACTGATGGTCAGATGGCAAATCTTTTGTAGGCTTTTGCTCAATCGTTTCTCTTGCGTCTTTAAACGGTAAGCTGCCGAACACTGATAAATTTTTTGCTACAGGCTTCTCGGCTAATGTCAGAGCCCAGTCTGCAGATGGAAATACATGACTTATCTGGCTTTGATCATTCACACCAAGTTCCAATGCAAGCGCTGCAATTTCGCGCTCAAAAAGCTCATTTTGCTTTGACGAAAGAGCTTTCAATTGTAATGGAAGCATTAAAAATAATAATAATAGGAACGGTAACCATACCTTACTTTGCAAAGACTGACCAACAGGTTCTAACTTTGGTAAATACAAGAGCAGCAAAGCAACCCACGCCATTAGCGCTGGAGTCATATAACGGCTAGATAATGCCTGATCAACACCAAATATTACCCGACCACCGCCTGTACCTAATGCGGTGCCGCCTATGTAAAGGATAAATACAAGTAGTGCGAGAGGCAATGTTGTTCTTTGGGCAATCGGAATAATCCGCAAAGCTAATACAGTGCAGCTTACAACCATAAAGGAACCTGCAGTTATTGCAATAACTTGACCAAAATCCTCCTTTCCAAAAAGATAATAAAAAGGCGCACCTATATAGAGCAGTACATAAACCATTAAATCAATAGGGGTTTCAAGCAAAGCCTGTTTTAAAGAGCCATGACCACCCGGCGCATTGTAATTAAGAAAATACAACCAAAGAGCCATTACAGATAACACAGCTAATAATAGAGTACGTTTCCAGCCCATACGGGCAACAAGCGAATATCCAGTCAATAGCGGCAATGTTAATATCCCATTAGCCATGCTGCCGAGCGAAAGAACGCCTAAAATAAGAGCAAAGCAAAAATTTACATTCTTATTGGTATCTGCTGATGCGGCTCGATGCAAAAAATAGAGTGAGGAAAGTGGGAGAAGTTGTGCGAGAATAAATTGACTTTGAAAGCCCCATACTAGATTATTTTCTTGTATCCATAAAAAAAGCCACGCAATTATAAAATAGCCGATCCAGAGATGCTTCTCGCTTCTTATTTCTATCCAAATAATCCAAAATAGCGTGCAAACTATTGCAACTAACAGATAGTTGACCACAATTAAAAACCAACCTTGCCCCGCAAAAAAAGCCAGATCCATCCAAAAGAAAACACGGGTTAAAACTATGCGATGTTCATTGTGCTGTGACCACCAAGCGGACGTATCACCTGATATTACCTTTGTGAAAAAGCCCAAATAGCCGTCCCACATATCCCAAAAGGGCACAGGTGAATAAGAACGAATGCCACCAATGATCGCCAACCCGACGAAGGCAAGCGCGGCCAGCAGGAATAGCTTGCTTTTTCTGTTTTCTGTCATACGAGTCATTTCAGATTTCCATCTTGTTGAAAATGAACCGCGGTGCTTCTCACGAAAGATGTCCGCCTTTCATGCTGCGCTTTTTAAAACCGCACGGTTACTGCAGTGCTCTTTTGGTGGGTTAAGCCAAAACTCTTCGATGCTGTCCCAATTACAGTTTGACCGGTTTCTCCACCGATCGGGTCTTGCAAGCTTAGCAGCTTCATAGACAGATTTGCGGTTTTTCAGAATGTCTTGATCTCGGCCGCTGTGTCGCTGCGCTGGCGTAACAAACTTAATACCACTGTGTCGGTGCACGTTGTTGTACCAGTTTACAAACGTATGAACCCACTGGCGGGCTTGCTCAATGCCAGCAAAGGGTTGACTTGGGTAGCCAGGGCTGTATTTCAAGGTACGGAATAACGTTTCTGAGTACGGGTTGTCGTCGCTGACCGATGGGCGACTAAATGACGGCATGACACCCAAGCGATGGAGCGTGGCCAGCATGGTTGCCCCTTTCATCGGACCGCCGTTGTCAGAATGCAAGACCACTTGGTTTCGTTTAACGCCGTGCTTCAAGCATACCTAGCCAATGAGCTTAGCCGGGTGCTCAGCGCTTTCATCTAAGGTGGAACTGAAACTCAAGACAACTTTTTGCTAGAGTTTAAGTTGTAGGTTCCAGTTCACTTGCAGCCGCTCGGCGCTGCCCCGTTTTTGCTTCTGTTGTTGCAGTTGCTTTGTTGTCTTTCACTATACTGCCAGAAACGTCTGAGGAGCGTAGCGGATCAGACGTTTCTGGCAGCGAGTCACCATATTTTTCAAGAATTATCGCGCCGCCGCCGCTCGCGGTTTGATACACCGCGTCTGGCGTTTGGTTACTAAGCGACTGGTGAGGCCGCTCTTCGTTGTAGAAAGCAAATTTAATTATTCAATGTGGTTTTTACAATTATATTTTGTTATTCTAGTTTGGGCTATTGCTCGCTTCCCACTGCTTCCCGCAGGAGTTTCAAGATTGATGTGTATTTCTGTATTCGCTATTATTATTTGGGTTGCAGTAATGTTCCAACCGGGATCGACGGTCATTCATCAAGGTAGTTTTTTCCATGGATCGGTTTTTTTCTTGTTTTAAGCATAATTTTGAAAACTGTATCTTTACTTATCTTTAGAGTAGCTTTATTCGGCAACATATTGATTTTCTTTATATTTTATGTGCCAATTTCCCAAAATTTGACTTTGATTTTTATTATATTTTACTATGTGTTTATATGCTCTTTTATTGGATTGTTTTATGTATTTCTGATCAGTATGGATGAAAATATTGACATGAGTACAAAAAATAAAGTAGTAACTTAATTAGATTGAAAACTTAATGATGAATGAAAAATTAATCTTACCTGGCGGCGCTGGCTTAGTTGGGCAAAACTTGGTCGCTCGACTAATTGAAAAAGGCTATTCAAACATAGTTGTCTTGGATAAACATCGTGCCAATATCGAAGTGCTAAAACGGGTTCAGCCCGAAATTACTGTTGAATATGCCGACTTGGCCGAGCCTGGTGACTGGCAACGCCACTTCGTAGGTGCAGATGTCGTTGTGATGCTGCAGGCACAAATCGGGGGAAATGACTATCAAGAGTTTGTGCGCAACAATGTCGATTCATCTCGTTTGGTGTTGAATGGCATTAAAACCCATCAGGTGCCTTACTTGGTGCACATCAGCTCATCTGTTGTGGAGTCGATAGCCGATGACCACTACACCAAAACTAAAATCGCTCAAGAAAAGCTGGTTTTAGCCAGTGGGGTTCCGTGCCCAGTGTTGCGACCTACTTTGATGTTTGGTTGGTTCGACCGAAAGCACTTGGGGTGGTTGTCTCGTTTCATGAAAAAAGTGCCTGTGTTCCCCATCCCCAGTCATGGGCGCTACATGCGTCAACCCTTGTATGTGGGCGACTTTTGCAATGTGATCATCAGTTGCATCGAAAACCGTGTGCGCGATGGTATCTACAACATCACCGGCCATGAGAAGGTTGATTACATCGACATCATCCGTGAGATTAAGCACGCCACGCGTTGCAAAACCCCCATCGTTCGTATTCCGTATGCTTTATTTTATGCATTGATCTGGATTTGGGGGCTGTTTGATAAAAATCCCCCTTTCACGACGCAGCAGCTTGAGGCGCTGATCGCCAAAGATGAGTTCGAGGTGATTGACTGGCCGGGTTTTTTCAATGTGCCCACCACACCCTTCAAAGCCGCCATTGTCGAAACATTTAATGATCCCCGCTACAGCGGTGTGGTGATGGAGTTTTGATTTGAAACAACGTATTGCAGTTCTGGGTGCCGGCCCGATGGGCCTGGCGGTGGCGTATCAGCTGGCCAAAGATGGTCATGAGCCTGTGGTTTTCGAGGCCGATGACCGCGTGGGGGGAATGACAGCAAGCTTCGACTTCAATGGACTTGAGATAGAACGTTACTACCACTTCCACTGCACATCAGATCATGCTTTTCTACAAGCACTAGATGAATTAGGAATTGCCGACCAGATGAACTGGGTGGAAACCAAGATGGGTTACTGGTATCAAGACAAGGTTCAGCCATGGGGTAACCCAATTGCTCTGCTGAAATTCCAAGGACTGAGTCTGACTGCGAAAGTCCGTTATGGTTTGCATGCTTTTCTGTGTACGAAACGCGACGACTGGGGGCCACTGGATCATGTTGAAGCTTCCTCATGGATCAAACGCTGGGTGGGTGCAGAGGCTTGGGAAGTCCTATGGCGGCGGCTTTTTGATTACAAATTTTACGATTATGCAAATAACCTTTCTGCTGCTTGGATCTGGAGTCGCATTCGACGAATAGGGCGGTCACGATCTAGCCTATTTCGAGAGAAGTTAGGCTATCTGAATGGCGGTTCAAACACGCTTCTGCAAGCACTTCGGAAAGCTATTATCGAAGGTGGTGGTGAGATTCGTCTCAACACTCCTGTTGAAAAAGTCCTTATAGATCAGGATCGAGTAATCGGAGTACAAATTAAAGGCGAATCTAAATTTTTCAATAAAGTCATTAGCACAATACCCCTACCTTACATACCTCAACTAATGCCTGATCTCCCTGTGAAAATTTTAGAGAAGTTCAAGGCCACAAAAAACATAGCTGTCGTTTGCGTCATCGCCAAGCTCAAGCAACAGGTGACGGGAAACTTCTGGCTTAATACAAACGATCCAGACATGGATATCCCCGGATTAGTCGAGTACAGCAATCTTCGGCCCCTCCAAGATGAGCATGTTGTTTACGTTCCTTTCTATATCCCGGGTGAGCACCCCAAGTTCGCCGAACCGGACAAAGCCTTCACAGATAAAGTCAAAAAATATCTGAAAAAAATCAATCCGCGTCTTGTTGATGATGACTTTGTTGATATGCGTGCTAGCCGCTATCGGTTTGCCCAGCCCGTCTGTGACCCGGGATATCTCGAAAGCCTCCCTCCAGTTGAGTTGCCGATTAAAGGCCTGTGGGTAGCTGACACATCCTATTACTATCCTGAAGACCGTGGTATCTCCGAGAGCATCCAATTTGGTAGAGGGGTGGCTAAGAAAGCGACCCAAGTTAATGATTGAGAATGAATTGATGGGAATGCTATGACTACTCAGTTCTCAAGGTTCCTTGTTGCTGGTGGCATAGCTGCTGGAACTAATTTTGGGTCACGATTTATTTTCAGTACATTCTTGCCGTACAGCTTTTCAATTGTATTTGCCTACTTAGTTGGCATGGTAGTGGCTTTTTTACTAATGCGCGGTCATGTATTCGATGCGCGTAATGGCTCAGTCTTGCCTCAAATTGTCAAGTTCATCACGATCAATGCCCTAGCCGTGCTACAGACTTTGGTCATCAGTCTATTGCTGGCCTCTTGGATGTCACAGTTGGTAAGCGTTGATCAATCCGAAGCGCTTGCTCATCTTATTGGCGTTTTGGTGCCAGTAGTCACAAGTTATTTTGGTCACAAGTACTTGACATTCAGATGACTGATCCAGTAACCCATATAAAAAAAACACTCATATCGAAAAAAATCATACGGTCAACCGCTTGGCTCGTTGGCATTGGTGTCATTCTGTATCTAAGCTCTTTGCTATTTGTTGATCGGCAAAAAACCCTTGATTCATTTCACATGTTGGGAATATCCACCTTGGTAACTGGAGCCATGTTGTCGTCAAGCAGCTACCTCTGGCGTTTTGCCCGATGGCAACAAATACTGTACGCCCTTAAATACGATATTCCCAGGGGTCACAGTTTCCTCATCTATCTTTCTGGATTGGCTTTAACGGCAACACCCGGGAAAGCTGGGGAAACATTTCGCTCTGTGCTACTACTTCCTTACGAAGTCCGTGTACCCCACAGCTTAGCTGCATTTCTCGCTGACAGAGCAACTGATGTACTGGGTGTCGTGCTTCTAGGCTGCGTCGCTGCTACCATTTTATATAACCCACAAACAAATCTTTGGATCGCTGCTTTCATAGGGTTTTTTAGCGCAAGTGCTTTTTTAGCAAAAGCTATACTTTGCTCTCACGCTGAATTGATTTGGGCTTGGTTTAACGCAAAACTACGCTGGATACCGACTGCCAGCGGCAAAATGATGATTGAAAGCTGGGCGAAATTGTGGACATTTCCACGAACGATTAGCTTCTCGATCCTTGCTCTAATCGCCTATGGGACACAAGCCTTGGTGTTTGCATGGTTTTGTTGGTCAGTTAGCGTTGAGTTACCAATTGCTCAACTAGTTTTGATCTTTGTAAAAGCAACATTATTTGGCGCAGCAAGTATGTTGCCAGGCGGTCTTGGTGCTATGGAGGCCGCACTGGTTTTTCAACTCACGGACAACGGTGTTGAGATCGGTACGGCTGTTTCTCTAGCCATCGCCATCCGGTTAGTTACATTATGGTTTGGCATGTTGTTGGGTGGATTAGCAATGCTGAGGCTAACAAATCGACGCATGAAGTCTTGATGAGTAAACTAGCTTAGGCTTATAAAATTTAGCTAGCACCTCTGCTACTAGTCTATATCTTTTGAAGTTGTCGCTCAATAACTTTCCAAAGTCCAAACTAAATGTTCATCTTATTAAACACAAACCTTGGCAGGTGCCTGATCACTGTCATGATAAGTGCCCATTTCTTCGGCGCATAGACCTCTGGCTTGCCTTGTTCAACACCCTCAACAATGAGTTTTGCTACTTCTTCGGCAGACGCAAGCTTTGCACCATTAGATTTTAGGTCTGCTGTCATTGGCGTATCAGTCGGGCCAGGCTTTATCAAAACAATTGAGACACCTGCGCCAGCGAACCGATGCTGCATTCCCTGCGCGTATCGATTTAACAATCCCTTTGCTGCACCATAAACGTAATTCGATTTTCGACCGCGATCGCCTGCGACCGACCCGACGATGGCAATGGTGCCTTTGCCTACTTTTTGCATTTTGTTGGCAAAGGCCTCAGCAAATAGTGCTGGTGACAAGCCATTGATGTTGAGCGCTTCGGCTGCTTGTTCCAGGTCAGTCTGGCAAGACTGCTGGTCTGGTAAAGACCCATGCGCGATGAGAACGATATCTGGCACTCCTTGCTTGGTGCATATCTCATTAGTCAATACTTGAATTTCCAATGGATTGGTAAAGTCCACAACTTGTGAACTAATTGACGATTGAGGTGAACGAACTCCCAAATCAGACGCAATGGCTTCAAGCTTGCTCAAATTTCGGCCAACTAATATTAGTTCAGCTGCCCCCCTAGCAGCCCAGAGTCTGGCGCATAGCTCAGCAAGACGTGAGGTAGCACCAACAATAACAATTCTCTTCGCAGTCACATCAACTCCCTAATAATCGTCTCGACATCTGTGAGGAGATACCGGGATCCCGATACGCTTTAAATTCTTCAAAAAGCGGGTAACCCGCCTCAAACATATGGCGGGACATCCGAGCATCTTTAGCTAGATAAATACGACCATGAGCCTCACGAACAATGGCATCCAACCGAGCAAATAACTTTTCAGTAACCGTACCTTGATGTGGAAAGTCCAATGCCAAGGTAACGCCGGGCATGGGGAAGCTCATCATCCCTATTGATTCACGCTGCCCAAATGTCTTAAGAACAGCGAGAAAGGAACCTGTGCCTGACTGCTTAATAGCATGCAGCATCTCAGCAGTTGCCTCCTTGCCCATCTCACGTGGCACAACACTTTGGTACTGATAAAACCCTTTAGGACCGTACATCCGGTTCCATTCTAGTATGTTGTCAAGCGGGTAAAAGAATGATTCATAATTTGCTAGGCGTTTGCCAGCTCGTTTTCGGTTCCATTCGAAATACAGTGAGTTGAATGGTTTTAATGTCAGTTTATTGACCAATGATACCGGTGGCACCAGAGGCATTGTCAAAGCTCTTTTGTGAGATGGTAACTTGGCGAACTGTTTTGATGGGTTAGCACGCATGAATATCCCCCTCCCACCTGACCCAGCTAGGCAGTCAACCCAAGAAACTGTATGTTCCCATTCAGACTCTGAGTCGTCTGCCAGCTGGAAAAACTCCTCAAGGCTTTGATATGGAATCGTCTCCGTGTCCAGCCATGGCCCAACCACTGGCTTTAAACGTATCGTAGCTTGCGTAATGAGCCCAGTGAGCCCAATCCCACCGACAGTTACATTAAACCAGTCTGAGTCATAAGAAGGGCTGCATGAAATCATTGTGCCATCGGTTCGAAGTAGCTCGATGTTTTGAACGTGGTCGCCAAACGATCCAAACCGATGATGGTTTTTACCGTGGATGTCATTTGCAATGGCACCACCTACGGTTACTATTTGGGTGCCTGGCGTCACGGGAAGGGTCCACCCCTGCGGAATAAATAGCCGTTGTATATCTCGCAAGAGAACACCCGCCTCACAAGTGAGATCGCCCGTTTGGACATCGAATGCTATGAACCGATCCAAACCACGGGTTGACCAAACGGTACCACTAGGATTAAGACAGACATCTCCGTAGCTACGACCCATCCCGAAGCAAATACCAGGTTTTTTGTAGCGAATTTGGGCAAGAATATCTTTGGTGGAGTCAAGCGGAACCAACAAGTGCTCTTCCTGGGAAAGTCTACCCCAAGATCTGACGATCACCATGTTAACCCCGTTGAACCGAGCACCAAAACACAGGCAAATACAAACCCTGCAGCTATGCTTGCTTTATCTTTAACAGCGAACATCAATGGATCATCATGCATTTTGCCACGATGCGCCTGCAACCATATCCAGCTAATCCAAAACAACATCACCGGCACTGCTCCCATGACGATTTCTGGCCGGGCGTATAGATGAACCACGGACGCACTGTTCAAATACAAAGCTAGCACTAATACCGATACGTAGCCAGATACAATACCCATGGTCTGTACCAAAATAGCATCCGATGTCTGATAGCCGCGCCCGTGAAGTTTCAGACTACCGTCAAGCAACTTGATTCCGAGTTCCGCATAGCGTTTGATGAAAGCCAGCGACAGAAACAAGAATGCAGAGAACGCCAGCAACCAAAATGTTAGTCCTAGTCCAACCGCTGCTGCACCGGCAACAATGCGCAGCGTATAGAGCAATGCCAATACCAAGCAGTCAAGTAGAACTATCCGCTTCAAGTAAAAAGAGTAAGCAACTGTCACCACAAAGTAAAATAATAACCAAAAAAGAAACGGCAAGCTGACTAGCCATGCGAGCACCAAGCTCACAACCAAAAGCAGTGGCGAAAGCGCAACCCCCATCCATATCGGCACATAACCTGATGCAAATGGTCTATATCGCTTCCTAGGATGGGCGCGATCACTCTCGAGATCCAACAGATCGTTGGTAATGTAGACCGAGGAAGCGCAGAGGCCAAAAGCAAAGAACGCAAGGGTCAGCGCTAGCCAACTATCAATGCTTCCCAGCTGATGTGCTG
This sequence comes from uncultured Burkholderiaceae bacterium, assembly GCA_963926245.1. Classification (GTDB taxonomy): domain Bacteria; phylum Pseudomonadota; class Gammaproteobacteria; order Burkholderiales; family Burkholderiaceae_B; genus Algicoccus. The sequence continues at coordinate 4,566 of CAWUWI010000034.1, read as the reverse complement.
CTAAAAGCGGTACGAAGAGTAATAAGTTCTTTAGCCATTGATGTAGACGCATAACCCGAGCCCCGGTCGAAATGCTGATTGGCTTAGGGGGAAATACTTTCTCTACATCACAAAAAGCGGCTGCACGATTTGCTAACTGCCCTTTACCATTGACCACCACAGCGCTATTTGCTCTTTGCCACACTGGCAGGTCTTTAGTAGAGTTGCCAACGTAGTCGAAACCACCTTCCCCAAAACGGCGCACAAGCGCATCAGCTTTATTCACACCGGCTAGATTCACCTTGCCATCACTTGCAATAACTTCGTCAAAGATTTGCAAATAATCCGAGATCTTGTGTGCAATGAAACGATCTGTGGCGGTACAAAGTATGAGTTGCCTGCCAGACGCTTTCTCAACCTTAAGCCATTCGATCAGCTCGAGGTTGTAGGGCAATAACTCTGCCTCAAAATCAGTTGTATCGGCCAAGTAGGCTTTTAATCTAGCCTTACCTTTTAGCAATACCGCTGGTATTTCAAATACCTTAATCGGCCTATCTCTTAAGAGTCTTATGCTAGATTCATGCAACATGTCGCTATGAATTAGCGTTCCATCAAGGTCAATTAAAAGAGGGCGGCTAAAAGTCATATAAATCCAATTCAAGACAAGGCTTTTTTATATTAAATTTTACTTGATTATTTTGCTTCGGTACTTAGTCGCCCCTGATTTATTCCTAAATTATTGATTTTATTTGTAAATATTGGATTCATCGGGTATATTAATTCCATATTTTGATATTCTTAGTGCCATTTTCTGAGAGTTTTTGGGAAATTACCCGATGAACCAAATCGACGATTTTTTCCGCAGCCGCCTCGATCAAATGATCGACCTCAGACATCCCCTCGCAGTTCTAGCCTCCCGTATGCCCTGGCAAGAAATTGAAGCGTCACTGGCGCATCAGTTTGCTCTTAAAGTCAAGGCTGGCAAATCGGTCGAAGACATCGGTTTGTTTGGCCCTGAAGTGAAGGTGGTGGGTGGTGGCCAGTCCAACGCTGGCCGCCCACGGTTGCCAATCCGGTTGATGGTGTCACTGTTATATCTGAAGCATGCATTCAATGAGAGCGATGAAGGCGTGGTCGAACACTGACTAAAACATCCGTTGGCTGATGAGAATGATCTGCAAAAAGGGCATCCGCCTTTATTTCGCCTTGATAAAAGTGCTGGGTCTGAGCGGTTTGTTGGCGAAAAACACGCCAGCAAACCCCATCAATCTCCTCAAACGCGCTCAACCAACCGCGTCACTAGCGTAGAAATGAATTTTTCTGGGACGACAACTTAACGACTCGGCCATTAAGAAAAATTCATTAGACCATCTCAAATCGGGTAAAACAGTAAAAATTGAAATTATCCGATCACTCTTACTCTCGGACTTTAACATTTTGAATTTCTCCAATCTATCCCCACGTTACGTTTCTCAACAAAGTATGAAAAATGGCGTCACCCCGGCTGGTGCAAGGATAACCAACGCATTGAAATCTTTTGGGGTGCTAATCGGCTGGATTGGTGGTGTCGCTCTAGTGGTAGTCGCCCCTAGCTATTACAGCTGGTTTAGCGAGGGTCTTGGTGTCCCAGATGGTTCAGCAGTGCTCATCGGTGGAACCGTTTTTGTTTTTGGTTTGAGCACTTACATCACAAGTCGGCTGAGCCGGCATGACATCGAACGCAGTGCGTACATCAGTACGTTTTTTATTGTGGGTGTGTTGTTTCTGGGGTTGTTTGCAATTTTGTTGTTTTCGCGGGTTTATTACTCGCGTAGTTTCTTAATGATCGCGTTTGTGACAACGTTGGTTGTTTTATACGTTGCCAGTTTTCTTCAACAACGTCGTTTTCCTCTGGTTTATGGGGTGTTGCCATCAGCGCATTCTGGGGTATTGCAATCAATTGACGCGATACGGTTTGTTGAGTTGTCGTCTTCTGATGAACCGTTAAATAAGTTTGATGGATTGATTGCTCACTTTGAGGAACTGAATCCAAAGTGGCAGGCGGTGGCTGCTAATGCGACCTCCCGAGGTTATTTGGTTTATGGGGATACGGAGTTTCTTGAGTCTCTCACCGGAAGAGTGTCCCTTGCGGGTTTGGGTGCTTATCAGGCAAAGGAATTCAAGCTTCATCCTGTTTACGCTGGCACTAAAAGGGTTATCGATATTTTGGTGCCAATTGTTACTTTGCCATTTCTTCTGTTACTGACTATCGTCGTTGCTTCTTTGATCAAGGCCGAGTCATCTGGACCCGTCTTTTACAGGCAGGTACGCGTCGGACAGGGTGGCAAAACTTTTACCATTCTGAAGTTCCGCAGCATGGTTTCTAGCGCAGACCAAAATGGTCATGACTTTGCGCAGGTGAACGATCCTAGAGTGACTCGTATTGGTCGCTTTATGCGACGTTCAAGGCTTGATGAGCTGCCGCAGCTCATTAACGTGTTACGTGGAGAGATGAGCTTGATTGGGCCAAGACCCGAACAGGTGGGTTTTGTAGAAGAGTTCCAAGAAAAAATACCGTTTTATGCCTACCGACACATGGTCAAACCAGGCATTACTGGCTGGGCGCAGGTCTCTCATGGATATGCTGCTTGTCTATCATCGGCTCAAGAAAAGTTGGAGTATGACTTGTATTACGCCAAACACTGTTCATTTTGGTTAGACACACTGATTACGTTACGAACTTTTCGGACGATATTGACGGGGTTTGGTGTACGGTGACTGCATGTATCTTTGACTAAAATTTGACGATAGCCAATTCAATCACCCCGCCAATCGGGGTGATTGCGTTTCTAGGCCTTGATTTTTGAGTGATGAAGAGGTCTGGCCTAAACCCGCATTACGGAGGCACTTCTCGAGCCTGAAAGCACAGTTTGCAAGCCCTCACGACTGATAAGCCTTATTACGCTTGGCCCAGTGACGTATGGTAAGCGCCCGCTCTGCACCGCCTAGTGTTTAACCGTAAATTTATCCACAATAGGTGTCCATCTAATTTTTAAGTGGACATCTATTATGGATAATCTTTCACCCGCCTCTCAACCCCATTTGCGCCAAAGTTACACAGCGGCTCAGAAGATTCGAATCGTTCAAGAATCGATGCGACCTGACGCCTCAATTGCTGCTGTGGCGATGTCGCATCGCATTAATGCCAACCAATTGCACCGATGGCGTTGGATGTACAAGAACGACCAGTTAGGCTCTCGGGCTGATCGACTTGAGTTGGGTTCAGTGACCGGCTTTTTACCTGTTCAGCTGGCACCGAAGTCGCGGGGCGCTCAGCCAGCACACAACCCAGCTTTGATTGCACACACCCAAACTGCTGGACACATTGAACTCTTTGTTGGTGAGTGCCGTATTTGCCTTCACGGTGATGTTCAGGTGAATAACCTGCTTGCAGTCTTAGCGGCACTGAATTCAACCCCACTTCGCCCATGATGGGCATGCCGCCAGGCACCCAGGTTTGGTTAGCCGCTGGGGTGACTGATATGCGCAAGAGCTTTGATGGCTTGGCCGCTGTTGTGCAGAACGTTCTTGAGCGTAGCCCCTTTGGTGGCCACGTATTTGTGTTTAGGGGCCGGCGTGGTGATCGTATTAAGCTGCTTTGGTATTCAGGCGATGGCATGTGTTTACTGATTAAGCGTTTAGAAGAGGGTCGGTTTGTGTGGCCACAAGCTGACAGTGGTTCGGTGCATTTAAGTGCTGCGCAGTTATCAATGTTGCTCGAAGGTATTGATTGGCGAGCCCCAAAACGAACCCAGTCGCCCAGTCAAGCCTGAGGCATTAGGGTAGTAAATTGAACACCTTCTTTAGCCATCAAAATATGTTGTAAACCCCCATATTTATTGGCTTTTAAGCCAATTATGAGTGGTGCTTTTAGGGGCTATTTGGTATGATAGAACCTATGCAAATAAGCTCACAACTGCCTGATAATGTTGAAGAACTTAAGGCTTTGTTGTCGACGCAATTTGCAATGTTTCAAGCCCTTGAAGATGAACGCAACAGCATTAAAACCGAACGCGATTTGCTCAAAGCGGGTAAGCGTGATGACTCTGATGAGATCAATCGCTTAAAGCTCTTAATCAGTAAACTGCAGCGCATGTTGTTTGGTCAGAAATCAGAGAAACTCGAGCGCCAAATCGATCAGCTAGAGCTTGAGCTCGAAGATCTGTACATCAACCAAGGCGAGCGGGCTCAAATCATTGAGCAAGCTCAAGCTCAACCTAAGCCGCCCCGTTCACCTCGAGCCCCACGCTCACCGTTGCCCAAGCACCTGCCACGTGAGATTCAAGAAATACTGCCCACTGAAACCGATTGCCCCAGCTGCGGCGGTGACTTTGCCCGTTTGGGTGAAGATGTCAGCGAAGTGCTTGAATTTGTTCCTGCTCACTTTAAAGTCATCAGCATTATTCGCCCAAAGATGGCTTGCCGTTGCTGTGACATTATCGTGCAAGCCCCAGCGCCTAGCCGCCCCATTGCCAGGGGTTACGCCGGCCCCACGTTACTCAGCCACGTGATGGTCAGTAAGTACCTTGATCACTTACCCCTTTACAG
>CAWUWI010000033.1:0-25155 GCA_963926245.1 uncultured Burkholderiaceae bacterium | reverse complement strand
CTCTTCGGGTGCCGCATCAATTGCCGCATAACCCTTGGCTTCGCCACCAAACTTACGAGCCAAAACGGTCGTGATCGCCGCTGTTAAAGTTGTCTTGCCATGATCAACGTGACCAATCGTGCCCACGTTAACGTGTGGCTTGGTGCGTTCAAATTTACTCTTTGCCATTACAAACTCCTGAACCTATTTGGAAGCTGGTCGGTGTCTACTAAATCTTTTCAACATGATCTTAATCAATGTCGTTTTTTATGGTGCCCATGACGCGGATCGAACGCGTGACCTCTCCCTTACCAAGGGAGTGCTCTACCACTGAGCCACATGGGCATTCGTCAACCGTCTGGCTAACTCTTTACTATTTTTTATTTCAATAATCAATTATTTCTAACAAAAAAAAAAACTTGGCTATAAAAGTTTATTACCTTTCCACTTGCGCCGCATCAGTTTATCTGGAGCGGGTGAAGGGAATCGAACCCTCGTCGTAAGCTTGGAAGGCTTCTGCTCTACCATTGAGCTACACCCGCGGCCGACTGTCTGATAACGCGCAATTCGAATTCGATGTCTTACACAGCTTTCTTTTTTGGTGGAGAGGGTTGGATTCGAACCAACGTAGACGCAAGGTCAACAGATTTACAGTCTGCCCCCTTTAACCACTCGGGCACCCCTCCAAAAGAGAACCGCTGATTATGCGCGAAAGTTAAGGACCTGTCAAGGTACTAGTAGTTTGTCTTCTACATAGTCGCTTGTTATCTAAAGTCCAGATGGGCATTACTTATCGTTTTGTTCCAACAAATCCTGCAGTTTCATTTTGTCTAGTAAGCCTTGAAACTCATCCCAGTCGTGAAAATCAAGTGTTAATTTTCCCTTGCCTTTTGTATTTGCTTTTAAGTTCACAGTTGTTCCCAATCTGTCGGCAAGGGCATTTTGCATTTTAACGAGATCAGCACTTGGCACTAAAGATTTCTTTGTTTTTTGTGTTTCGTTTACTAAACCTTTATTTACCAATCTTTCCGTTTCACGCACGGATAACTTTTTGGCTATGACATGATGTGCAATTTGTATCTGTTCTGCTGTTCTTAATGAAAGAAGTGCTCTAGCATGACCCATATCAATTTTACTACTGAGCAACATTTCTTGAACAGGTATAGCTAAGTTTAATAATCTTAGGAGATTGCTTGTTGCTGATCGTGATCTTCCAATAACGTCTGATATTTGCTCATGTGTCAAAGCAAAATCATCAAGCAACCGTTTTAATCCTCTAGCTTCTTCAAGGGGGTTTAAATCTTCTCGTTGAATGTTTTCAATTAGGGCCATGATTGCGGCATTTTCGTCATTAACGACTTTAACAATTACCGGTATATTTTTTATTTGTGCCAGCTTCGCCGCGCGAAGTCGACGCTCACCTGCAATGACCTCATATTTGTCTTCATCACCGGGCAATCTACGGACAATTATTGGTTGCATCAATCCTTGCTGCTTAATTGATTCCGCCAAGCTTTTGATGCTTTCCTCTTCCATTAATGTTCGTGGTTGGTATTTTCCAGCTTGCAATGCATTTGTTGGCAATTGCATTAGGTTGCTAGAGGTGTTTTCTTGACCCATGTTTTCTAGTGCCCCTGAGTCAGCGCCCAACAAAGCATCTAAGCCTCTTCCAAGGCCCTTTGTTCTTTTTGGTTTTGTTACCATTTTTTGCCTCTGAATGAATGGCTAGTTGGTTTAAAACTTTTAGGATAAGATTCATTGCCAACTACACTAGTTGGCTCTGCTTATGCCTAGATATTTGTCTCTTTAACGCGATCGATTAATTCTTGCGCAAAGCTTAAATAAGCCTTGGCTCCTCTTGAGCTCTTGTCGTAATTTACGCCAGGCATACCGTGACTTGGCGCTTCGGCAAGTCGAACATTCCTGGGGATTATTGTTGCAAATACCTTGTCTTTGAAATGAGCGTCTAATTGATCAGATACCTGTTGTTGCAAAGTTACTCGTGTATCAAACATAACTCGCAACAGTCCAATTAAATTTAAACATGGATTTAAGTTTCTGTGGACTCGCTTGATTGTGTTAACAAGATCGGACAAACCTTCGAGAGCAAAGTATTCGCATTGCATTGGAATGATGACGCCGTTGGCTGCCGAGAATCCGTTTAGTGTAAGCAAAGACAACGCTGGCGGACAGTCTATAAGTACGTAATCATATTTATTTTGATATTCAGTAATAGCTAATTTCAACCGTTTTTCACGGTTTTCCATGCCGACAAGATCAATCTCTGCACCTGATAACTCTCGATTGGAAGGTAATACATCGTATTGGCCCACCTCCGAACGAATCGTTGCTTCAGCCAATGTTGCTTGTCCTATAAGTACTTCATAAACATTGTGCTGCAATTTTGACTTATCTATTCCACTACCCATCGTCGCATTGCCTTGTGGATCTAAGTCTATTAACAAAACTTTTTTATTGTGCTGTGCCAAAGCTGCTGCCAGATTTATAGCTGTTGTTGTTTTGCCAACACCACCCTTTTGATTGGCAACACAAAATATTTTTGTGACAGTGCTACTTCCTGTTTGAGACACTTTTTTATTTTTCCTGTTGTAACCAAACCAAGCACCGCGACATATCATTATCTAGTTCATTTAGTTGTTCTATTTTTTTGACTTTCCAATCAGGAAACCGACGGGCCAGCTCAATTGTTTCATCCTCCACACTTTTTGCCTTCATAGCAACCATCCTACCGTTTTCAGATGTATGGGTTTGTGCCAGTCTAACAAAATCACTAATAGATGCGAATGCTCTTGATATAACGACATCTGCTTGCGCCGTTTTTAAATGCTCTACCCTGGCGTGTTCTGTTGTCAGGTTTTTTAAGCATAAATGACTTTTAACTGCCGATACAAATGCGGTTTTTTTTCCTACAGCATCCAAGCAGCAAACTTTAAAATTTGGCATCATGATTGCTAACACTACCCCTGGCAAACCCGCGCCAGATCCAACATCTAGTATTTTAGGTGTTTTTATGTTCTTTTTTTTAAAGTAACTGTTTAAATTTGGTATGACTGCCAAACTATCAATAATGTGGCGATCTACAACTGCAGAAAAATCTTTAATTGCTGTGAGATTGTATGTCTGGTTCCATTTAAGCAACAAAGCGACAAATGACATTAACTGATCAACCTTGTGCAGATTACCAATACAATTTTCTTCGCTAAGTAACTTTAGCCTTGATAAAGCGTTATATAAGTTTGCTTTGCTTTCATGCACTGATAATTGATTTAATGTATCTCGTGTCACGTGTTTTCGTTCAGGCTATCGTTTCTGGTTTTTTTTAAATGAATCATTAAACTTGAAATTGCAGCTGGTGTAATACCAGATATCTTTGACGCATCGGCAAATGAGTATGGCCGGTGTTTATCAAGTTTTTGTCTTACTTCATGTGATAGGCTTTTAATGCTTAGGTAGTCTAAGTCTTTAGGTAATACTTGGTCGCCAAATAGTCTTTGTCGATCGATGTCTTGTTTCTGTCTTGCAATGTAGCCTTCGTACTTAATTTGGACTTCTACCTGTTCAGCTTCAACAGCCGTTAATAAACTCATGGTTTCACGTGAAACATCATCGTAAGTTAAATTGAAAAGCGCATTGTAAGTAATGCCTGGCCTTTTAAGCAAGTCTCCTAAAGCATATTCTCTATCCAAAGGTCGTCCAAAAATCTGCAATGCTTTTTCATGAGGAATACTATTCGGCTGTACCCAAGTTTTTTTGAATCTACTTATTTCCGCATTTACGTTTTCACGTTTCATTTCAAATGATGCCCAACGTTCAGAAGAAACCAATCCTAGACAATAACCTTTTTCAGTTAAACGCCAATCTGCATTATCTTCTCTCAAACTCAATCGGTATTCTGCTCGCGATGTAAACATTCGATATGGCTCGGTTACACCACTTGTTACAAGGTCATCAATCATGACACCAATATAACATTGGTCACGAGTTGGAATAAAATAATCTGTTCCACGTGAAACAGCAGCAGCATTAGCACCAGCCACAAGACCTTGGGCAGCGGCTTCTTCATACCCAGTAGTTCCATTAATTTGGCCAGCGAAAAATAAATTATTAATAGCCTTTGTTTCAAGACTTGGTTTAAGCCCGCGTGGATCAAAATAGTCATACTCAATTGCGTAGCCTGGTCTAATAACAGATGCTTTTTCTAAACCACGTATCGAGTGAATAAGATCAAGTTGAACATCGTAGGGCAAACTGGTTGATATGCCATTTGGATAAATTTCATTACTATCAAGCCCTTCGGGTTCGAGAAAGACTTGATGAGCCTTTTTATCTTTGAACCGTTGAACTTTGTCCTCAACAGAAGGACAATACCTTGGACCGATTCCTTCTATTACACCACTGTACATTGGAGACCTATCCAAACCACCACGAATTATTTCATGTGTTAGTTCATTAGTATGTGTAATCCAACAAGAAACTTGTTTAGGATGCATAGCTGCTGAACCCATGTATGAAAATACTGGTATCGGATTTGTATCGCCTGGTTGCTCTTGTAATTGGGAGAAATCGATGGACCGCTTATCAAGCCTTGGTGGAGTACCCGTCTTTAGGCGACCCTGTGGTAGTGCCAATTCCTTTAACCGTTGCGCCAATGAACTAGATGGCGGATCACCAGCTCGTCCAGCAGAGTAATTACTTAATCCAACATGTATCAATCCATTAAGAAAAGTACCTGCTGTTAGTACAACAGCACGTGTAGTAAACACAAGACCTAATTGTGTCTTTACTCCCGTTATCTTGTCGCCTACAACTAACAAATCATCAACAGTTTGTTGAAAAAGGAAGAGATTTTCTTGGTTTTCTAATGCATAGCGTATGGAACTTCTGTATAAACTACGATCAGCTTGGACGCGAGTAGCACGGACAGCAGGACCTTTTGAACTATTCAACAAGCGAAACTGAATACCCGATTTATCAGCTGCTATAGCCATTGCGCCACCTAGCGCATCTATTTCTTTAACAAGATGACCTTTACCAATTCCACCAATCGATGGGTTACAAGACATCTGTCCTAGAGTATCTATGTTTTGCGTCAGTAAAAGAGTCCTAGCTCCACGTCTAGCAGAAGCCAGTGCAGCTTCTGTTCCAGCGTGTCCACCACCAATAACGATAACATCAAAATCAAAATCTGCTGACATCTTTGTTTTGCCCTAGCTCTAGCATAAGAGTTTTTACGGAGTAAACAATTGATTCTTACTTAAAAAGGAAAAAGAAATCAAGGAACCGTTTCACGTGAAACATAAAAAATCAAAGAAACATCTAAACTGTGTATAAAGCTGTGGATTACTAGTTAGTTAATTGTGGATATGTTTAATGTGTTTGAACTGAACATTTTTTTTCTAACGGCTTAATAACTTTATTGTAAAGCCATCCCGTAACAACAACAACAAATACCATCCGTGTAACTTGAAGGGCAGTTACCATTGGAACCCCTAACATCAATACTTTTGCAGTAATAGCCATCTCAGCTAAGCCACCGGGTGCTAAACCTAGCCAAATAGTGGCAAGTGGTAAATCACTATAGAAACCCAATAGGCTTCCAATCAGCACAACTAGCAACAAACTCCCAACAGTAAATATAAGCGTTGCTAACAAAAATCTTGGTGCTGCTTTAAAAAAAGCAGGGCGGTAACGATCTCCTAATGACCATCCAATAAAAAGTTGGCCAGCGTTAACAACTACTGAAGGCATTGATACTTCCACAATGCCTGAAACAGTTAGAACAATCGTTAAGAATAATGGACCCAAAACCCATGCGTTTGGTAAATCGGTTTTTTGAAAAAACCAACCTACTAATGTTGTACTCATAACCAGTACGATTAAATCATTAATATTAAAAAATGCTTCCGTCTCCAAAATATTTTCGCCACCAGAAATATTCCAAAATTGAAAGCCGAAAGGAATCAAGATTACTACAGTCAATATTCGTAAGCTATGAGCGCTAGCAACCAAATCAACTCGGCCACCATAGCGTTCAGCTAAATAACTCATTTCACTTGAACCACCAATAGCTGCCGAAAACCAAGCTGTCTTTAAGCTAGTACGTCCAACACGCCATAAAACCCAAGTACCAAAAACACTAAGTACCACGGGTATGAGCATTCCTACAATAATGACAAACCAGTGTTTGATGACCAAATCCATGGTTGCTGATGTGAAATAAAGGCCCAAAGACGTACCGATAACCCATTGACCCGCAAACCTTAACGTTTTTGAACTGGCTATTGGCACAGAGGCTAGGCGTAACGAAGCAACAGCAAATAGAGGACCAAGTAACCATGGCAGCGGTATTTTTAGGTAGATAGCTAGCAAAGCACCACCCATGGCAACAGTACCACCAAGTAGTTGCCTTAAAAGTGGCTTTCCATTCATCAAATCAATTGGTCTTTGAATAGAACATAGTGATTAAATTGAAAAATATTTGATGTGAGGTGCTGTATCTATCTTTTGTTAACTTCTTTTATATATAAAGATAGTAATGGATAATACACCCTGTGGATAAGTGGAAAAAGATTGAAATTTGTTTTTTATCAGTAGGTTACAAGATTAAAATGTAAGGATAAGTTCTGTTTTATAGTGTGGATTCAACTGAATAACTTCGCAAATTTGGTTATAAAAGCGACTTGTCCCCATTTGGTACACAGGTTACTAACAATGATATTAACAGGGGATTACCATCCCGTTAGTCATTACTTACCTATACAAAATTCAGAGAAAATTTGCCCAAGTAAGTCATCGGCGCTCATATGCCCTGTAATGGTTCCAATCTGTAAATGACACAACCTTAATTCTTCTGCAAGTAAGTCAAGTACCATATCGTCTTCACGTGCAAAAGTACATGCTTGATTCAGATGAAACAAACCTTGCTCGATAGCTAAGACATGTCGTTTCCTTGCAAGCCAAGGCGATCTTTCTCCAAGTTGCCGTCCTGTTTGCTTAAGTATGGCTTCTTTTAACCCAGAGAGACCCTCTCCTGTGGTTGCAGACACATATACATGGCTGTTTGTTGATGAAAGCTCAGTGTTTGCTTCTATCAAATCGGATTTATTGAAAACTGTAATGACGTTTTTATTTGTCAAAGTAATCGATGGTAAAAATTCCGTGAAGACAGATACTGGTTGGCGAACGTCTACAATATCGAGAACGACATTGCTTGTTTCAATCGCGTACAGTGTACGTTCGATTCCCAACTTTTCAATAACATCGTTCGTTAAACGCAACCCAGCTGTGTCTGTAATCGAAATTGGAATACCATCTAATTGAAGATTGTCTCTAATACTGTCACGCGTGGTTCCTGCTATTTCACTAACGATTGCTATCTTTTCACCAAATAAAGCATTCATTAGGCTAGATTTACCAACATTTGGTTCACCTGCCAATACAACGCGCAAGCCGTCAGATAAAAAAACGCTTCGCTTTGTTATTGCTAAGAATGATTCGAATTGTTCTAACAGTCGATCGATACGATGCTTAACTTGGTATTTCTCTATGAACTCTATCTCTTCTTCTGGAAAATCTAGTGTCGCTTCAACCAAAGTTCGTAAGGCAACAATGTCATCGGAGAGCTTATTAATTTCGCTAGAAAATCTGCCACTGAGAGATAAAACAGCTGCTTGAGCTGCTTCAACCGAACTGGCATTTATCAAGTCTGATGTAGCCTCGGCTTGTATCAAATCAATTTTATCGTTTAAGAAAGCACGTAGAGAAAACTCTCCAGGTTCAGCTAAGCGTAAACCGATACCTTGTCCTTGTTTTAAGACACTACTTAAAAGGGCTTGCATGACGGCAGTTCCACCATGACCCTGTAGTTCTAAAACGTCTTCTCCAGTGTAAGAATTTGGTGCACTGAAAAAAATCGCAATTCCTCTATCGATCAAATCACCGTTTTCGTCAGTGAATGGAAGATATTGCGCTTGTCGAGGTGGAAGCTGTACTTTAAATAGCGTTAAATGAAACGAGGATAAGTCTTGACCCGATATTCTAATGACACCAATACCACCGCGCCCTGGAGCAGTTGCAATTGCGGCAATGGGCGCGGTGGTATATCGAAACATTAGCGATGTGGTTCAGCGGCTGCTTTGGCCATTTTTTGAGTGATATACCACTGCTGTGCAATTGAAAGAATGTTGTTAACACACCAGTAGAGAACCAAACCGGCAGGAAAGAAAAACATCATGCCGCCAAATACCAGCGGCATCAACATCATAACTTTCGCCTGCATTGGATCGGGTGGCGTTGGATTGAGTTTAATTTGTAAAAACATCGTAGCCATCATGATGGCTGGCAGCAAGAATAAAGGGTCACTTGCTGACAAATCATCGACCCACAAAATCCATGGTGCTCCACGCATTTCAACGCTAGCTAATAAAACCCAATAGAGCGAGATAAAAACCGGGATTTGAACAACAACAGGCAGACAGCCACCGAGAGGGTTTATTTTTTCGGTCCTATACATCTCCATCATGGCCGTGTTCATTTTTTGACGGTCGTCACCAAACTTGTCTTTCAAAGCTTTAAGACGAGGTGCTACCTGCTTCATTTTTGCCATAGAACGGTAGCTTGCTGCGGACAAGGGATAGAAAACAAGCTTTATCAAGATAGTCAATACAACAATCGTCCAACCCCAATTGCCAATGTACGTGTGCAACCACGTCATCAGACCAAAAAGTGGTTTGGCAATGATTGTTAGCCACCCATAATCAACGACTAAATCTAATCCCGGCGCAATGGCTTCTAACGAGTTTTGATCTTGAGGTCCAACCCAAAGCGTAGATTTGATATCAACAATTGCTTGAGGCATCAGTTGACCAACAGCCTCGATGCTCCTAACGGCAAACAGATCAACACCAACTGGGGCCATGTCGTAAGTTCGCACGGTACCCTGTGGTGGAACCCAGGCGGAAACAAAATAATGCTGAATCATTGCAAACCAACCGTTATCAGCTGATTTAACGTATTCACCCTTACGATCAGTGATGTCTGAAAACGAAACTTTTTGAAATTTACCTTCATCGGAGTAAACAGCGGGTCCAGTAAACGTATTATAAAAACTAGATGTATCTTTGGGATCTTCACTATCACGAGTCATCTGAAGATAAAGTGATGGACTTATCATTTGATCAGTCAAGTTTTCGACTTTGTGAGTAACCTCAATTGCGTATGTGTCACGTCGCAAATTAAAAGTCTTTGTGACACGCACGCCATCTGACTCACCAATAAACTGAACAGGCAAACTTTCGCCTGTCATGGTTGTTTCCGATGAAGCAAACCTGAACAGAGTCAAGTGAGTGGGATAGCTCTTGCCTTCTGGCGCGCCAACAATGCCAGTTTGTACAACATAAGTACCCTCAGCATCTTGTTGAAGAAAAACAGTTGGTTGAGTTGGATCATCTTTACTAGGAAACTTAAGTAATTCAGCCCGAATGAGCTGCGCGCCATTTAGGTCAAAAACCAAACGGTAAACATCGGTTGTAATTTCTACGGTTTCAGAGGCAGGGGCAATTGCTGGTGGTGCACTAGGCATGACACCACTACTAGAAGGTGCACTAACAGCATTAGGTACATCAGATGGGCCAGTCGCATCATTTATGGGTTGCGATCGATCACCAGCGGGTGTTGTAACTGTTGGACCAAAAAGAGACGTTCCACCTTGATGCAACTGCCAATTATTCCAGAGCAAGAAGAGTGAGAACGCAAAAATCGTTAAAAGAATTGTGCGGCGGATATCCATCGGAACCTAATCTAAGGGTAAAAACAATCAAGCCTCGGAGTTTACCGTCAATCAGGGCTTGTGTTTGTGAAAGTGTTTTGATGGGACAGGATCTTCGCCACCAGCGCTCCATGGATGACACCGAAATACGCGACGAACAGCAAGCCACCCACCTTTGGTAACCCCCCATTCTTTCAATGCGGCAATGGCATAGTTAGAGCAGGTAGGAAAAAACCGGCAGTTGTTGCCCATCCAAGGACTAAGAAAAAACTGATAAAAACGGACAATTTTGATTAATAGCCACTTCATGATTGTTTTTTTTGTCGGTAAAGACGATCAAGTAAACAAATTAATTGATCGATTTCAGCTCGCAATGATGCTTTGAGCTCAGCTAGGGAGTCATACTTTGGCGATCTAAGCAGTCGAATGACAAAATGCCCGTTTCTAAGTGTGAACCGCTTTTGACGAAAAGCTTCCCTGAATACGCGTTTAACCGTGTTTCTGGCCGTGGCAAGCTTAAGTAACCGTTTAGGAACAATAACACCCAACCGAGCTGTGGTAGCAGGATTGGGTGAAAAATGCACAAATATGTGCTGCCCACGCGCGATGGGCTTAGTCTTTAAGGCGAGCCCAAACTCAGCTGAGTCTGTTAGACGGGCTGCCGGTCCAAATTTGGCGCTTAGCTCAGTCATAACGAGCCTTGGTTAATTATCGTGCGCTCGCAGTCATAAGACAACGGCGCAAGGCAAAGCCAATTTTAGACAGCCAAGCGTTTGCGACCTTTAGCACGACGCGCGTTAATGACAGCACGACCCCCGCGTGTTTTCATGCGAACACGAAATCCGTGTGTGCGTTTACGGCGAGTAACTGATGGTTGGTAAGTACGTTTCATTTTGATGAACCCAGAAAAATTCGGGAAAGCCCTCTATTTCATCAAAAAAGAGACCGGAAGTCAAACCACTTGGATATAAAAGCACGTAGCAATGCCTAACTCGGTCTCAGCCAATGTAAAATCAGGGTTTACAAGACCGGTCGATATGGAAGAATTTTGGCAATCCTGCCTAACGCAGTTAGAGCAGGAACTACCTCCTCAACAAGTTAACGCTTGGATTAGGCCCTTGGTGCCTGTTGGATATGATGCATCCACAGGCAGTTTGCGCTTGTCTGTACCCAACCGTTTCAAGCTTGAATGGGTCAAGAAAAACTTCGCAGAAAGAATTGAACAAATTGCGGAACCCTGGTTTGGAAAAAAAACTGTGGTCACCCTTGAGCTCGCAGCAAACGTCAATCCTACTATTAGTCAACCATACGCTCCCACGTTAACGATTGGTCATGCTGTACAACAACCACCGGTGACACAGCAAAGACCAGCGGCAGAGCTAATTTTTGGATCGCCCACCGTCGCTGTACCCTTACCCAATGATCGCTCGCGCTTGAATGACAATTTGACATTTGAGAATTTCGTAACAGGTAAGGCCAATCAATTGGCGCGTGCTGCTGCTCTGCAAGTATCAGAAAACCCCGGAACTTCTTACAACCCTTTATTTTTATACGGTGGGGTTGGTCTGGGTAAAACCCACCTTATCCATGCCATTGGCAATGCCATGATTGCCACGAGATCGCAAGCAAGGGTGAGGTATGTGCATGCAGATCAATACGTATCTGATGTTGTAAAGGCGTACCAACGCAAAGCTTTCGACGATTTCAAACGGTATTACCACTCTCTGGACTTGTTGCTGATCGATGATATTCAGTTTTTCTCTGGTAAAAGCAGAACCCAAGAAGAGTTTTTCTACGCTTTTGAAGCCATGGTGGCGCAGCGTAAGCAAATCATCATCACCAGTGACACTTACCCAAAAGAGTTGTCTGGCATTGATGACCGACTGATATCGAGATTTGATTCTGGACTAACGGTTGCTATTGAGCCACCAGAACTTGAAATGCGAGTCGCCATTTTGTTGCGAAAAGCAGATGTCGAAGGCGTTGAAATGCCCGAAGAAGTCGCTTTCTTTATTGCCAAGCATTTACGAAGTAACGTTCGCGAATTAGAAGGTGCCCTACACAAGGTTTTGGCGTACTTGCGTTTTCATGGCACAAGAGAGCTAACGGTAGAGTTTTGTCGAGAGGCGCTCAAGGACCTATTATCTGTCTCGACTGGTCAAATCACCGTCGAAAATATCCAAAAGACAGTCGCAGACTTCTACAAAATCAAAGTGGCTGACATGTACTCGAAACGTCGGCCCGCGAATATAGCAATGCCAAGGCAAGTGGCCATGTATTTGGCCAAAGAGTTAACACACAAAAGCTTGCCAGACATTGGCGATCTGTTTGGCGGAAGAGATCATACGACGGTGCTGCATGCCGTTCGAAAAATAAGTGACTTAAGAGGCAAGCAAGCGGACTTAAACCACACGCTTCACGTGCTCGAACAAACATTAAAGGGATAGTCGATGCAATTGATAAAAGCCCCCCGGGACACACTGCTTAAACCATTGACAACAGTCGCTGGCATCGTTGAGCGGCGACACACATTGCCAATTTTGGCAAACATTTTGCTAAGAAAAGATGGCTCAAAAGTTTCGTTTATTGCCACTGACCTTGAGGTTCAAATCACCACAGCCACAAGTTTTGGTGTTGATGATGGCGATACGGCAGTCACTGTTGCGGCTCGAAAGCTGCTCGACATTTTGCGCGCGTTGCCTGATACCGGTGAAGTAACCATTTCCCAAACAACAAATAAATTGACTGTTCAAGCAGGCAAAAGTCGTTTTGCATTGCAGACATTGGCTGCAAGTGATTTCCCGACGCTTTCTGAGCCTGAGTCTGTGACAGTGTCTGTCACCATGTCTCAAAAGGCACTGAAGCATTTGTTTGCCATGACTCACTTTGCGATGGCCCAGCAAGACATTCGCTACTACTTAAACGGAACGTTATTGGTTTTTGAACCAGGTACTTTACGAGCGGTCGCCACAGATGGCCACCGGTTGGCGCACTGCCACATCGCTGTTGATACAGATAAAGAAACCACCGAGGTGATTGTGCCTCGCAAAACAGTGCTTGAGATGCAAAGATTGCTTTCAGATGTTGATGAACCGGTCACCATTGAAGTCGGTACGGGACAGATCCGTTTCTGCTTCGGAGAGGTAGAACTGATCTCAAAACTTGTAGAAGGAAAGTTTCCTGACTACAAGCGTGTCATACCAACCAATTACACACGTCACTTTGATGTTAGCCGTGAGGCGTTGCTTGGCAGCTTGCAGCGCGCAGCAATCTTAACGACAGATAAACTCAGAAGTGTGCGATTTCAAATCGGTGCAAACGCGTTGATTGCTTCGTCAACAAACGCCGAACAAGAAGAAGCGCTAGAAGAAATTGATATTGACTACAACGCTGAAGCACTTGATGTTGGTTTTAATGTCAGTTATTTGCTTGATTTCCTATCGAGCCTAAAAGAAGAAACCGTGCGTTGGTCAGTTATGCCAGATGCCAATGCTTCTGCTTTGTTGACTTTGCCTGACGATAATTCATTTCAGTACGTCGTTATGCCAATGCGGATTTAAAAATGTCGGAAAACCAAGCAACACCAAACGAAGGAAAGTCTATGACACAGCCCGACCAAGGCAATTACGGCGCCGACTCTATTAGGATGCTTAAAGGTTTGGAGGCAGTACGTAAGCGTCCAGGCATGTACATTGGTGACACCTCGGACGGTACTGGTTTACACCACATGGTGTTTGAGGTTGTCGATAACGCCATTGATGAGGCATTGGCTGGTTACTGTGATGATATCGTAGTCACCATTCACGCAGACAACTCGATTTCTGTCACAGATAATGGCCGCGGTATACCAACCGATATCCATAAAGACGACGAATTCGAACGAAGTGCTGCAGAAATCGTTCTGACGGAACTTCATGCGGGTGGTAAATTTGACCAAAATTCGTACAAGGTATCTGGCGGATTGCACGGTGTTGGCGTGTCATGTGTAAACGCTTTGTCCAGTTGGTTAAAGTTGACGATTCGTCGCAACGGTGAAGTCCATCAAATGGAGTTTCGCCATGGCGAGCGTATATCGCCTTTGAGTGTTACTGGTAAGACAGAACGCCGTGGCACGGAAGTGCACTTTCTCGCAGACACAAATATTTTTTCAAACGTCGAGTACCACTACGATATTTTGTCGAAGCGGTTACGCGAACTATCCTTTCTTAACAACGGCGTTAAGATCAGATTGATTGACCAGCGTGATGGCAAAGAAGAAAACTTCGCGTTTGCCGGTGGTGTCAAAGGTTTTGTCGAATACATCAATCGCACCAAGACTTCATTGCATCCTAACCCGTTTGCTGTTGCTACCGACTCCGATGCGGGTGGTACAAGTGTGGGCGTGGAAATCGCAATGCAATGGAACGATGGCTATAGCGAACAAGTGCTGTGCTTTACCAACAATATTCCTCAACGTGATGGTGGTACACACTTGACAGGTCTGCGCGCAGCGATGACCCGAGTAATCAATAAGTACATCGCTGATAACGAAATTGGTAAGAAAGCAAAAGTCGAAACCACCGGTGACGATATGCGCGAAGGATTGTCTTGCGTGTTGTCAGTCAAGGTACCTGAGCCAAAATTCAGTAGCCAAACAAAAGATAAGTTGGTTTCTAGTGAAGTACGGCCAGCAGTAGAAGACGCGGTTGCCCGCTCGCTTGAGACATGGTTATTAGAAAACCCCGTTGATGCCAAAGCCGTTTGTGGCAAAGTTGTCGAGGCAGCAAGGGCCCGTGAAGCAGCTCGACGCGCGCGGGAATTGACCCGCCGTAAGAGCATTTTGGAGGGAGCGGGTTTGCCTGGCAAACTTGCGGATTGCCAAGAAAAAGACCCTGCGTTGTGTGAGCTGTACATTGTCGAGGGTGACTCGGCTGGTGGTTCAGCCAAACAAGGTCGTGACCGTAAGTTTCAGGCTATTCTTCCGTTACGCGGTAAAGTGCTTAACGTTGAAAAGGCTCGATTCGATCGGCTGGTTGCAAGCGAACAAATTGCCACACTCATCACGGCGCTTGGTACCAGCATTGGCCCCGATTTCAACTTAGAAAAACTGCGCTATCACCGCATCATTATCATGACTGATGCTGACGTCGATGGCGCACACATTCGAACGTTGTTGCTTACGTTGTTGTACCGCCAAATGCCATTGTTGGTTGAACACGGCCACATCTACATTGCGCAACCACCACTTTATAAAGTCAAGGCCGGCAAAGAAGAGCGTTATTTGAAAGATGAACATGAAGAAACACAGTTCATGCTTGGCTTAGCTCTTAAAGATGCCGTACTCATACCACGAGAAAATGCAGCCCCCATTCAAACAGACGCAATCAGTGAGTTGGCTCGTCAATTTGCGTTGGCTGAGGCGGTGGTGAGTCGATTAACGCGATTTAAAGATCATGGCGCACTTCACGCCTTTGTTCAAGGTATTGCGTTAAATCTTTCATCAGAGGATGCCGCGCAAGCCAGTGCACGCGCATTGTTTGAAAAACTTGACGATCTAATGCTTCCTGGTAGCGTTGAGGTCAAGGCGGAGTACAACGAAGAGACGGAAAAACGTCGTTTGGTTGTTTTGCGTAAACATCACGGCAACATGCGTGCCAGCCATTTTGATGAAGACTTTGCCAATGGTTCGGATTATGAGGTTCTGCGTAAAAGTAGCGAAACCTTTAAAGGCTTGATCGGTCCAGGCGCTGTCATCGCACGCGGGGAAGGCGAAAAGCGAAAAGAAGCGGCCGTTAAAGACTTTGGCGATGTGATGACATGGTTGCGCAGCGAAGCAGAAAGAGGCGTAAGCAAGCAGCGCTACAAAGGCTTGGGTGAAATGAATCCAGCTCAGCTTTGGGAAACCACCATGAATCCAGCAGTACGCCGCCTGCTTAGGGTTCAGATCGAAGATGCGATTGGCGCGGATGCGATTTTTACGACGTTGATGGGTGACCACGTCGAGCCAAGACGTGAGTTTATCGAAACGCACGCCCTTCAAGCGGCAAATATAGACATTTGATAGGTTGATGTATTCCGTCTCTGGTTGCGGTTAGCACAACCAGAGACGGTCTAAAAGACCACAACAACATTGGATCACGCCCAAAACCTTCAGTTAGTGTTTTACCACCCTGAACTGGTTTCCCACATGACGCTGGTTTTTGCATCTCGGGCTTTTTTAAGCATGGCGAGTAAGGGGTAAATCCGCTGCGCTAGCAGAACGACTGCCACTTTTGATTTTTCGAGATCGTCGCGATAATCGTCGTCTACGGCTACCTCCGGCGGCGGCGGCTCTGCAGCGGCTGCGGCCTCCAAGCGACTGATAGTCTCGTCGAGCTGTTCGTAAGTGAACACACCGCGCTCAGGAACGCCCTGGGTGATATCTTTGCCAGCGATTCGTAACACGAGTTCGGCATGGTCTCCCATCATAAGTACATCGGCATCAACATTACTGGTAAAGGTTACAAGCATTTTATTTCTCCGGCAGTGTTAACAACGCCACTTCTATTTTTCTTTATGAGCAGTACCAAATAGAAACAGGCTATCATTATTTTCTTTTATTTTTCTTGGCAGGCCTCATGCTCCTCGAGCAATCTAGTCAGTTATTAGCCGCGTTAAAGCAAGCCGCGCAAGTCTTAGCCCCTGAGGTTGAACCTGCGTTGACCCTTGAGCGCCCGAAAGTGGCGGTTCATGGCGATATTGCCAGTAATCTGGCCATGCAACTCGCCAAACCCATGGCGCGTGCGCCAAGAGAGCTGGCTCAATTAATTATTGACCATGTGATGGCTGATTCACAAGCGAAAAAATTAATTGAATCGGCCGAAGTAGCAGGACCGGGGTTTATTAATTTTCGGCTCTCGCAAACAGCGCTGATTGCTGTACTTGATCAAGTCGCTAACCTAGGTGGCCAATTTGGGTCACAACCGATCACCAAAACCAAAGTTCTGGTCGAATTTGTTTCAGCCAACCCAACGGGCCCCCTGCATGTGGGCCACGCCCGTCAAGCAGCGCTAGGTGAGGCCCTTTGTCGTCTGTTTGCCGCCGATGGTTATGCGGTTAGTCGGGAGTTTTATTACAACGACGCAGGCAATCAAATTGATAACTTGGCCATTAGTGTGCAGGCCCGCGCAAATGGCATTGCGCCTGAAAGCGATGAGTATCCAAAAGACGGCTATCGAGGCGACTACGTCCTTGACATCGCCCGCGACTATCTTGGCGGGCTTACTGTCCAAGCGAGCGACGGTCAAGCGATTACCGGCACAGGAGATGTCGCAGATTTAGACGCTATTCGCCAATTTGCTGTGGCTTATCTGCGGCGCGAGCAGGACCTAGATTTGCAGGCGTTTGGATTGTCTTTTGATCAGTATTTTCTTGAAAGCTCACTCTACAGCTCTGGCCAAGTTAAAAACACCGTTCAACAACTCAACGACAGCGGTCACACTTATGAGCATGAAGGGGCACTTTGGTTGAGAACAACGGCGCTGGGTACGGGTGATGACAAAGACCGTGTCATGCGTAAGCAAGACGGTGGGTACACATATTTTGTGCCCGATGTTGCTTATCACGTCAACAAATGGCAGCGTGGATATCGTCAAGCGATCAATATTCAAGGTAGTGATCATCACGGTACAGTTGCTCGCGTTAGGGCTGGCCTGCAGGCTTTGAACTTAGGCATACCCAAGGATTACCCGTCATATATATTGCACAAAATGGTTAAAGTTGTGCGTGATGGCAAAGAAGTCAAACTTTCAAAGCGTGCGGGCAGCTACGTGACCATGCGCGACTTAATTGACTGGGTCGGACGAGATGCCGTTCGGTTTTTCTTAATACAGCGACGCGCAGACACAGAGTTCGTCTTTGATGTTGATCTGGCTCGTTCACAAAGTGAGGAAAATCCAGTTTATTACGTGCAATACGCTCATGCACGAATCTGCTCCATGCTCGTGCAAGGGGCAATGCCAGAGTCACAGTTGCGGGTCGCTGATGCGATTTGTCTGACTGCACCAACCGAGCAGCGACTGCTACGTCGTTTGGCTGAGTTACCAGCCATCATCCATCAGTGCGCACGCGAGCTATCACCGCACTTGTTGGCATTTTGGTTACGAGATTGTGCGTCAGACTTTCATGCTTGGTACAACGCCGAACGCGTTTTGGTTGACGATCAAGCGCTCAAAGCAGCCCGCCTTCGTTTGGCTGATGCAACCCGTCAAGTATTGGCCAACGGTCTGAGCTTGCTTGGCGTTTCAGCGCCTGAACGGATGTAACATACGCCATGGCAAAACAAAAGAGGACCTCAACAGGTAGCACTTTTTACGGCGTGATGGCAGGATTGCTGATTGGCTTGTCAGCAGCCGCTGCGGTCGCTTATTTTGTGATGAACTCGCCCATGCCATTTGTGGACAAGGCCAGTCGATCTGCCGCTGATTCGCCCATGGATCCGAAGCAGTCACCCGACCCCAATGCCGGCCTTGTGCCGTCAACAGCCAGTAAGCCCGTGCAACAAGATCAGCTCGGGGAGCTAATCGCGACTTTACCGGCTACCCCCAAAACAGCACCGCCATTGCCACCACCGCCGGCACCTAAAGCACCGTTGGCTTCAGCGACTGCCGTAGCGCCACCGAGTGATAATAAAACTTATTTCTTACAGGTTGGCGCGTTCAGTGTTCTAGAGGACGCGGAGTCAGTGCGTGCGCAAATGATTTTGTTGGGTTTACCAGCACAAACTCAACGCGCTGAAGTCAATGGATTGCAAGTTAATCGTGTGCGAGTGGGTCCTTATGAGCGGCTCGATGACATGAACAAAGCACGGGCTCGTTTGGCCCAGGAAAAAATAACCGCGAACGTCATTCGCCAATAACGGTCAATAGTGTTTTTAACGATTCTCACAATAGGTGCCTAATATGTTTCAGTCTTTAATCAAAGTATTTTTAGTCGGTGCGCTGAGTCTGTCAGGTGCGGCTTTTGCTCAATCAGCTAACAAATATGTCAATGTCAATCCACCACAGGCCACCGAACCTGGCAAGGTTGAGGTTTTGGAGTTTTTCTCTTACAGCTGCCCCCATTGCGCTGTGGTTGAGCCTATGATTGCTGATTGGAAAAAAACCTTGCCTTCAGATGTGGTGCTCTACGCGGTACCGGTTGCGTTCAACGCCGCCATGAAGCCTTTGCAAGAGCTTTACTATGCCCTTGAAGCCGTTGGACGCGCGGATCTTAACCCCAAGGTTTTTAACGCCATACACCAAGAGAAAAAGCGTATCTTTACCAAAGATGCCATAGTGGCATGGGTCGCAGGCCAAGGCGTGGACAAAGCGAAATTCGCAGCAGCGATGGATTCGTTTGGCGTGAAGTCAAAAGTTCAGCGCGCCGACCAATTGGCTAAAGGTTACGCCATTCAAGGCACACCCTCCCTAGCGGTCGATGGACGTTTTTTAACTTCTCCAACAGAGGCGGGTGGCTATCAACAAATGATTGATGTGGCCAATGACTTGGTCAATCAAAGTCGTTAAAAAAAGGGGGCCTTGTCGGCCCCTCTTTTTAGCGGCTATCAGGCATCGCTTCAAATGCCTGATCCAAATCCGCAATAAGATCATCGACTGACTCAAGCCCAATGTGAAGGCGCACTACGGCCCGATCACCCTCCGTCCAATAACGATGGCTACTCAAAGTGCCGGGTGAAACCCATTGCACCAAGCTCTCATAGCCACCCCAAGAAAACCCAATACCAAAAAGTTTCAATTGATTAACAAATATTTTGGCGTCATTGGTTGGGGCATTTAAGCTCAGGCTTAATAAACCATTACCACCGCTGCAGTCGCGTTGCCAAAGGGCATGACCGGGATCTTGATGCCATGGTGGAAAGTAAAGACGGCTGACTTTGGGGTGTTGGTCTAAATAAGCACAAACTGCCAAAGCATTTTCAGTGTGTTGCTTTAACCTAACCGCTAAAGTTTTAACCCCTCGCAATGCCAACCACACATCATCAGCACTAACGGCGTTACCAATGGCGTATTGCGTTTGATGGAGGGCTTGGGCCAAGTCCTCTCGGTTGGTGATCACGGCACCGAGCAACAAGTCTGAGTGACCACCAATGTACTTGGTGCCCGCTACTAATGAGATGTCCGCGCCGAGTGTTAAAGGTTGATAGACATGGGAGCCCCACGTGTTGTCGGTAGCTAGCACCAAGTCATGCGCACGTGCTATGGCTGATAGCGCTCGCATGTCGAGCATTTCCATGAGCAAAGAGCCTGGAGACTCGACGTAAATCATTTTGGTGTTGGGGCGCACGAGCGAAGCAATATCATCTTGCGAGGGAGAGAAGAAAGTCAGGTTGATATTCAGGCGTTTTAATAAAGTTTCGTTCATGGTCCGAACTGGGCCATAAACGTTGTCTGAAACGAGCACATGATCGCCAGAGCGCAACACGCTCATGAAGACCAAATGGATGGATGCCAAGCCAGAGGGATTCAGAACGCAATAGCTGCCATCCTCAAGCATCATGAATACTTCTTCCAAAGCTCGATGTGTTTGGAGCCCTGAAATACCGTAAGTTACCACCCGTTTGCCGCTGGCCCGTCGCTGTTGGGCTTGTTCAAGCGCATCTAGATTTTTAAAACGAACCGTACTGGTGCGAACAGACGGCAAGCTAACACCAGCCGTCTGCGATTGCGCGTCAAATGGTGCGCTACCGATATGCAGCAGTTGGGTTTTTTTACTGTGTGTCATGTGTAATCTGGACCTAGTCAAATGAGAAGACAGCCGTTGTCTCTAAGTTTTAAGTAAAAGAGCCGTAAAAGGCTTCGTATGTAAAACGACGAAGTGCAACTTTGATCAATCAGGCGGCTTGGTTGAGTATGTTCGAGAACAACAGATTTTTAGGCCGCCAAGTTAAAACAACCTTGTGAGCAATAAAAACTTAGCCTAACTGAACATTATCAGATTTAAGCGATCAAGAAAGCAGCACGTTTGCCTCTCGAGATTGCCCAACTACTGGGTCGGTACAAGTCGTCGATCAACATGGCACTTTTGCGCAACAACAATAAGCGCGGCTAAAAACCCCAATCGGCCTACGATAACTGAAGTCTCAGTGTCAACCCAGTAAACGCTTCCAGCCCTCGGGACCAAGGTCGCGCAGTGTGCGGATATTGCGCTCGACGATGGCGTCGGCGTCTCCTCCCGGGCTGTGTACGGCGCGCGCCACGCTATCTTCACGCAGCAGGTGGAGGATGGGATATGGTGCGCGGTTGGTGAAGTGGCTCATGTCGCCTTCGGGCTCACCGTCGAACACAAAGTCGGGGTGGAAGTGAGCCACCTGAATCACACCTTCAAGGGAGTGCTCTTGCAAGACCTTATCGACTACGCCTTGGAAGTCATTAAAGACCATGAAGTCGGGAAACAACACGGGGTGCATGAGCAGCGTGGTGTCGGTTTCTTCGGCGCTCACGGCATGTAAGTGAGCCAACTCACGGTCGAGATCATCCAAAAAAGCATCGATGTGTCGGGCGCGGCTGACCACGATGCGTACTTGGTTTTTGACATAAACTGCCCGCGCAAATGGGCACAGGTTTAAGCCGATGACGGCTCGCTCTAGCCAGCGGCGAGTGTCGGTGATGATGGTGTCGATGTTGCTGTTGGGACTCATGCTCAAGCTCGGTGGTTTTGTCGTTGACATAACCCCTGCCCTATCGGGCAGGGGTTCCTACTGTTAGACGACGATGCCCCGTCGCAAGAATGTTCAGTGCGGCATTGACTTCCCGATCGTGTGTCGTTTTGCAATTGTCGCGAGTCCATTCTCTTATTCGCAAACCTGCTCTACCTTTCGGGCTGTTGAGAGATATGCTCCCGCAACACGAACCAGTCTGGGTTAAATACGCTTCATTGACCTCTTGAAAGACAACATCGGAGCGGGCCACAAGCAAACCATCATCCCCAGTCTTTAAAACGTGCTGCATTTCTTACTTGAATCTAAGTATCTATCAGTGATAGCGTTGTTCACTATTTTGGCCGTGTCAACTCGAATCGAACCACGCCATCGGCCTGTACGTGACGGCGTAATTTACCCTCGAAGTAGAGGGCGTGAAGGTGTGCTAAAGCCTCACCCATGGCAAACGTCATTTGATGCAAGTCTAGTGTACGTTTGAACATAATGGGCACAATATCCATGGCGCTTTTTGGAGTGTCACAGGCCTCAAGCACTTCATCAAGACGCTCCTTGTGGTGAGCGTGTTGTTGCGCAATACGCTCATGCAAGCCCTTGAAAGGTTTGCCGTGAGATGGCAGCACCAGCGTATCAGTAGGCAGGGGCTGGTAAGCATCTAGGGAATCTAGGTAGGCTGGCAATGGATTGCCAAGCGGCTCATGGTTAAACAC
Organism: uncultured Burkholderiaceae bacterium; assembly: GCA_963926245.1. Taxonomy (GTDB): domain Bacteria; phylum Pseudomonadota; class Gammaproteobacteria; order Burkholderiales; family Burkholderiaceae_B; genus Algicoccus. The sequence continues at coordinate 3,005 of CAWUWI010000033.1, read as the reverse complement.
GCTGATATTGGTTGAAATCCGTGGCAACACCATGTCACCAGAAATCAACACTTTTTTGTCTTCACAGTACAGTGAAAGGTGCTCAGGTGCATGACCAAAGCCGGCAATCAGCTGCCAATCAACGCCATTGATGCGAATGGACTCGCCACCACGAAGACGCACAAATTGATCGGGTACTTCAGGCACCAAGTTCACGTAGTAACCATGGCGGGCACGAATTTTTTCCAACGACTCGGCTTCTTGCATGCCATGACTTTGGAAATGTTGTACAGCGCTTTCACCGCCCGCTGCACTGCCTTTGCCCGCGGAGGACCACAATTTTGCGGTCATGTAATCGGTCATGCTGATGTAAAGATGGACATTCCAGCGTTGGCAGAGCCAATGCGCCAGACCGATGTGGTCAGGATGCATGTGGGTCACCACCACGCGTAAGACGGGTAAGCCTTGGAGTACGTGGTTAAAGACTGACTCCCACAGTTCCTTTACCTCATCGCGTGCGACCCCACAATCGACGATAGTCCAGCCTTCTTGGCCATCAATTTCGTCTTTGAGTAGCCACAAGTTAATGTGATCCAAGGCGAAAGGCAATGGCATACGCAGCCAGTGCACGCCAGGGGCAACTTCGATGCTTTTTCCGGGTTCGGGCAATCGATCAGCCAAAGGATATGTCAATTCGTGTTCTAAAGGGTTCATGTGGTCTCGTCACTCCAGCCGTTATGTCTTAAGATTTTGGTCATCATAATCGCCCGTTTAGCAAACGCCAACGCATTCTTAAGTTTGGGTAACCATGCAAAGCGCTGATACTGTAAAGATCGAACCAAAACAGAGCCGACTGGACCCTTTGAGCCTGGCCAGCTTGATTTTGCAGGGATTTGATCGACACTATGCGTTGTTTCGTTACGGCGCCTAGTAGGCCAAGTCGTTGTTTTAGTCAGGCGATTGGTACGGCATTTAGCAACTCTTAAAAGAGCGTATCGAGTATTACGACATGAGAGTGCGCGAGTGTTTAAATCGCACAGAGCCATTGTTTCAACGACAGCCTCATGAAACGCAGTGCTTGCTACTGGATCATACGACCACCTGATCTTAAAGTACGCCTACATTAAGCGTCGTATGAAGCCTCTTAACATTTACCTTGGCGATGCGCCAAAAGCACAGTGCCACCGTGCAATCAAAGAGTATGGCGATTCCATCGGAGAACTGGCTGCTGCCAATATCTTTCCTGGCGACATGCTCTGTAAAAACTTTGGTGTCACGAGATTTGGACGCGTATTTTTTTATGATTACGACGAAATTCAAAAAATGACAGAAATGAAATTTCGTTAAATTCCACCTGCGCCCAATGAAGAAGCAGAAATAGCCAGTTAGCCATGGTAAGCCATTCACCCCAACGATGTTTTCCCGGAAGAATTTGGGACTTTTTTGTTGGGTGGTGCCGAAATCCGCGCGGTTTTTACCAAAGAAGGAGCGCCACCAGTCAATCTCCTTATGAGCCAAGGCCTGTCTAGCTAATTCCAGAATCTTAGGTCACAAAATAGGACACAAAATCAAGATATAATCCATGATCAAAACAGCGATGGGGTGAGGTAATCATGGTCTCAAATGTTATAGCCAAATCAGGAGCTCTGTACGCATCTATAGCAGTCCCTAAGCCGCTGAGAGTTATCCTAGGTCGCTCAACATTCCAGAAGAAGCTACTAGCCTCTACGAAGCCTAAAGCCGCCCTAGAAGCCCAACAGTACATAACCAAGTGGAAGCTACAGATCAAGCTTGCCAAGGCAGCCCTAGCCCATAGTGGGGATGCTCTACTAGATCGTGATACCAGTGAAGCCCTGAGCCTGCAGAGGCTCCTAGCAGCTGAGACATCCTCAACATCCAAAGAAAGCTTTGACTCCTTCCTATGGTCACTAGCAGATCAACTGGAAGATAAGCATAGCTATCCCAAGGCCAAGGAGCTCTACGACATATCCACAGGAGCTGTCACCCTGCTAGCCGCCTACTTCGATGGTTGGTCAGCATCGTTAGCCAATCACTCACCAAGGATTAGGGATGCCTATAGGTCTGAGGTCCAAGCATTTATTAAGCATTTTAAGACGGTACAAGAGGTCTCTAGACCCGCCGTGAGGGCATACTTCGCTAACATGATCGCTAAGGGGAGAGCAGTGTCTACGGTGAAGCAGATAGCTGGTTTTGCTGTCAATCACTTTTTCAAGTACTTAGACGCTAGAGGTGTACTGGATCCAGACAAGCCTGATCCGTTCTTTAGAGCCATCCCAAGCGAGCCTAAGCCTAAGGGCAGCAAAGGGTGGTTACCACTGTTACCGCAGGAGGTAAGTCATATCTATCAAGCCATACCCTCTGAGGATCACCAGCTACGATTACTAGTCAATGTAGCTAGATATACCGGAATGAGGATTGAAGAGGTATGTTCACTCAAGGCAGAGCAAGTTAGGTCGATTAATGGTGTTCTCTGCTTAGACATCCAGCGTTCTAAGACATCCAAAGGCGTGAGGGTAGTCCCAGTAGCTACTAGGCTCACACAAGCTGTCACAGACGCTGTAGCAGGTTCCAGCGATGGCTATCTGGTATCAGGTCTCACTATCTCCAAGTATGGTGATAGGTCTAACGCTGTGGGCAAACGGTTCAGCAGTCTTAAGCAGGCACTAGGGTTCTCTAGCAGGCAGGTATTCCATAGCATCCGGAAGTGTGTCGTAACTCAGCTTGAGCAAGCCGGAGTGCCTGAGTCTGTGGTTGCCGATCTTGTTGGTCATGAAAAGCAAACCATCACCTTTGGATTGTATTCTGGTGGTAGCAGCATGGGCAGCATCTTTGAAGCTGTAGAGAAGCTGGAGTATCCCTGAGAAGAGCTGTAAGGTGGACCCTGTCGTCAAGACAGAATTTGTCCGGGTTTAAGCTAAGTCCATCTCTTTAACCGCAGCGGAACAGCTCTGACCTAGAACAAGACCTTAACTCTCGCACTGACCATCTGGTTGGTGTAGCTCGTG
>CAWUWI010000032.1:0-82319 GCA_963926245.1 uncultured Burkholderiaceae bacterium | reverse complement strand
TTTAAAGTCCATTGAAGACCCTTACATGGACTTCGGATCAGGGCAGTTTATTTGGCGCCTGTCTGAAGATTTAGAGGATGGCTATGTGGCAGCAAGCGACAGCCGTCGCGATGGACAAGCTGTCGGTTTTTAAGCTGCTTCCGGCGTTTGTGAGTTCTGAAGGCGCTGCCAAATCATCAATGAGAACACGCCAAGTACACAGGGGAAAATCAGCCAATTGAGGACTTCCCAGCCGGCAACAGACAACAGCTTGCCAGAAGAAAAAGAGGAAATTGCTACCGAGCCAAAAACCAAGAAATCGTTCAAGGCTTGAACGCGATTTTTCTCTTCTGGCCGATGGCACGCCGTGACCATCGTGGTAGCCCCAATAAACCCAAAATTCCAACCCACACCGAGAAGAATCAAAGCCAGCCAGAAGTGGCTTAAGGCGAGACCAGAGAGTCCAACAGCGCCTGCCGAGGCCAAAAGCAACAATCCAGTAACCGTGACGGCTGTGACACCAAAACGTTGAATCAATCGACCCGTAAAAAAACTCGGTCCAAACATCGCCAGCACATGCCATTGAATGCCGAGTGCGGCTTCGCCAACGGTGAAGCCGCAACCGACCATGGCAATGGGTGCCGCTGTCATGATAAAACTCATTAAGGCGTAGGAAACCACACCTGTTGTCACCGCCACAATAAATTTGGGTTGCGCAGCAATCTCCTTTAACGTCCTAAGTGGCGCATTGCTGGCAGCCACTACCGGTGATCCTTCTAAAACGGTCTGTGCACTTCGTAAGCGCCAAACGACAGGAATAACCAGTAAGCCCAGCAAACCTTGAGAGACAAAGGCGCCTGAAAATGGCGCTAAAGGAAATAAGTCACGGGTCCAAATGACAGTTTGAGGTCCAATGACGGCCGCAAAAAGCCCACCAAACATCACCAGTGAAATAAGGCGTGGCTTCATGTCTTCAGGTGCGCCGTCAACAACGGCAAAGCGATAGCTTTGTACGTACGAGGCGTAAAAGCCCGCGATCATGGTTCCGATACAAAAAAGGATAAACATCTGTTGGTAAATGCCAGCAGCGGAAACCAAGCCACCGATGGCAGCAAGTATGGCGCCGAACAAATAGCTGGCTCGACGACCAAAGCGTTTCATCAGCCAAGCAGCTGGCAGGGTGCCAATGGCCAGGCCTAAATAAAAAATACTAATGGGTAATGTGGCCATGGCAGGATTGTGAGCCAGTTGCTGACCCACCAAGCCGCCAAGAGAGATAATAATGACTGGAGCTGCACCGCCTAGTGCTTGGGCCGTTGTCAAAACCCGAGCGTTGTGTTGAGCGCGATCATGTGCTTCAGTGGTCATGGTTGTTTTCGCTTTTCGATCAGCTTCCAAAATGAAGGTAGAAAGCATTCTGACACCAAAAGTCTCTTGGCTTGACAAATAAAAAGTGAACGCCTGGCCAATAGTGCTGGCTTGTACTGGCGACACTGATCGGTGTTGTGCCAATTTGACAGCGCTTGCGAGAGGCCCTGCGTTCGACGAACGTTGGTGAAACCAAAGCGGCTGCGTTGCACCCGGGCATTGTCATAAAGCATGTCAGCCAGTGGCCGGGTGCCCAATTGCCGGATGCCTCGCCACACACCAGTCGAAGATTGTTTGTCGGTCACGCTGCGCGCAACTACACAAGGTATGCCGTCAACGGATATCACAACCTCACGTATCCAAGCAGTTTGGTTGGGTGGCAGTTGTAAGCACAAAGCCTCATCAATCGCGGGTTTTTGTGATCGTTCGCCAAGAACAACCAACTTTAAATGACCCAGCGAGCGCAAGCCGTCTGTTAGTGCACCACTCCCAGTTAGCCATTGCTTTTGTGTCGTTGATAGCCGAGCATGAGGTTGCTGGCGCCAAGCCAATGCGTTTAAGTATGGTGTCGAATGAGTCATAAGGCGCTATTATCGCAAACCTATGGAAAAAGTGCGCATATCAAAATTAATGGCCGAACAAGGGCTTTGCTCTCGTCGGGAAGCGGACGCCTTTTTGGCGGCCGGTCAAGTCACCGTCGACGGCCTGCCAGTGGGTGTTGGTGACAAGGTTTTGCCACATCAAAAAATTGTCTTGAATAGGCAGGCCCAGCGTCAGCAACAGTCATCGGTCACTATCCTGATTCACAAGCCGATCGGTATCGTTTCGGCGCAAGCCGAAATGGGCTATTTGCCCGCTGTGGCATTGGTTAAAGCAGACACACAGTCACGTTTTGATCGGTCTGGCCGGCGGTTTCGATCAAGCGATCTGCGTGGTCTGGCCGTTGCGGGTCGGCTCGATATCGATTCGACAGGTCTTTTGGTGTTGACCCAAGACGGCCGGGTGGCGCGTCAGCTGATCGGGCAAGACAGCGAAATAGACAAAGAATACTTGGTGCGCGTTCAAGGGCGGCTTTCAAACGCAGGCTTGCAGCAGCTGCGTCACGGTCTATCGCTTGATGGCCAAGCACTTAAACCAGCCAAGGTTGAGTGGCAAAATGAAGACCAGTTAAGCTTTATTTTGCGGGAAGGCAAAAAACGACAGATTCGACGCATGTGCGAAATGCTGGGGTTGACTGTCGTTGGCTTAAAGCGCGTTCGAATTGGCCAAGTCAGGTTGGCCGAGCTTGGCGTCGGACAGTGGCGTTATTTGGGTGCTCAAGAACGGTTTTAGGCTGGGCTGGTGCCTGCTTCAAGTTCCCACCGAGCGGTTGCGTCTTGCGCCAAAACGGGAGTTAACCACGGTAAAGTTTCCCTGATTTGCTGGCCTAGACGAAACGGTGGGTTAACAATAAACATGCCTGAGCCGAAAAGGCCATGACCATCGGGTGGCGCTTTGCAAACTGTCAGGTTGACGTCCAGCCAGGTTAACGGTTGAAGGGACTTCAGGCGCTTGAGTTGGCGTACCAATTGCTCAACCTCACGGCGATTAACCCGTGGGTACCAAATCAGATAACATCCGGTTGGGAAACGCTGAATGGCCTGTGTCATGGCTTCGGCAACGAACCGATAGTCGCGTTTGTCCTCGTACGACGGATCGATTAGCGTTACGGCGCGTTTGGAGGCGGGTGGCAAAATTGATTTCAAGCCGGCGTAACCATCGTGTTGTTCGGCAGTCACAGATCTGGGCGGCAATCCAGGGTATTGGGACAGATTTTTACGCAAAACGTCAAATTCTGCACTAAGGTGTTCATACAGCTTGACTTTGTCTTGTGGGCGCAGGCCTTGCAGCGCTAGCCACGGTGATCCGGGGTAGAGCGTCAAAGCGTTATTCGGGTTGAGTTTGGCGACGGCGTCTTTGTAGCGTTGCACCATGGGTGGCACATCGGTCAATTGCCAAAGCCGGGCGATACCATCTTGGTATTCGGCCCGTTTGTTTGCCCAAACGCCACTCAGGTCATAAAGTCCGGCGCCTGCGTGGGTATCGACTAACCAAAAACCAGCGTCTTTTTGCTGGAAATGTGCAATAACCTCTAAAAAAAGCATGTGTTTCAGAATGTCGGCATGGTTGCCCGCGTGAAAGCCGTGTCGGTAACTAAACAATTTAAAATCTCCAGGGGCAGCGCGTCGGTCGTGGGTTGAAGCCGATGCTGTCACCTGCAATGGTACACTCAGCGACGTTTACCCTTGGGTTATGAGCCAAATTTATGTTTGATTTCATCCGTAGTCAACGCCGCATTATGATGCTCGTTTTATTGGTGCTCGTGGTGCCGGCATTCGCATTTTTTGGCATCGAAGGCTACACCGGCTTTATGACGCGTGACAAAGAGCTTGCGCGAGTTAACGGTGTGGCGATCACTGAGCCTGAGTTTAATGCTGCCAGACGGGCCCAACTTGAGCAAATGCGATCTGTGCTTGGCGCGAGCTTTGATGCTCAAGCGCTAGAAACGCCAGCGTTTCGTGAGCGCGTGCTTAATGAAATTATTGATCAGCGTGTGATCGCGACTGCCGCTATTTCGGGCCGATACACCGTGTCTGATGAAGCTTTGCGAGATGCGATCGCAAACATTCCCGCTGTTCAAGACAATGGTGTGTTTTCGCCTCAACTTTACCGGCAAATTTTGGCTGGGCAGGGCATGACACCCGCAGACTTTGAAATGGGTTTGCGTCGCGACTTGATCATGGCTCAGGTGCTTGGGCCTGTCAGCGCCACAGCTCAACCACCGCAAACCGTGCTGAATCAGGTAGTCGATGGTTTGACTGAGCAGCGAACAGTTTCGATTCGGCGCTTTGATGCCAGTGCGTACAAGACAGATGTCACGATTTCTGATGCAGATATCGAAAAATGGTATGGCGAAAATGTGACACGTCTGCGCCAACCAGAGAGTGTTGATGTTCAGTACATCGTGATCGACGAAGCGGCAGCCTCGACTGGTATTACTGTGCCTGAAACTGAAATCGAATCGTTTTATCAACAAAACCAAGGCCGGTACGGACAGCCTGAGCGTCGCCGTGTGAGTCACATTTTGCTAGAAGTTCCTGCCAGTGCAGATACTGAAGTTAAGGCAGCAGCTCAAGCCCAAGCCCAATCGCTGGCCCAGCAAATCACAGCAGACCCCTCGCTATTTGAAGCCTTGGCACGTGAGCAATCGCAGGATCCGGGTTCGGCGGCCCAGGGCGGTGATTTGGGTTGGATTGTAAAAGACACACTGGTGCCTGAGGTCGAAGCGGCGGTGTTTGAGTTGTCCAGAGACCGAATCTCTGGAGCCGTCGAAAGTCCATTTGGTTTCCACGTTCTTAAAGTAACTGATATTCAGGCGCCTACCACCAAACCCCTAGAGGACGTACGCGAGGAGTTGGTTGCTGCAATCACACAACAAATGGCGGCGTCTAGATTTGCTGATTTAGCCACTGAATTAACGAGCGCTGTCTATGAACAGCGAGAGGCACTTGCGCCTATTGCTCAGCAGCTCGGTTTGACATTACAAACGGCACAGGGTCTGTCACGTCAAGGATTGCTCTCAGATGAATTCTTCAAACGCGATGAACCATTGTCTAAGGGTATCGAAGAAATCTTGAATCAGCCGCGTGTGTTGCAAACCGCTTTTTCGCCTGATGTGCTGGCCGATCGGTTTAACTCCGGTCCCATTGAGATTTCATCAGGTTTGATAGTGGCGCTTCGGGTGCAAAATGCAAGACCCTCTTACGAACCATCGCTAGAGCAACTTTCATCTCTCATTCGCGAAGTGCTGACCGAAGAGCGTGCCCTGGCTTTGGCTCGTGAAACTGGTCAGGCGGCATTGTTAGTTGCGAGCGAAACATCGGCACCAGAGGGATTTGGTCCTGCCGAGGTGATTTCACGTCGTGACTCTCGAAGTCTTTTGCCAGCCGAGGTTGGTGCGGTTATGCGACTGGCCGCTGACAAAGTACCGTCAGTGATCGGTGTTGATACACAAATGGGGTTTAGCTTGCTAAATGTTCAAGCCGTGACTGCAGGCGAAAGCTTGGCGGCTGAGCAGGTTAAGCAAATTCGCCAACAGTTGGCCCAAGCCTGGGGGCTGGCTGAAGAGCGTAGCGCCTTGCAAGTATTGCGTTTATTGTATGAAACGCAAATTCTGCCAGACGCACAGTCATTACTGACTGCTGATCCCGTTCGATAACAAAGCGGTAAGGCTGTTGGCGACCCATTCAGCCTAGCACCACTTAGTTCCTAGCAGCGATCGCGGTCGTGTTTTACGTATTGCACACCTTCAGTTTATTCCTTTGCTTTGTGCGCGGTTAGCGTAGGTTCTAAAACAGCCCATACATTTTCCAACAGCAAAGGTTGGGCATGTTCGGCAGGGTGTATGCCATCAGCGATGAATAAGTCACGGTCTGTTTCTAATCCCGCCAATAAGAATGGTATTAAGCGTGCACCTGTTTGGGTGGCGAGCGCTGGAAATAAATCACGAAATTGCTTGGTGTAAGCAGGTCCATAATTGGCTGGGATCTGCATGCCAGCCAAGATGACGGTGGCACCGATCGATTGTGAAAGCTCAATCATTTCAAGTAAGTTTTGGCGAGTCATGTCTAAAGACAAGCCGCGCAGGGCATCGTTACCCCCAAGTTCAACAATAACAATGTCGGGTTGTTGTTTGGCCAACAGCGCCGGTAGACGGGTGAGGCCTGAACTTGTGGTGTCGCCGCTAATGCTGGCATTGATGATTTTCGGCGGGATTAGCTCGTGTTGGGCCAACCGCTCACGTAACAGCTGCACCCAGCCGCGGTTTCTTCGAATACCATATTCTGATGACAAGCTATCACCCAGGACCACGATCGTGCCTAACGCTTCAGGTGCGTTGACGGGTTGTGCAGCCTGCAAGGCAGGGCTTATTAGCACAGTGGTCGTTATCATGCTGACAAGTGCCAAGCTCTGTAAAATGCCACCAAAGTGTGGTAGAAAATTTGATCGAGGTGAGGGTGACTCGTGAGACAATGATTTCATGATGAATGAGACGAAACAAGCGAATATGAGCTTGGCAATCGAGGTCGCTGGCTTGACCAAGCGTGTATCCGATGCCGGCGGTGAACTGACGATCCTAGACGATATCAGTTTTGGTGTGGCTCGGGGGGAGTCTGTATCGATCACGGGTGCCTCTGGGTCTGGTAAGTCAACACTACTTGGACTGTTGGCAGGCCTAGATGTTCCCAGCACAGGTTCAGTTCATTTACTTGGTAAAAATATATCAGCGCTAAGTGAAGACGGGCGCGCGCGGTTTAGGGCTGCGCATGTTGGTTTTGTGTTCCAGTCATTTCAACTTTTGGCCAATTTAACTGCCCTTGAAAATGTCATGTTGCCTCTAGAATTGGCTGGTAATGTGGCGCTTGAACCGGCAAAAGCCGCACTGGCACAAGTCGGGCTGGATCATCGATTCAATCACTATCCCTCGACACTGTCCGGTGGGGAGCAACAGCGCGTTTCAATCGCACGAGCCTTTATCAGCCGTCCTGCAATTTTGTTTGCCGATGAGCCCACGGGAAGTTTAGACGTGGTGACAGGCGGTCGTATCATTGATTTGATGTTCCAACTGCACCGTGACAACGGCACCACTTTGGTGCTTGTGACGCACGATGGACATTTGGCTGCGCGTTGTGAACGGTCCTTAGAAATTCAAGCGGGTCGATTGCTATTGCCTGCGGCGCCAGTTTTGGCTTAGTTGCAGTGATTGGGTTCTGTCCCTCTGCACCGCGGCCTTTTTGAAAGAGACTCAATTGTGAGTGAGTGACTTGTTTTTTTGGTATGGTGTCACTCTTACTTTAGCCATCCCCAACCTGTTATCTCACCTTGAAAACCGATCTCACACTTGCACAGTGGTCGCACGCCCGACACACAGGTCAAGCAAAAAGCAGTGAATTGACAGCCATCATGCTCCAGCGGATCGAAGTCGCAGGCGATGTGGTTTTTACGCATGTGTATCGTGAGCAGGCGCTATCAGCGGCCACGGCGGCTGACAAACGTTGGTCTGAAGGGATGCCGCTTTCGCCGATTGATGGTGTACCCATCGCCGTTAAAGATTTATTTGATATTGAAGGTTTCACTACCCGGGCAGGCTCTGTGGCACTTACCAAGGCGCCCGTCGCTCACACTGATGCGATCGTCGTGCAGCGTTTGAGGCAAGCAGGCGCCGTTATTTTGGGTTCAACCAACATGACAGAATTTGCTTACTCTGGTTTGGGTATCAACCCGCATTACGGCACACCGCTAGCGCCATGGGATCGAGCAACTGCTCGTATCGCTGGCGGCTCGTCAAGCGGGTCTGCTGTCGCGGTGAGCGACGGTATGGCAATCGCCGCGGTGGGAACCGATACAGGCGGCTCGGTTCGCATTCCATCTGCTTTTTGCGGCCTAACTGGATTCAAGCCGACGGCACATCGAGTCTCGTTGCAGGGCGCGTTGCCGCTATCAACATCCTTGGACTCTATTGGGCCGTTGGCGCGCTCTGTTAATTGCTGTTACTGGCTTGACGCTGTGATGTCGGGTGCTGCTGAACGGCTTAAAGCGCCACTTGGCTCGGCATTCTTAAAAGGTCGTGTGTTTGCACAACCCAATCAGCTCGTATTAGAGGGCATGGATGCCACGGTTGCGCGCACTTATGAGGCTGCCTGCCAAACATTGGTCAACGCCGGTGCTCGCATCCAGGCCATAAACCTGCCCGAGCTTGATCAGTTGGCCGATATTAATTCCGCCGGTGGCTTAACGGCGGTAGAGTCTTGGGCCCTACATCAAGGGTGGCTTTCCAAGGTAAGCGAGCTCTATGACCCAAGGGTAGCTAGCCGAATATGGCGTGGTCAGCAGATAAGTGCTGCAGAGCACCAGTCATTGCTGCTTAAGCGTCGTGATTGGATTGGTCGCGTCAGCCAAAAAATCAGCGGATTTGATGCACTAATCATGCCCACAGTGCCAGTGGTGCCACCAGAGTTGGCGCCCTTAATAGCCAGCGAAGAGGCTTACGCTCAAACCAATTTATTGGTCTTGCGCAACCCGAGCGTGATTAATTTTCTAGATGGCTGTTCAATCAGCCTGCCGTGTCATAAGCTAGGCCAGGCGCCCGTTGGTTTGATGCTTTCCGCTATTTCTAACGAGGATGAACGCTTGTTGTCACTTGCCCAGGCCTGTGAGGCTGCACTTACCAATCATTCGTATTAAATAGTCGCTACGATCGGTTGCGGGTTCGTGAGTTATCACCATCTTGCGCCTGCTGATTGGCATGTTGCGCACCTTTAGAACGCACGATACGGCGCACTTGGGGTACATGGCGAATGGCACGATAGACACGAGCCAAGTGATTCCGATCATTGACCTGAACCGTCAAGCTCAAAAGGAATGACTCGCTGGTGTCGTCGTTCATGCTTACGTTCATGATGTTGGAGTCGGCTTGGGCGATTTCACCAGCGATTTTTCCCAGAACACCACGCTCGTTAAGCGCAGTGATGTCGATACGGGCAGGAAAGTGGCGTGCTGTGTTGGCGTCCCAAGCAACATTAATCCATCTTTCGGGTTCACGTTGTTGTGCCCGTTTAGACACGGGACAATCGGCGGTATGTACCGCCAAACCAGTGCCCACGCGAATGCCCGCCACGATAGCGTCGCCGGGCAAGGGCCCGCAGCAGGGTGATAAAACTACCGCTTGCCCTTCGTTGCCTTGAATGAGAATGGGTGCGGCATGTGCCGCGCTCAAGGCATCAACCTCAGCGGCTGTGGTGGCGACCAGCGGATGAAGCGGTGCAAAGCGGCGTGCCACCACGGCCGCTAGTCTTTTACTTAGCCCAATATCGGCCAGTATTTCTTCCCGTGAGTTAGCGCTACTTTCTTTGAGAAGCTTATTCCAAGAGGTATCGTCATCTTTGGGAAACTCGAGTTTTAACTCATGAAATGATTGCTTGAGAAGCCGCTCACCGAAGGCGACAGACTCGTTGTACCGGACCGTGCGCAAGTAATGTCTAATCTCCGACCGAGCCCGACCAGTACGCGCAAAATTCAACCACTGTGCGCTCGGTCTAGAGGCTTCTGAAGTAATAACTTCAATCGTGTCGCCGCTGGCTAATTCAGTTCGTAGTGGCACGTATTCGCCGTTAACTTTACAAGCAACAGCTCGGTTGCCAACGTCAGTGTGAATCGAGTACGCAAAGTCGACTGGTGTGGCGCCTCGAGGCAACGAAATAATCTTGCCATTGGGGGTGAAGACGTAAACCGCATCAGGGAACAAGTCAACTTTAACGTTTTCTAGAAACTCACCTGAATCGCCTGTTTGGCTCTGTATATCAAGCAATGATTGAAGTGCTGAGTGAGTTTTTTTCTGGATATCACTGAGGCTGATTTCATCGGTTTTGTAGATCCAATGCGAAGCGACCCCTTGTTCGGCAACGTTGTGCATCTCACGCGTACGAAACTGAAACTCGATTGGGGTGCCAAAAGGGCCAACCAAGGTAGTGTGTAAAGATTGATAGCCGTTGACCTTGGGAATGGCGACATAATCTTTAAACTTCCCAGGAACAGGACGATAGAGTTGGTGCACGATGCCTAACGCGAGATAGCATTCGGGCAGCGTGTGAACCACGATGCGAAAGCCATAAATGTCGAGCACCTCAGAGAATGATTTCTTCTGCTCGGTCATTTTGCTGTAAACACCGAAAAGAGTCTTTTCACGTCCTGAAACTTCTGCCTCGATGCCCGCTGCCGGTAGCGCAGCCCGCACGGCGTCAAAGATTTTGGTTAATACTTCACGCCGATTGCCACGGGCAGCCATGACCGCTCGATTCAGGACGTTGTATCGATTTGGGTACATTGCTTGAAAGCAGAGGTCTTGGAGCTCTCTAAAGATAGCGTTAAGGCCCAGACGGTTGGCGATTGGTGCGTAAATTTCAAGTGTTTCGCGCGCGATTCGACGTCGCTTCTCTGGATTGACTGCGTCAAGCGTGCGCATATTATGCAAGCGGTCTGCGAGCTTAATTAGTATGACTCTTAGGTCACGCGCCATTGCCAAAAGCATTTTGCGAAAGCTTTCAGCCTGCTGTTGAGCCTTACTCGCAAAGTCTAGGCGGTCAAGTTTTGAGAGCCCATCCACCAGCTCAGCCACATCGGGGCTGAACTGTTCGGCCAAGTCAGATTTGGCAATGCCTTGATCTTCCATGACGTCATGCAAAAGCGCGGCCATTAATGCGTCAGCATCAAGTCTCCATCCTGCGCAGATCTCGGTGACAGCGATAGGGTGGGTGATGTAGGGTTCGCCGCTTGAGCGGAATTGACCAAGGTGAGCTTGATCAGAAAAGCGATACGCTTCTCTGATCTTGGCAATTTCCTTTTTGCTCAGGTAGCCAGAAATGATGGTTTGGAGTTGGTTGAGCGAGGCGCTCGCAGACGTTTGAGCCGTTGCGTTGGCACGATCGGTGGTTTCGGCGCTGTGATTTGCCTTGCCGGCGTCTGACTTGTCGACAGGTTTAGCGCGTCTTCCGAAGCGCGAACTAACCTTGATTGCTGAAAGCAACCCGGATGATGCCGTTCGCAGCCCCGGAAATCCCATGTCTGTTTACCGTTTTAAGTTGGCACCTTGCGTAGCATTTCGATACCCGTCGCGCCGGCTGCGATTTCACGCAAAGCCGTCACGGTCGGCTTGTCTTTGCTTTCGATACGTGCTGCATGGCCTTGGGCAAGTTCGCGAGCGCGGTAAGTTGCTACAAGGGTCATTTTGAAGCGATTAGGAATGTGATCGATGCAATCTTCGACTGTAATACGCGCCATTATTTATCCAATTCAAAAGTAATCATTTACAAAAACATACAAATATGGGATGCCGATGGTGAAGTGAAATGGCGTGCTAACGACTCCAAAGCAACACGGCAAATACCATTTGAAACGCATTACGTACATGATACAGGGAGAGTCATCCCGGCAGTGCCGTACCCACGTCTATTTGTGTGGTTCAAGCCATGGTTAAAACTCAATTTGACAAACCCATCGCGTCAAACAGTGCTCGATGTGTCATTGCTTGACGAGCGAACCTGAGCCGTGCGCTGGCAATAATCTGTGACAGTTGCTGCAAAGCGTCGGTAAACTCTTGATTAATAATAACATATTCAAATTCACTGGCGTGTGCGATTTCGCTTTCGGCGGCAGCCATTCTCGCTGCAATAACCGCTTCGCTATCCTTACCCCTGGCCCTGAGTCGTTGCTCAAGAGAATGAACCGAAGGTGGCAAAATAAATACGCCAGTGACGCTAGGTAAAAGTTTTCTGACTTGTGCAGCGCCTTGCCAGTCAATTTCGAGCAAAATATCCTGACCCTCTTGAACGGCTTGAATCATCAGAGCACGGGGTGTACCGTAATAATTACCATGGACGTGTGCTGACTCAAGCAACTCGTCGGCTGCTTGCATTGCCAAGAACTGGGTCTCAGTGACAAAGTAATAGTCTTTACCATCAGTTTCACCCTCACGAGGCGCTCGAGTGGTGCAAGACACTGATAAGCGCAAGTCTGGGTCCTGTGATAGCAGGGCATTGACTAGGCTGGACTTACCAGCACCGCTGGGTGCCGTGATTAAAAAGATATTTCCAGCAGCGTGTTTCATAAGACAAGGCACAAGGTTAGGCGAAATGCATACAATGCTCCGAAAGCATAGCAGATGAGTCGATATGCCGTGCTAGGCGAGCCCTCGAAATTCGAGATCAATATCCAAAAAAACCACAAGGAGCATTAGATGAGTACACAAAAAGTTGCACTGGTGACGGGCGCTGGATCGGGTATTGGTAGGGCCGTTGCACTGGCTTTGGCCAATGATGGCTATGAAGTGGTGTTGGTTGGTCGGCGCGACGACGCCCTCAAAGCAACCGTTGAGATGGGTGATTCAACGCGCTTGCACGCCATGGCGGCAGACGTTACAGACCACCACGCGGTTCAATTAGTGTTTGATCAGGTTGAAAGACGGTTTGGTCGCTTGGATGTATTGTTTAACAACGCAGGTCGTGGTGCGCCAGCAGTGCCCATTGAAGAGTTGCCCATCGAAACCTGGCTTGATGTTGTCAATGTCAATCTTAACGGGATGTTTTTTTGTGCACGCGCCGCCATTTCACTCATGAAAAAACAAGACCCACAGGGTGGGCGAATTATTAACAACGGCTCAATCTCAGCGCACGCACCGCGTCCGTTTTCAATAGCGTATACCGCCACTAAACACGCCGTCACTGGATTGACCCAATCCATCGCGCTTGACACGCGAGCCTATCGGATTGCCTGCACCCAGATTGACATTGGTAATGCCGCCACTGAAATGACAGATCGCATGGCCAAAGGTGTTTTACAACCTGACGGTTCGACCAGAATCGAGCCTCGTATGGATGTCAATCACGTGGCAGACGTCGTGATCCAAATCGTCAATTTCCCACTCGAAACCAATGTGCAATTCATGACCATCATGGCCACCAACATGCCTTTTTTGGGTCGCGGCTGACAAACACCTAATCGGTCAGTACTGACTTCATCCGATGTTCTGGACCTGATTTCCGGTTTAACTTGAAACCGCCATTTTTATACCTGGCGGTTTCAAGTGTGAAATGCAATTCTGTATGTCGTGAAAAGTAGCGACATCTACAGCCACACGATTTAAAGCCCCAGGGTTTCTAGTCTATTGAAAGCTCAGTGGCCAGGTATCGGTAAGCGATTGCTTCTTTGCTAATGAATTAGCCAAGCGTGCGTTCATGTGGGCAATATTTCCCAAAAAGTAGTGTCGATCCTTTCTATGATGTAACTGTCGGCCGTCTGATGATGAGCAATCGCAAACCGAGTTTTAGCCATTAAATCTTTACTGGCATATTATTTTGGTGATGGCTACTAAGGTTCAAAGGTGCCATATGGCTAAAAGCGTGGATGCGTTGATTATCGGGACGGGGCCGACAGGGTTGACGCATGGCTTGGGCCTGTTACATCAGGGCAAGTCTGTTGTCATCGCTGAAAAGCATCTGCAAGGCTTGTCTTTTTCTCGTGCCATATTGGTAATGCTGACACGCTGAAGGCTCTGCAGAGCTTCGGTGTCAGTGAAAAACTGCATGGAATCGGTATCCCCGTCAACGGATTTACTATGCATATCAACGGACGCGTGATTTCCCAGGTGCATTATGTCGTCGATGAGCAGGATGTGACGCATCCTATTTGTTTGCCTGTTAATCAATTGGTCGTGGGTTCGACCTTTGCCGCCGGAGCTAAAATCTCAATAAAATCAATAATATATTAGATTTTGACCACACCTGTGTGTCGAACAAAAAGTTATAAATAGCTATATACAATTTTTAAGCTAACTTAGATTCAAATACGAAGTGCAACACGTTTTAAAGACTGGTGGAACACTTCGTGCGGCGTTTTTAAATCCTAATCGTTTTCGTGGTCGGTGATTAATAAGATCTTGAATCTTAAGTTCATCTGCGGTCACGGTCGATAAGGGTCTTTTTTTAGGAATGTACTGGCGCAGTAAGCCATTGAAGTTTTCATTTGATCCGCGTTGCCAACTGGCATACGGGTCAGCAAAGTACGCCGTCGATCTCAACGCCTCATCCACAGCAGCATGATCTGCAAACTCTTTTCCATTGTCATAAGTTACTGTTCTGACGCGCTGCGCCAGAGGGGTGAGGCTTGTGATGATGGCCTGGCTGACCAGCTCAGAAGTCTTGCGGGTGACGTGCGCGAGGACTGCAAACCCGCTTTTGCGCTCAACGAGCGTCACGATCGCTTGCTTGTGGCCCGCACCAATCACGGTGTCGCCCTCCCAGTGGCCCACCTGACTGCTAGTCTGAACAGAGGCTGGACGCTCGGCAATGGGCCGTCTACCAATGATCTGCCCACGACGCTCTCGCCCGCTTACATAACGTTTGCGCATCTTTTTCTGACAACGAAGGTGTTTCCAAAGCGACCCGCCTTGGGCCTTGTCAGCATAGACATGTTGGTAAATCGTTTCGTGGCTAATAGGCAGTGAGGCTGCGATCTGCTCGGGACTCCATTGCGAACTCAGGCGCTCAGCAACCAACGCCCGGGTAGCTTCGCCTATACGACGAGCATGACGACTCGATTGGGCTCGCTCTTGGTAACGTGGGTCGGCTTGTTGGAGCCTGTTAGAGCCTGTTGGGGTCTATTAGGGCCTGTGACCGCGTTTACCTTTGTTGCGCGAAAGCTCACTGCTGATCGACGACTTGTGTCGACCCAGCAGTTTGGCAATGTCGACGGGCAAATGTCCTGCTTTCATAAGCGCATAAATCTGATAACGTTCAGTTTGGCCGAGATGTTTGTAGCTCATAAGGTGACTTTGACTTGGCGGTCTGGAAATCTGAGATGCTAGAACATTCTCAGCCAACCCACCTAATTAATCAAAGTTGCACTTCGTACTTGAATCCAGGCTACAATAAGACGCATGAGAAATTTATTCAATATTCTGGATCTGCTCGCGCATCTGTTCAATCAAAAGCTTCAAATCCATGGCCGCTTTTGTCATGTCACCATTAATTGACTTTGAGCCCAAGGTGTTGGCTTCGCGGTTCATTTCCTGAAACAGAAAATCCAACCGTTTACCAACAGCGGATTGCTTGGCACGTGTCTGCGTTGACTCATCTGCGGCGTTGATGATCAAAGACAGTTCTTTAAGATGGGTGGCCAGACGATCAAGCTCCTCGGTAACATCGGCTTTCAAGGCCAGTAAGCTCGCTTCTGCGGCTAAACGCTGAGAGATTTCTTGGCCATTGATATGAGCAAGACCTTCTGGGAAGGCTTGCATCATGGCATCACGCAACCGAGTTGCGATACGTTCGTTTTGTGCTTGTAAGAGGGCGGGCAAACGTGCCCGTAGATCAGTTACAACCGACTGCACCTGCGTGGCCTGTTCACCGATGATGGCGGCGAGACGTTGGCCTTCTCGGCAGCTGACTTCTGTCAATTGAGTCAAAGCGATTTGAGTGGCGGCCACACACAGCGGTATCCACAGCGATATGTCGGCTTGCTGAAGGTCTGGGTCAGGCCAATGGGTTATGTCTGCCAAGGTCGGCGCACTGATGCTAGGAATGTGTTGTTTGATGTGCTGGTAGGTGGATTCAATGCGCTGCAAAAGCAGGTCTGGATACTGTTGTGTACTTTTCAGTTTTGCGCGTGTGTAGCTGGCACGAATTTCAACTTTACCGCGCATGACGTGCTGACTAATCAGCTCGCGTAAGGGCATTTCGGCTTGTCGCAACTCATCAGGCAGCCTGAACTGCAAGTCGAGGTAGCGGCTATTGACGCTGCGTATTTCGATGGTCACGCTGCCCGGCGAGCCCGGGGACTGCCCAATTCCAAATCCCGTCATGCTACGCATGGAAATTCCTTTGTGTCATGCTCTGGCAATCATTTGACCGAAGCTGTTGGCTCGATTGTAAGCGCCTGCGTATACTTCGGTTCACGCGTCTTGCTTTCTGTAAACACCGATTGAGGAGAATCGACTTTGTCTCACGCCCATGACCCGATCATACGAGCCCATCAACGCGCCACTGAGGACTTGCGACCCGTGACTTTTACGCGTGGTTTTACACGCTATGCTGAGGGTTCTGTTTTGATAAGCATGGGTGAAACACGCGTGTTGTGTAACGCCAGCGTGCTTGATAAAGTGCCGCCTTTTTTGAAGGGCAAGGGCCAAGGCTGGGTGACTGCTGAATACGGTATGTTGCCGCGCGCAACTCACACGCGATCAGACCGTGAAGCCGCTCGCGGTAAACAATCTGGACGCACGCAAGAGATCCAGCGACTGATCGGTCGCAGCCTGCGCGCCGTGATCGATTTGTCAGCGCTAGGTGAGCGCACCATTCACATCGACTGTGATGTGTTGCAAGCCGACGGTGGCACCCGATGTGCAAGCATCACCGGTGGCTGGGTTGCTATGGCTGACGCCATTGACGGCTTAATGTCCAAAGGCGCTATTCAAACCAATCCCTTGTTAGACAGTGTGGCCGCGGTGTCGGTCGGTGTGGTCAATGGGCAACCATTGCTTGACCTAGACTATGAAGAAGACTCGGGCTGCGATGCTGACGTCAATGTGGTGATGACCGGTGCTGGCCGTTTCGTTGAGGTCCAAGGGACAGCAGAAGGGCACACCTTTGATCGCGAAATGCTTGATCGCCTGCTTGATATAGCCCAAAGTGGCATTAGCAAATTGGGCCAGCTTGCATCTCAAACACGTCAATCTTAAAAGGATACTGGTTTAGTCTTAATCCGAAAGATGGCTTCAACCTCGACGATGGCATTGCCTGGCAATGCTGCCACACCGACAGCCGAACGCGCATGGCGGCCGGCTTCGCCCATGAGTTCAACCACCAAATCAGAGGCGCCGTTAATCACAGCCGGGCCCTGCCCAAAAGGCGCCATCGAATTGACGTAACCCGTTAAGCGCACACACTCAAGCACTCGGCTCCAGTCTCCGCCAACTGCCTGCTTGAGTGTGCCAAATAAGTTCTCCATACAAACGCGCGCGCCTGTGTAGCCATCCTCAATCGATACATCGACACCCACTTGGCCCGTTTGCGTGAGCTTGCCGTCTCGGTTGTTGGTCTGGCCTGAAAGGTAGACCAACTCCCCGACTTGCTTGAAAGGCACATAATTGCCACCGGGCGTGCGCGGCGCCATGGCTTCAATTCGAGCAAAAGCGTCGTTGTTTCGATTAAAAATCATTACCGCCCCTAAAAGCAGACCGTTAATTCAACAGGCCGTTTAAGTTTGAAAGGTTTCTCAAGCCCCACGCTTTTTGTGTGAGTGACTTTATCACCGATGCTGAGGCGGCGTTTTTGTAGGTGCCCAAACGCATCACTTTTTCTTCGATTTCTGACCGGCTTAATGTGTTGCCTGGATCGCCTTTGGGCTCGTCGACACGACCGTGAAAAGTTTGGCCGTCTTTGGTGGTGACCGTGACTTTGCCAATCCAGCGTTGTGGGTACGCCTTGTCAACTTCACCATCAAGTACCATCGTGACGCGATCCCTGAAAGCGATCACCGCCTCATTGCCAAGCGCCTCGTCAAATCCCTTCAAGTCAGCGGCGTCATTCAATGCGATGAGGGCCAATACGGTACCCATCGAAAACTTTGACTGATGAACGGTCTGCGGATCAGTCACTGGGCCGAGCACATCAATGGCACCTTGGTGCACATGAGTCACAACGGATTCGATTTGATCAACAGTCAAACCATTGTTCTTCATAGCCGCCTGCAGCGCGTCAGCGGCAGGGTGGGTGTGACGGCAAGATGCGTGAAACTTAAAAGATGTCTCGATCAGCGTCCAACGCACCCCGAGTCTATCAACCAATTTGCTAGGATCAGCATCCTGACTCATACCGGCACCCATGCCTTGAGCGCCTTCAAGAATACGCTGCGCGCCAGTGAAGCCGGCTTGCGCCAAATAGGCCGCCTGAATACCCGCGCTGACGGCATGTGCCGTGTGTAGCTGCTTGGCGTTGGCGGCGTCACGCAAAAACTCCCACAGGCCGGCTGCAGTCGTACCGGCTGAACCTATAGCGTGCAACATTTGATCAGGTGTTAGATGCAGCAGACGACCGACGGCTGTGGCAGCAGCTAAGTTACCCGCTGTCGCTGTTGTGTGGAATATCTTGTAGTGCGAACGGCCCAGAAATTCACCTACCCGAATACCGACTTCGTAGCCGGCAACACAAGCAGTGATGAACTCTTTTCCAGAAGCGCCGATGGCTTGAGCTACCGCAAGCGCTGGTGGAAACACTACTGCGCCGGGATGAAAGACAGCGCCATTGTGAACATCGTCTTGCTCAACCAAATGCGCTGAAGCCGCGTTCACCATGGCGGCGAAGTAGGGTGTTGTCTTTGTGCGCTGAACCAAATCCTCTGAAGCGCCATCGCTGGGGCCCATTTGATTGGCAAATGATGCCATGGCTAGGACTGGCTTGCTTGTGGAGCCCGCTAAAATCGACCCCACGGTGTCAAGAAACAAATCCTCACAGCGGTCTACAACCGCTTCTGGAATGTCTTCATACTGCAGCGTGGCGGCAAATTGGGCTAGCGCAGCGCTTGGATGCAACAAGGCGGTGGTCGATTCGTTAGACATGTGGACTATCTCCTTTAGAAGGATCGTGGTAAACCCAAAATATGCTCTGCCACGTATGACAGGATTAGGTTCGTTGAAATGGGGGCCACTTGATAAAGACGTGTTTCGCGGAATTTTCTTTCGACATCGTATTCGCAAGCAAATCCAAAACCACCATGAAACTGGAGGCAGGCGTTAGCGGCTTCCCAAGACGCGTCAGCAGCCAACAATTTGGCCATGTTGGCCTGAGCACCACACGGCAAGCCAGCATCGTAAAGGCGGCAAGCTTCGTAGCGCATCAGACTGGCGGCTTCAACGTTGACGTGGGCGCGGGCAATTGGGAATTGGACCCCCTGGTTTTGACCAATTGGGCGGCCAAAGACGACGCGCTCTTTGACATACTTTGAAATGCGGTCAATAAACCAGTAGCCGTCGCCAATACACTCAGCTGCAATCAATGCGCGTTCGGCGTTAAGGCCGTCCATGATGTATTTGAAGCCTTTGCCTTCTTCGCCAATCAAGTTCTCAGCGGGGATTTCGAGGTTGTCAAAAAACAGCTCATTGGTTTCGTGATTAACCATGTTCATAATTGGACGAACCGTCATGCCATTTTTAACGGCATGGTGCAAGTCAACCAAGAAAATTGACATGCCTTCAGACTTCTTGGTTACCTCGGCCAATGCCGTGGTGCGAGCCAATAAAATCATGAGATCAGAATGCTGAACGCGGGAAATCCAAACCTTTTGGCCGTTGATGACGTACTTGTCACCTTTTTTAACGGCGGTAGTTTTAATTTTAGTGGTGTCCGTGCCAGTGGTTGGCTCAGTCACACCCATGGACTGCAATCGCAACTCACCGGCCGCAATCTTAGGCAAGTACAGTTGCTTTTGTGCCTCAGATCCATGGCGCAATAAAGTGCCCATGTTGTAAAGCTGACCATGACAAGCCCCTGAATTGCCACCTGAGCGGTTGATCTCTTCCATGATGACAGAGGCCTCGGTCATACTTAGGCCGGATCCGCCATACTCTTGAGGAATCAGCGCGGCCATCCATCCGGCTTCGGTTAAGGCATTGACAAACGTTTCAGGATAAGTCCGCTCTTCATCAATTTTTCTGAAGTATTCATCAGGAAATTGGGCACACAAGCTGCGGATCCCGTCTCTAATTTCTTGGTACTGTTCAGCGTGAGTTGTCATTGTTGCCTTATCATTGCGGTTTTAACAATATGAAACTTTGCCGTACTGCCCGCCAATTGACAATTGCTGTTTGATTAAGCCCAGCTTTTTGACAATTGAAGCATTGCGAACGGGTTTTAACCGCGACAAAGCAAACCATGGCCAGCCATTTCGACTTAACCGACCTACAGCTGATTGTGAATATCGGCGACGCGAGTAGTTTGACACGCGGCGCTGAGAAGTCTCATCTTTCTTTACCCGCTGCGAGTAACCGGGTTAAAAACCTTGAAGAACATTTTGGGACCAGACTTTTTTTCCGAAATAGCCAAGGTGTGACGCTGACGCCATCGGGGGAATCTTTCCTGAGGCATGCGCGCAAAGTTCTGCAGCAAATTGAACAACTTCGGGGCGATATCCATGAGTATTCGAAAGGTATTAAAGGGCAGGTAAGGATGGTGGCAAACACCACTGCTATGACCGAGTTCATGCCCACGGTACTCAGCCGCTATTTGGCCACGCACCCTGATGTCACAGTCAATTTGCGCGAGCGGCTCAGCTATATGGTTGTCAAAGCAGTGGCTGATGGGGCTGCAGACATTGGCGTTGTTGCCGGGCAACCCGCCAGTGAGGGTATTCAGTACCTGCCTTATCGTAATGACCGTTTGACCTTAGTGACAGACGTCAACCATCCATTGGCTGACCGCGAAGAGGTGGCTTTCGGAGAAACCTTGTCCTACGAATATGTCGGGTTGTCTGAATGGAGCGCCATCCACGCCTTTTTGATCCAAGCCGCAGACAATATAGGCCATCCATTTCGGTTCCGAATTGAGGTGGGCAGTTTTGATTCAGTATGCCGAATGATTGAGGCCGGTGTGGGTATTGGGGTCGTGCCAGAGCAGGCTGCACGTCGCTTTTCGAGCAATATGAATCTGCGCTTGGTCAAGCTGTCTGACCCTTGGGCTGAGCGCAAACTGCACATTTGCGTACGTGATTTGGCTGCCTTGCCGCCATTTGCCCGCGATTTGGTCGACATTTTGATGCAAGACGTGCCTGAAGCTGAGCGTGAGTCCGTGGTTTAAAACGACCGTATGAATGGAGGTGTGTGTCGATGATAAGTCAGCTGGTTCTTGCCACCGGAAACCCCGGCAAACGACACGAATTCGACCGCCTGTTGGCGCCTTTGGGTGTGACAGTCTTGGATCAGGGCTCGCTTGGTGTTGAACCGGCACCTGAGCCCTATGGCACGTTTTTAGAAAACGCGTTAACCAAAGCCCGTCATGCCAGCACTCAAACGGGTTTGCCGGCGCTGGCCGATGATTCAGGTATCTGTGTCCCAAGTTTGGCTGGTGCACCTGGGGTTCACTCTGCGCGTTATGCCGATCCTGTTACAGGCTTGGCTCAAGATCAGGCAAACAACCAAAAGCTTGTGGTTAGTTTAAGGGGTGTAACAGACCGCCAGGCCATGTATGTGGCAATTTTGGTGTTGGTTTTGAACCCAGATGATCCACTGCCCATTATCGCGCAAGGTACATGGATGGGGCAGGTCATTGATCACCCACGTGGTGATCATGGTTTCGGTTATGACTCTCATTTCCTTTTACCAGAACTCGGATTGACAGCCGCAGAGCTTAGTGCAGCGCATAAAAACGGGATCAGTCATCGCGCGAAAGCGATGCAAACTCTAATCAACACACTTCGCGAACGCGCTTTAATCCGCGCATGACCGCGTCACCTAACCCCCGACGCGTGATACCCATTGCTTCGCAGACTGCAGGCGGCCCGGCTTCAGTGACGCGACCCCTGAAAACGGGTTTTGCGCTTGAGTCTTTGCCACCTTTGTCTCTTTACATACACGTGCCATGGTGCTCGAGTCGTTGCCCCTACTGCGATTTCAACGCCCATGAGGCCCCAAATGAGTTACCAGAGGCGCGGTATCTGCAGGCCCTAACAGCGGACCTTGAGCAGGCGCTACCGTTGATTTGGGGCAGACAAATACACACCATATTTATTGGTGGCGGTACGCCGAGTTTGCTGTCCGCGGCGTCCATGGATCAATTGATCGCCATGGTGCGGGCGCGATTGTCGTTGTGGCCAGATGCTGAAATCACCATCGAAGCCAACCCTGGCACGGCAGAGGCGAAAAAATTTGCTGCGTTCGCTGCCATTGGCATTAACCGCTTGTCGATAGGTGTGCAGTCTTTTAACGACACACACTTAAAGGCTTTGGGTCGTGGCCATGACGCTAAACAGGCCTTGATCGCGACTGAGCTCGGCTTGCGCTCCTTTGGGCGGGTTAATTTGGACCTCATGTACGGGTTGCCAAGGCAAACGGCAAGCCAATGGGAGACTGAATTAAGCACAGCACTAAGCATGGGGGTGCAGCACTTAAGCCTTTATCAGTTAACGCTGGAGCCACAAACGGTATTCGCAAAATTCCCACCAACGCTGCCCGATGAAGATGTGTTGAGCGAAATGGAAGCGCACATCGAACAAGCGATTACAGCTCATGGCTGGGACCGCTATGAAATTTCGGCCTATGCAACCGTCAAAGAGCGTTCGCGCCACAACTTGAATTACTGGACCTTTGGTGATTACTTGGGCATCGGTCCTGGTGCGCACAGCAAGCTTTCGTTTCATGATCGAATTGAGCGAAGTGTTCGAACCCGCAATCCTGAGCAGTGGATGCAATCGGCCACGCGTCACGATGGCAGTCACATCACTGAGACACGGCTGTTGAGTCCAGCCGATTTGCCTTTCGAGTTCATGCTCAACGCGTTGCGGTTGCGCCAAGGCGTGGCAACCAGTCTTTTTGAAGAGCGCACGGGTTTATCGCGATTGGCACTAAGCGCACCAATGCAATTAGCGCTTGAGCGTAAGATGATGTCACCTGATCCGAGCCGACTGTGTGCCACTGAGCTCGGTTGGTTGCATCTCAACACCCTGCAAGGACTGTTTTTGGATGATGAGGCTGAGCGTGGTGGGTGAGCGATTAACCTGCACCCAATTGGCGCGTATGTTGGTGCATAATGCACCAATAACGAGCATGGCGTTCATCCGGTGCCCCTTTGATGCCGGAATATGCCTCAAACATTGCTGGCATATATTTTGCTTGTTTGTTTTTATACCTTTATCAGTCACTTAAATTGAATGATAATTGGGCCTTAATTTTTGAAATCCTATAAACCGGAGCCATGATGAGCACTACCCAAGACGTTCTAAAGTTGATTGCCGATAACGAAGTCAAGTTTGTTGACTTACGTTTCACTGACACCATAGGCAAAGAGCAGCACGTTTCAATACCTGCTCACCTAATGGACGCAGAGAAGTTTGAGTCTGGCCAAGCCTTTGATGGATCGTCAATTGCAGGCTGGAAGGGTATCGAAGCCTCTGATATGTTGTTGATTCCTGATTCTGAGTCGGCACGCATGGATCCTTTCCGTGAAGAATCGACACTCATCATGACTTGCGATGTGGTTGAGCCCTCAGATATGAAGGGCTACGATCGCGACCCTCGTTCTTTGGCTAAGCGGGCCGAGGCCTACCTAATGTCAAGCGGCTTGGGTGACACAGCTTTTTTTGGTCCTGAGCCTGAGTTTTTTGTATTTGATGGCGTGACTTGGAATACAGATATGTCAGGCAGCTTCGTGAAAATCAAATCCGAAGAAGCCTCATGGAGCAGTGGTGCGGACATGGATGGTGGTAATTTGGCCCACCGTCCAGCAGTCAAAGGCGGTTACTTTCCAGTGCCACCAGTTGATTCATTCCAGGACATGCGTTCGGAAATGTGTTTGTTGCTAGAAGAGCAGGGTGTGCCTGTTGAGGTTCACCACCACGAGGTGGCCGGCGCCGGTCAGTCTGAAATTGGTACACGCTTTAGCACGCTGGTGCGTCGCGCTGACTGGAACCAGATTTTAAAGTACACGGTTCATAACGTTGCCCATGCCTACGGTAAGACTGCGACATTCATGCCAAAACCTATCGTTGGTGACAATGGTTCAGGCATGCACGTGCACCAATCGATCTGGAAAGACGGTCAGAACCTGTTTGCAGGAAACGGCTACGCCGGTCTGTCCGAGTTTGCCTTGTACTACATTGGCGGCATCATTAAACATGCACGCGCGCTCAATGCCATCA
Source organism: uncultured Burkholderiaceae bacterium (assembly GCA_963926245.1). Lineage (GTDB taxonomy): Bacteria > Pseudomonadota > Gammaproteobacteria > Burkholderiales > Burkholderiaceae_B > Algicoccus. The sequence goes on along the minus strand of CAWUWI010000032.1, from coordinate 58,478 downwards.
CCAATCCAGGCACAAACTCTTACAAGCGTTTGGTGCCTCACTTTGAAGCACCGGTCAAGCTGGCCTACTCTGCCCGCAACCGCTCAGCCTCGATCCGAATTCCTTATGTAAGCAACCCCAAGGGCCGCCGCATCGAAGCACGTTTCCCAGATCCACTGGCTAACCCATATCTTGCCTTTTCGGCATTGATGATGGCTGGCTTGGATGGTGTACAAAACAAGATTCACCCTGGTGATGCTGCAGACAAGAACTTGTATGACTTGGCGCCAGAAGAAGACGCAAAGATCCCAACCGTTTGCCATTCTTTGGATCAGGCCCTTGAAGCGCTTGATGCCGATCGTGAATTTCTCACGCGCGGTGGTGTGTTCAGTAATGGCATGATCGACGCATACATCGATTTGAAAATGGCTGAGGTGACTCGTATTCGTATGACCACTACTCCTGACGAATTCGACATGTATTACAGCTTGTGATTCTTTTTCTTTGAGGTGGTCGGGTCAAGCCGACCCGACACCTATGAACACGGGCGATTCCTACGACCTATTAGCCACCACTGTCCTGCTTCTAGACCGAGACGGGGTAGTGGTGCGCGTTAATTGCGCCGCACAGGACCAGTTCGAAAGGTCCCGTCGTCACTTAGAAGGTCAAATGGCCATCGCGCTTTTCGAACATGATCCCACTTTGGCGCAATCTTTCTTACATGCCTGCGAAGGCACACTTGAGAGCTGTCGTCAGGTGGCGTTTGTGCCAAAAGGTTCAAACTCAAGCGAAGTGTCTGTCACGACAGTCAGCCTGTTGGGACATGCTCAGTGGGCGGCACTTGTGGAAGTAACAGACCTTGAGTCTCGTTTGGTGGTAGATCGCACACAACGTTTGGCGCAACAGATCGCCGGCCAGCATGAGTTGTTGCGCAACTTGGCACATGAAGTCAAGAATCCGTTGGGTGGGCTTAGAGGCGCGGCACAGTTACTGGAGTCAGAACTGCCTGACGAGCGTTTGAAAGAATATACGAGCGTCATCATTTCAGAGGCAGACCGCTTACAGGGGCTTGTGGATCGTTTAGCCACCCCCCAGGCCAGCCCCATGCAAATGTCTTTAGTGAATATTCACGAAGTTTGCGAGCGAGTTTGTGCGCTGGTTCAGGCCGAATTTAAAGTGGTTGAAATTACGCGCGACTACGACGCTTCGATGCCTGAATTTAGTGCGGATTCGGCCAGGTTGGTGCAGGCGTTGTTGAACGTGGCGCGTAATGCAGCCCAAGTCATGCAAGACGAACCTCCCGAAGACGGGTCGTACATTACCGTCAAAACGCGAATTGCTCGGCAAGTGATGTTGCATCGTCGCCAGTACCGCAGCGCTGTGGTGATTGCGGTCATTGACAATGGGCCCGGGGTCCCAGCTGAATTGAAAGACCGAATTTTTCATCCGCTGGTGACGGGTCGTAATGGCGGAACGGGCTTGGGTTTAAGTCTGGCACAAGATCTGCTAGCACAACACGGTGGTTTGCTAGAGTTCGAGTCCAAAGCGGGCCACACGGAGTTCCGATTGATGCTACCGCTGGAGTTGACATGAAACCGGTCTGGATCGTAGATGATGACCAAGCTATTCGATGGGTTTTAGAAAAAGCACTGAATCGTGCTGGCATAGAAACCATGAGTTTTTCAAACGCAGCCGACGTGCAATTGGCGCTCGTATCAGCTGAGCCCGCAGCGCTGATATCTGATATTCGAATGCCTGGCAAAGATGGTTTGACCCTTTTGAAAGAAGTCAAAGAAACACACCCTCGTTTACCGGTTATTGTGATGACGGCTTATGGCGACTTGGATAGTACGGTTTCTGCTTTTCAAGGGGGAGCCTTCGATTTTTTGCCCAAACCATTTGACATCAACGAGGCGGTCACTTTAATCAGTCGAGCATTGCAAGAATCCACTGCGTTGGATAATGGTTCAGCCGCTACCCCACAATCGGTTGCGAAAGGCAAGTCAGTTAAGGCCATGTTGACGCAGTCAAGTTCTCCAGCCATGCAAGAGGTATTTCGTGCCATTGGGCGACTGGCTCAATCAAACGTTACGGTTTTGATTACTGGTGAGTCCGGCACTGGCAAAGAGCTTGTTGCGCGAGCCCTGCATCAGCACGGTTCGCGTGCGCGAGGTCCCTTTGTGGCGCTAAATACGGCGGCTATTCCGAGAGACTTACTCGAAGCAGAGTTGTTTGGTCATGAAAGAGGGGCTTTTACCGGTGCCAATGCCAATCGACGCGGTCGATTTGAAGAGTCTTCCGGCGGCACTTTGTTTCTCGATGAAATTGGTGACATGCCGTTTGAGCTGCAAACGAGACTGTTGCGTGTATTGTCAGACGGTTCTTTTTATCGCGTTGGTGGCTCTCAGCCCATTCACGTGGATGTTCGGATCATTGCAGCCACACACCAGCCGCTTGAGGATAGGGTGCGCGAGGGCCGATTCAGAGAGGATTTGTTCCATCGACTGAATGTGATCCGCCTGCGATTGCCGCCTTTGCGAGAAAGACGCGAAGACACGCCTGAGTTGGCTCGATACTTTTTAAATACCAGCGCACAGTCTCTTGGTGTGCCTGCTAAAACGCTGTCAGTCGACGCCATGGCCGTCATGCAGCATTTTGACTTTCCAGGCAATGTTAGACAGCTAGAAAACTTTTGTCACTGGCTGACCGTGATGGCGCCGGGTCAAACCGTGAACGTTTCAGACCTGCCACCAGAGATAAAGCAGTTTGAGCCGACGCCAAGGGTGGCTACTGAAGCACCCAGCGCATCATCTGATCTGGCACTTCATGCGGCTATGCCTGCTGATAACACTGCGCAAGCCTTTTTGAGGCACGGCTGGGCTGAGTTATTGGCAGAGGACGCATCAAATCGTTTGCAGCATACGGATCAAGATGTGTGGGGAGCGCTCACCCGGGAGTTTGAAAAAGCCGTGCTTCAAGCCGCATTGCAGGTTTGTCGTGGACGTCGTGTTGAAGCGGCGGCAAGACTGGGTATGGGACGCAATACGATCACACGAAAGCTACGTGAACTGGGCATGGACGGCGGTTAAGACAAACCATTGATTTCTTACAGCGGTGCAGTGCTGTTGACCAATTTTCTTAGAGCGTTTGACGCTTCAAAAGGCGATCAAGCTTGCTTCGATGGATTGGCTTTGTTTGTCCTTGACTGTCTTCAATCTTCTACTAGCATACCGTTTCCCAAAACTAACGCAAAGACCATAGGGTGTTGTGAACCCGTATGAAGGTTGTGTGCGATGGAATCTGCTCAGTTAAAATGAACAAAAATGCGAATAAGAATAGTTACATTTTTGGTGCTTTCTGTTGAACTTGGATTCTACGGGCTTAACCATTTGAATAACATTTTTCTATTAAAATTTTTGATCAGTAGATCAAGCCCCAAATCAGGAGTTTTTAATGAGTAAAACCATCATTCACACCAATCTGGCACCAGCCGCTGTCGGACCTTATTCGCAAGCTGTGGCTACCACTGGGTCCAAAACAATCTATCTGTCAGGTCAGATTGGCTTGCTTGCAGCGTCTGGTGAGTTGGTAACTGAATCTTTTGAAGCTCAAGTCAAACAAGCCTTTCAAAACATGACAGCCGTGGTGCAAGCTGCCGGCGCAGACCTAAACAATATTGTTAAGTTAACGCTATATCTTACTGATTTATCTAAGTTTTCACAAGTTAATCAAATCATGGCGGCTGTCATTCCTGAACCTTTTCCCGCCCGTTCAACGGTTGAGGTCAGCGGCTTACCCAAAGGCGCAGATTTTGAAGTCGAAGCCATCGTTGTTTGTTAAAAAAGTCTCAAAGGCAGCCCGACCGGGCGGTGTGGCCGCGCTTTATGAAAAGCTGGGTCTCTTTACGCCCACTGATTTTTTGCTGCATTTTCCGTTGCGTTATGAGGACGAGACCTGTCTGCAACCCATCGCTTCGGCTCGTCCTTATGCCAGCCTGAACGTAGAGGGCGAGGTCACGCAAGCAGACGTAACGTATCAACCCAGGAAATATTTAACGGCCAAAATACGCGACGACAGCGGTGAAATTGCCTTGCGATGGATTAATTTTTATCCCAGCCAATTGCAGCAGATGCAAATGGGTAAGCGATGGCGTGTTCGAGGTGAGGTCAGACCAGGATTTAACGGGTTGGAAATGGTTCATCCCCGCGTGAGCCGACCCGGTGCGCCTTTACCCAACACACTCACTCCTGTTTACCCGAGCACTGAGGGATTGACGCAAAAAGCCATTCGCGCCCGAATCGAGGCTGCTCTTCAAGCCGCCGACATCGACGACACGTTGCCTGACAGTATTCGTGAACGCTTGGGGCTATTGCCTTTCGGTGATGCCATCAAGTCCTTGCATCGGCCCACACCTGAATCGTGCGTTGAGGATTTAGAGCAACGCACACATCCGGCTTGGATCCGAGTGAAATTCGATGAATTATTGGCTCAACAGATTAGTTTGGCTGACGCACGTGAGGCTCGACGACAAAAGAAAGCGCAACCCTTACCCAAGATTAAACACGCAGAATCCTTGGTTGATCGAATGTTTAAGGCATTGCCGTTCGAATTAACGGCTGCGCAAAAACGCGTGGTCGATGAGATTCACACTGACATGGCGGTCGAGTTCCCGATGCATCGCCTGTTGCAAGGTGATGTCGGAAGTGGCAAGACTGTGGTCGCGGCGCTCGCCGCGCTCAGGGCTGTTGAAAACGGTAAGCAAGCGGTTGTCATGGCGCCAACGGAAATATTGGCGGAACAGCACTTTCTTAAATTCAATGCTTGGGCACAAGCGCTAGGCTTGCAATGTGTTTGGTTAAGCTCCGGCCTTTCGGCGCCAATCAAACGTAAAAACTTAGCAGCCATTGCCAGTGGTCAGGCACAACTCATTGTGGGCACGCAGGCGCTGATTCAGCAAGGGGTTATCTTTTTTGATTTGGGTTTGGCGATCGTCGATGAACAGCATCGCTTTGGGGTTTCGCAACGCTTGGCTTTAAGTCACAAAGCCGAACAGGCCAGTGCCACTGAATCGAGCCCAGGTCTTTACCCCCATCAATTGACCATGAGTGCGACACCAATACCACGAACATTGGCCATGACGTTTTTTGCCGATTTGGATGTTTCTGTGATCGATGAACGGCCACCTGGGCGAACGCCGGTTAAAACCAAACTCGTCAGCGCGAACCGCCGCGAAGAGGTCATCGAAGGCGTGCGACAAGCCGTGACACAGGGCGGTCAGGTTTATTGGGTGTGCCCCTTGGTCGAAGAAAGTGAAGCCCTTGAACTACAAACGGCCAAAGATACTCATGCTCTCTTGACGCAGGCGCTCGTTGGGCTGACGGTTGGTCTTGTTCACGGTCGAATGAATTCACAAGAAAAAACAGCCGTGATGCATGCCTTCTCCAATGGTGAATTGGCTGTCTTGGTGGCGACCACGGTGATTGAAGTCGGCGTTGATGTGCCCAATGCCAGTTTGATGGTTATCGAGCACGCTGAGCGATTTGGTTTGGCTCAGTTGCATCAATTGCGCGGTCGGGTGGGGCGCGGATCGCGTGAATCCATTTGTCTTTTGCTTTTTGAGAAACCGCTCTCACAAGAGGCCCAGACGCGCCTGCGGGCCATGTACGAGACCGATGATGGCTTTGAGATTGCGAGGCGTGATTTGCAACTCAGAGGGCCTGGTGAGTTTTTGGGTGCCCGTCAATCGGGTTTGGCGTTATTGCGCTTTGCGGATTTTGAAGCCGATGCTCTATGGTTGGCACAAGCACAGACTTTGGCCGCTGAACTCAGGCAGAACCAACCCGAGTTGGCCCAAAGGCACAAAGATCGATGGATGCAGGGACGAGAAGCATTTTTAAATGGTTAGTGTGGTGAGTCGAATTTACACCACCAATTGTATTTGGGGCGGTCAACATGACATTAACTGAACTGAAGTACATCGTGGCAGTGGCGCGCGAACGACACTTTGGTCGAGCAGCTGAAGCTTGCTTTGTGAGTCAGCCGACATTGTCAGTGGCGATTCGTAAGCTCGAAGATGAGCTCGGTGTGACAGTGTTTGAGCGTGGGGGGGCTGAGATAGGAATTACACCAATAGGTGAGCGTCTGATCGCACAAGCACATAAAATCTTGCAGGAAAGCGCCCTGATGAAGGAAATCGCCCGCATGGGACACGACCCATTGGCAGGTCCGCTTAGGGTAGGGGTTATTTACACCATTGGACCCTATTTGCTACCGCGTCTGATTCCGGTACAGATTCAGCGCACGCCGCAAATGCCACTCATCTTGCAAGAAAACTTTACGGCAAAATTGGTCGAGCTGTTGCGTAACGGTGAGATTGATTGCGCGATTATGGCTTTGCCTGTGCCCGATGCAGGTCTGGTAACCATGCCGCTTTATGATGAGCCTTTTATGGTTGCGATGCCTGCTGGGCATCCTTGGGCTGCGCGTGAAAGTATCGAAGCCACGGATTTGAAGCAGCAAACCATGTTGTTGTTAGGTGCTGGGCATTGTTTTAGAGACCATGTTTTGGGTGTGTGCCCTGAGTTATCGCGCTTTGCGGATCATAATGAAGGCATTCAGCGCACCTTTGAGGGCTCTTCGCTGGAGACCATTCGACATATGGTGGCCGCGGGGATCGGATTAACAGTGATGCCAGCGACGTCATTGATGGCCAATGAAAATGCCGAGTCGGCATTACTCAAGTACGTGCCGTTTAAGTCACCTGCTCCCGACCGACGTGTTGTCTTGGCATGGCGCAAGAGCTTTCCCCGCATTGCAGCCATCCAAACCCTAGCGCAAGCAATTCGTGAAAGTCGCTTGCTTGGCGTCAATATGCTTCCAGTTGATGAGCGATTGTTCGATGCCAATCCACCCCAAGTGGTAACCTAAGCCCATGATTTTAGGCATGCGGGTAATCAGTAGACCGCGGCTTTAAAGGAGTTTTTGATGAAAAAAACGAACACCAAAACAGCAGCCGTTTTGGCTGTACCCGCGATAAATATTGGCATTTCGGTCAAAGATAGGGCGGTGGTGGCCAGCGAGTTGTCCAAAATGTTGGCTGACTCTTACACGCTTTATTTGATGACTCACAACTTCCACTGGAATGTGACTGGCCCCATGTTCAACACATTGCACACCATGTTCATGGGGCAATACACAGAGGAGTGGACTGCCTTGGATCAAATTGCTGAGCGGATTCGCGCGCTCGGTCACTATGCCCCTGGCACTTATGCAGAGTATGCCAAGCTGTCATCAATTAGCGAACCTAAGCAAGTACCCACTGCCGATGAAATGATTCGCTTGCTGGTGTCTGGCAATGAGTCAGTGGCCAAGACCGCGCGAGCCGCGTTTCAGCACGCTAGTGCAGCCAACGACCAGCCGTCGGCTGATCTGCTAACTCAGCGACTCGACATCCATGAAAAAAATGCTTGGATGTTGCGTAGCCTTCTTCAGTAATGACAGCATTGTCGTGAGTATATGGTTGTGAGTATGTCAACGTGAACGAAGTAGCACTCATGCACCGACTCGGGCTTTATGCCCGATTGGTACGTATTGACAAGCCGATTGGAACACTGTTGTTGCTATGGCCAACGCTCTGGGCACTGTGGGCTGCGAGCGGTGGCTTGCCGTCGTGGCACATTCTGTTGATTTTTATAGCCGGTACTTTTCTCATGCGTGCCGCGGGTTGCGCCATCAACGACTACTTTGACCGTGACATTGATCGCCACGTCAAACGAACCAAAGACAGAGTCTTAACGAGTGGGCTGATCCGAGCGACAGAGGCACTCTGGGTTGCCGGTGCGCTAGCACTGTGTGCGTTTGCGTTGGTGCTAACGCTCAACGAATTGACCATCCAGCTTTCAATAGTGGCGCTGGTGCTAGCGGCGACCTATCCCTTGATGAAGCGTTTTTTTGGAATGCCCCAGGCCTATCTCGGCATTGCTTTCGGGTTTGGCATGCCAATGGCATTTGCCGCGGTTACAGCGAACGTTCCAATGGTTGCTTGGGTGCTGCTGGCAGCCAATCTCTTTTGGACAGTGGCTTATGACACTGAGTACGCCATGGTTGATCGCGACGACGACTTGAAACTCGGTCTTAAAACCGCTGCTATTACCTTTGGACGGTTTGATAGACTGGCCATCGGTCTTTGTTATGGTGCGGCTTTATTGTTGTTATCTTGGGTGGGTACCATCATGGGTTGGCACTGGGCTTACTATGTCGGTTTGCTTGTTGCTGCTGGCATCGCGACCCAGCATTTATTCTGGATTAAAGGTCGCGAGCGCGAGGCCTGTTTTCGTGCCTTTCGGCACAACAACTGGTTTGGTGCAGCGGTGTTTGGCGGCGTTGTTACACAGTATCTTATTGCCGTATGAACCTGACTTGATCTAACCTGACATTGTACTTTTGGATATCGCATGACTGACTCTCAACACCACACAACCATCGCTTTCATTGGCGGCGGTAATATGGCTGGCGCCATCATTGAGGGCATGTCCGCGCAAGGCACAGACCTCGCCAAAATCATGGTCATTGATCATCACTTGCCGACCATTGAGCGTTGGCGTGCCCGTGGCCTCGTGTGTGAACAGCACTGCGGGGAAGATTTGCGTGCAGCATCCGTTTGGGTCTTGGCTGTCAAACCACAACAACTCGCAGCAGTTGTGGCAGTGGCCAAGCCTTTTTTAACGCCTCAGACTTTGGTGGTCAGTATTGCCGCCGGTATCGATTTGCAAACCTTATCAAAGTGGTTAGGTAGCGAGACGCAGCCTTTCACGCAAGTGGTTCGAGCCATGCCCAACACCCCGGCCTTGGTACAAAAAGGCATGACTGGGTTGGTCGCCGCCAGTGGCGTGAGCACGGTTCAACGGCAAACGGTTCAAGATATCATGGCAGCCGTTAGCGAGGTTTTATGGGTTGAGTCTGACGATTTGATTGATGCGGTCACAGCGCTGTCTGGCAGTGGCCCAGCCTACGTTTTTAGATTCCTCGAGGCCTTGATTGCTGGCGGCGAGAAGCTTGGCTTAACACCGGCGCAAGCCAAACAAATGGCGTTGGCCACACTGGCTGGCGCCACAGCGCTTGCGGCTAACTCAACAGAGACGCCCGCTGTGTTGCGCGAGCGAGTCACGTCAAAAGGCGGCACAACAGCGGCCGCCTTAAATGTGCTGCAGGCCGAGGGTTTTTATGAGGCGGTCGGTTTGGCCATGCAAGCCGCCTATGAACGGGCAGGGGCATTATCAAAAGAACTGGGCAAATAAGGCGCTTAGCGATCGGCTTAAATGATTCTCTTTTTTTTTTAACGCCCACAAGGGTGCCGCGGTTTGCTAAAAAGCAGGATGTCTTGGCGCCTAACATTGCCATTAACCACAATTTATACAAATTCGACTAACGCGTGTTGGTCAAACTTTTGGAGATTTGATTCATGAGCACCCCATTTCGTGTCGCGGTTTTACCAGGCGATGGCATTGGTAAGGAAGTCATGCCCGAAGGGCTAAAAGTATTAGAGGCTGCGGCCAAAAAATTTGGGCTTGATTTGAGTTTCGAGCATCACGACTGGGCCTCGTGCGACTATTACGCCGAGCACGGCGACATGATGCCCGCTGACTGGAAGGACCGTTTGAAGGGCGCCGATGCACTTTATTTTGGTGCCGTTGGATGGCCGGATACTGTGCCTGACCACGTCTCTTTATGGGGTTCGTTGCTGAAGTTTCGTCGCGAATTTGATCAATACATTAACTTGCGACCCGTGCGTTTGTTTGATGGTGTGCCTTGCCCGTTGGCTAATCGCAAGGCCGGTGACATTGACTTTTTTGTCGTCCGTGAAAACACCGAAGGTGAGTACACGTCTCTCGGTGGCACCATGTTTGCAGGCACTGACCGCGAAATCGTGATTCAAGAATCTGTTTTTAGTCGAATTGGCAGTGATCGCGTGCTTAAGTACGCGTTTGAATTGGCCAAGCAACGTGATCGCAAGCACTTGACCATCGCCACCAAATCTAACGGCATTGCGATTAGCATGCCTTACTGGGATGAGCGCGCCAATGAAATGGCCAAGAACTACCCAGACGTGACCACAGACAAGCAACACATCGATATCTTGTCGGCGCGCTTCGTTTTGCAGCCTGACCGCTTTGATGTTGTGGTGGCAACCAACTTGTTCGGTGATATTTTGTCTGATCTCGGCCCCGCATGCACCGGTACGATTGGCTTGGCGCCATCGGCTAACTTAAACCCAGATCGTTTGTTCCCTTCGTTATTTGAACCAGTTCACGGTTCGGCGCCAGACATTTATGGCAAAAATATTGCCAATCCAATCGCCATGATTTGGTCGGGTGCCTTGATGCTTGAGTACCTCGGGCGTGGTCTGCCCGCTGATCAGCAAGCACCATACCTGCTAGCACATGACGCGATTGTGACGGCCATCGAAGTTGTGCTTGCTAAGGGACCACGAACCGCCGACCTCGGTGGTAGCGCGAGCACCACTGAGCTCGGCGATGCCGTCGCCAAGCAACTGATGGCTGCCTGATGATAGCTCCTGGCAATCGCTTTAAAGAACGCTTGTTGGCAGGGGAGCCGCAGATTGGTCTGTGGCTGTCGATTCCCAGCGCTTTCACGGCTGAAATTTGCGCCACAGCGGGGTACGACTGGTTACTCTTGGATGGCGAGCACACGCCCAGTAGCATCCAAACGGTTTTGGCACAGTTGCAAGCAATTGTGGGTTATCCCATTTCGCATCCTGTCGCACGTCCCGTGATTGGCGACCCAGTTTTAATCAAACAGCTGCTTGACGTTGGTGTTCAAACCTTGTTGATCCCCATGGTCGATGATGCCAAGCAAGCCGCCGAACTGGTGCGTGCCACGCGCTACCCACCGCATGGATTCAGAGGGGTAGGGTATGGCACAGCGAGGGTTTCTCGTTGGGATCTTCGGACCGACTACCCAAGGGTAGCTGACCAAGAAGTTTGCCTTTTGGTGCAAGCTGAGACCCAAGACGCTATCAATAACTTGGATGAAATTTGTGCTGTCCCAGGTGTTGACGGTGTTTTCTTGGGCCCTTCTGACTTGGCAGCAGCCTATGGCCATTTGGGTAATCCCGGGCACCCTGACGTGCAAGCCGTGATTGAACAAGGCATCGCCACTATTCTCAAACACGGCAAAGCGCCGGGGATTTTGACCCCGGATGAAACGCTGGCTAAGCGCTATTTGGCGCTCGGTGCAAAGTTTGTGGCGGTGGGCCTTGAAGCCCGTGTCTTGGCACGTGGTGTGCGGGAACTTCGAGAGCGGTTTCGTCCCTAAAGGGCTATGCCAATCAAACAAATTAGCCCAAATAAAACCAACACCCGTATCCGCCGATTTTCGGTGGGTGCGGTTGGGGTGGCTTTAGTTGTTGGGTTAACTGTTTTCGGTGTGAGTTATTTTTCGACCAACTCAGTTATTTCTTATGCTGAGCATCAGGGCCTAAAAATAGAGCGCTCCGGGCCAACGGCGTTTTGGGTGGCGCCAGCCGAAGAGCCAACGCTTGCAGATGGCAAAGCACTTTATGGCATGTTTTGCGCCAGCTGCCATGGTGCCAATATGGAGGGGCAGCCCGATTGGCGTCGCCGCATGGCCAACGACCGGCTACCGGCACCGCCGCACGACATCACGGGACACACATGGCATCATCCAGATGAGCAGCTGCTTAGTATTATTAAAGATGGATTTGTCCCTGGTGTAACAGCACCTGAGGGATACGAAAGCAACATGCCCGCATTCGGGGCAGCATTAAACGATACCCAGATAAAATCTGTGTTGGCGTACATCAAAACTTACTGGCCAGACGATGCGCTTGGCGCGCAGAGAGAAATATCGTTGCAGTAAACCTGATCATTATCCAACATATCATTGACTTTACATAATATACATTATGCGATCTATGCGGATGATGCAATGTTAACTTTAGACCGTTATTTGGCTCGCGTTTTCGCCGGTTCTATCAGTATGGGGGGATGTGAGTCCAGGTAGGCCAGTGCATAACTCAGCTCCCCTTGAGCTTCACTATGCAGCACAAATAAGATCTCACCAGCTGACACGAAGTCTTGAAGCTTGACTTTCAAGTCTAATCCAGCTGTTTTGGCGTTGGGTGCGCCGGCGAGCTTGGCGACTCTGGCCAGGCGCCGATTATCGATTGATTTGACGATGCCGTCCTGCGTGGTGCGAATAGCGTGCTGTAGCGGCGCCGTTGGGGGTTCTGTAAAACCACCCTGAGCGTGACAGATTGCCAAGAACTTTTTAAGCGCATGACCTGAGTCTATTGCCTTGTTCGCGAAGTCTTCACCTTTACCGATGCTAACCGAACCACATAACTGCAACAGTTCGCCAGCCAGCCGAACCGCCCTTTGCCGCAAGTCTTCAGGCGCACTGGGATCGTTACGCAGCACTTCAAGCACATCCCGGGCCTCCAAAGCGGGACCAATGCCGCGCCCGACAGGTGCCGTGCCATCGGTTCGCACCACTTTTAGGTTTAATCCGTTGGCAAATCCTACGCGCGTTAAAAGGTTTTCGAGGTGGTCGGCCTGTTCTTTGGTTCGAACTTTGGCCGTTGGACCCACGGGTATATCGATAACGACGTGGGTTGCGCCAGCGGCAATTTTTTTTGAGAGAACGGAAGCCACCAACTGGGCATCGCTGTCGATTTCAAGTGGCCTAGCCACTCTAATCAGCAAATCATCGGCTGGGCTGAGCGCTAATGAACCACCCCAAACAAAACAAGCGCCCTGCTTCTTAATGATTTGACGCATGGCGTTCAAATTGTGGGTAACCGGTGTCATGACTTCCAGAACGTCTGCTGAACCGGCCGGTGATGTGATGGCGCGTGAAGACGTTTTGGGCATAATCAAACCGGCGCAAGCCGCAATGGCCACCACGATAGGTGTGGTGCGATTGCCAGGCAAGCCACCCACGCAGTGCTTATCAGCCACTGGCGACGTGCCCCAATGAAGACGCTCTCCCACTTCAACCATCGAGGCGGTCAAATCAATAACTTCTTGTAAGTTGGCCCGATGGCTGGCCATGGCGGTGACAAAGGCGGCAATCTGGATGTTGGCATACCGGCCTTTGGCAATATCTAGCATGATGGACGCCAATCCGTGCTTATTAAGCCGGTGACCAAAGATTTTTGAGCGTAACTGACTCAGTGAATCAACCGGTGGTGCTTGAATGACCCCGACTGGCTGGCCGGGTTTGGCGCCAAGAACGTGTTGTGCGCTCAATGACAAACCTATCTCCTCGCAATGGAGTAAGTCCGAGTGAATCACGTTGACAGTTGCCGTAATGCTCTTTTCAGCACACGTTAATTGAACCCGCGCTTGTGCCGCGATACCTTCTGATTTAGATATGGGGCAGTCGTGGTGCAAGAACGCAACATGTTCTTGCAAGGTATCGATCCCAAGGGGTCTGTAGATCAGTGACAAATTGGTCTTCATCGCATGAGCCTCTCAAGCCACAGAAAACTGTTGCCCAAGCAATGGCGCTTGGCATGGTAATCCAAGTTCATGTTCTACGCGTTGGCGTAGCGTGTCTGCTGCTGAGGGCTCGCCATGGTTTAAAAATACTTGACGCGGACTGCCGCCAGCACTTTCTAACCAATCCAGTAATTGATCGGCATCGGCATGAGCGGAAAACCCCTCAATTGAGTGGATTTCAGCCTTCACATCGAGGTCTTGGCCAAAAATGCGAATGGTCAGTTCGCCGGCCACCAATCGAGCGCCACGGGTCCCCGCGGCTTGGAACCCCCCAAAAACAATCGCATTGCGATGATCACTAATCAGCGTACGCATGTGGTGCAACACACGTCCCCCAGTGGCCATTCCGCTGGCTGAAATAATGATACGCGGGTACTTAAGCGAATTCAGGGCCTTTGACGCCTCAACCGTTTCGACCAATTGGGCCAAATCGAAGACCGCTTTGATTTGTTTGGCGCTGAGTTGATGGTCCGCGTGATGCTTCTGATAAAGCTTGGTCACACTAACCGCCATCGGGCTGTCTAAAAAAACAGGCAAGTTTGGGATTTTTTCAGTCTCAATCAAGTTGTGAATTGCATGCATCAACACTTGTGCACGACCAATGGCGAAGGCGGGAATCAAGACCGCCCCACCCTTTCTGACCGTTGCGTTGATAATGCTTGCTAACAATATTTTGGGGTCCTCAGCGGGATGATAACGATTGCCATAGGTAGACTCCATCACCACACAATCGACCGGTCCTAGCGTTTCTGGGGCGCCCAAAATGGGGGCTTGCGCTCGCCCCAAATCACCAGAAAAAACGACTTCTCTATCGCCCGAATGAACGCGAACGAAAGCGGCGCCGAGAATGTGACTGGCGCGTTGTAGTTTTATTGAGATGTCAGGCAAGATGTTGTGCCAATCGCCAAACGATAGGGGTTCGAACAGTTTGACCGTGGCCTCAACATCGGCAATGTCATACAACGGTCTGGCTGGGTGGTGTTTGGTTGTATTGTGACGATTGGCATAGTTTGCTTCTTCTTGCTGAAGTTTGGCGCTATCGAGCAGCAAAACAGTCGCCACGTCAATCGAGGCCGCTGAGGTGTAAACGGGTCCGCAAAAGCCTTGCTTGACCAATAGTGGAAGCGCGCCAGCGTGATCTAAGTGTGCGTGAGTTAACACAACAGCTGACAACCGCTTTGGCTCAAACGGCAAGTCAATCCAATTAAGCTGACGTAAATTTTTGTGACCTTGAAACAAGCCACAATCCACGAGTAGGCGATGACCGTTGTGGGTTAAAAGTGTTTTTGAGCCTGTCACGCTTCCAGCGGCCCCGTAAAAGTCCAAGGTTGCCGGCGTTGTACCTTTGGCCAACGCGGTGAATTTGGAAGAATGACTTGATTCGCTATTCGTGCCCATATGCGCATTCCTTTAAAAATAATTGAGTGCGCATCCTAAGTTATTTAACAATGATTGGCTAGTGACCATGGCTGTTTTTAGCCGAGCAAAATGGCCATCTTTTGCCTCGCTGTGTCGTATGATGAACACTCAAATTCACGCCAAAGGAGTCATCATGGTGACAGAAATCGCCCACCTCGTCATTAAAGCTGGGGAAGAATCGGATTTTGAAGCAAAAGTCGCGTCGGCTAAGCCCTATTTTTTAGCAGCCGAAGGCTGCCATGGTGTTCGGTTGGTTCGCTGCATCGAGCATCCCAACCAGTATCAATTGGTTGTTGAGTGGGAGTCGGTTCAAGCCCACATGGTCGATTTCAGGGAATCTGAAGGCTTTCAACAGTGGCGTGCGCTGGCCAGCCCTCACTTTGCTCAAGCGCCAGCGGTTGAACACGTCGAGAATGTTTTAATTTAGTAACCCCTGATCAGCCCGTTTGCTGGCATAGCGCCGATCGGCTTCATATTGCAAGCGGGCTTGTGCCAAACAGCGTTTCTTTTCTCACCAACCAACAGCGCACACTGCACACGAGCAATTTTATACGGGGCATTCGCCTCCTTTGCCAATAAAGTATGGATCTATTCGCGGGTTAGTGACTCAATGTCGGCAGGCTCCAATGGTGCTTGTGCGGTGACAGTAGCCACGAAAAGACCGGCTACAGCACCAACCACAAATTAGCGCCAACAGCGATTAAAGCGATGAGTTGTTTGTAAGGTATTTTTGGACGGTGGGCTAACTTTGATCTAAGCTAACTCCTTAGAAACGATTCTCGTGACCCCCTATGCATAAAGTACTGTATCGACTTCAAGCGCTTGATGAAACGGCTGCCACACAAATTAATCCAGACCCACGCGCTCCTAAGGTGGCGGGTGCTTACGGGTATAGCGTAGCCTCTTGGCTAATGCTCTTGACCCTTTGGTTGCTAGGACATTCGTTCGCTTTGGCTCAACTCAAACCTGGTCAAAAAGCGCCTGTTTTTAAGGCTCCAGCAGCCATGGCTGGTGAAACGTTCACTTTCGATTTGACCGCGGCTCTTGTCGAAGGCCCAGTCGTGGTTTATTTCTATCCTAAAGCATTTACCAGCGGATGCACCATCGAGGCGCAAATTTTTGCGCAAGCCATTGACGATTTCAAAATCCAAAAAACCACCGTTGTCGGGGTTTCAACCGACGATATTGAAACCCTGAAGAAGTTTTCAACAGGCCCCTGTGGTGGTAAGTTTGCCGTTGCAGCCGACACCGATCAATCAATCGTGAAAGCTTATGATGCCGCGCTCAAGATATGGCCAGGTGTCGCAGACCGAATTTCTTATGCCGTCGCCCCAGACGGCAGTATCATCGATGTTTACGAAAGCTTGAGTCCTGAGGATCACGTTAAGCGCACATTGGCTGCTGTGACTCAGTGGCAGGCAGCGCAACGATGAGGGCCTGCGTCTGGTTGCGCACCGATTTGCGCCTAGAAGACCAACCTGCACTGGCTGCTGCACGACAGTCAGGGCCAGCTTTCGCGCTGTTTGTGGTCTCGCCGGCGCAGTGGGCATCACACCAAGACGCACCAATAAAGCAAGATTTGTGGCGCCGCGCACTGATTGATCTTCAGCCCCGTTTGGCTGAAATTGGTGTCGTGCTCAAAGTTTTGCACGTCGACTGGTGGCAAGATGTTGCTGGCGCCTTGGTGACATTCTGTCAGCAAAACGGTGTGACCGAGATTCATTGCAATCGTGAGCAAGGGGTCAACGAACGCAAGCGGGACCGGGCGTGTTTCACTGCACTCAAAACCCATGGTGTTGAATTGTTTGGCCATGATGGCCAAACGCTGCTGAAACCGGGATCACTCAAAACTGGCTCGGGTGGTGTGTACCGGGTGTTTTCGCCTTTTGCGCGAGCCTGTCGTGCCCGGCTTCGAGAGCAACCAATTGTCCGAGTGCCTGTACCCGATGCAATGCGAGCACCTGCAAACTGGATAAGTGATTCAATTGAAGTGGTGTGGCCTGAAATTTTGCCGAGTTTGGCAAAAAAATGGCCCGTTGATCAAGCCAGCATCAAGCAGCGGCTAAGTGAATTCTTAAGCTCGCGAATAGAAGCCTACGAGACGGCGCGTAATTTCCCTGGCCAAGATGGCACCAGCGCCCTTTCACCCTACTTAGCGGCTGGTTTGATATCGCCAGCGCAATGTCTAGAAGCCGCCATGATGCGTAACCAGGGTGAGCTTGAGACGGGCCAAGAAGGCATTCGTAGCTGGATCAACGAGCTGATCTGGCGTGAGTTTTATTGGCACTTATTAAATGGTTTTCCCAAACTCTCGATGCATCAGCCGTTAAGGCCAGAAACTCTGGGCATGCAATGGCGCGAGGCACCCGAGGATTTCTTAGCCTGGACCGGCGCTCGCACCGGTATTCCGATTGTGGACGCAGCCATGCAACAAATGCTTGCCACGGGTTGGATGCACAATCGCTTGCGGATGGTTGTGGCCATGTTCTTTACAAAAAATCTGTTGCTTGACTGGCGTTTGGGTGAGGCTTTTTTTATGCGACACCTTATCGATGGTGAGTTAGCCGCCAACAATGGCGGGTGGCAGTGGAGTGCATCCACAGGCGCTGATTCAGCTCCCTACTTCCGAGTTTTTAATCCGATCAGCCAATCGCAAAAGTTTGATCCACACGGTGACTTTATTAAGCAGTGGCTGCCTAATCTCTATTCTCTAGATGTCAAGAGCATTCACGAGCCGACAGCCCATCAACGCCAAGCGCTTAGCTACCCAGCGGCCATCGTTGACTTGAAGTCCAGTCGTGTCAGGGCCATTGATGCTTTTAAGCGTCTTTCTACCATCGACACTGAATAGCAGAACAACCATAGGACAACCATCATGACGACAATATCAACTTTCACCGTCCAGGACATTCAAGGCCAAACACAGTCGTTTGCAACCTATGAGGGCAAGGTGCTTCTCATCGTCAACGTTGCCTCTCGTTGTGGATTCACAAGTCAATACGAAGGCTTGCAAGCGCTTCATAATGATCTCGCCGAACGAGGCTTTGCTGTACTTGGGTTTCCGTGCAATCAATTTGGGGCGCAGGAGCCTGATGATGAGGCCAGCATTTCCTCGTTTTGCGAAACACGATTTGGGGTGACGTTTCCCATGTTTGCAAAGGTCAATGTTAATGGCAATGACGCTATTCCTCTATACGAATGGCTCAAATCAAGTCAGCCCGGTTTGCTGGGCAGTGAGGCAATCAAGTGGAATTTCACTAAGTTCTTGGTGGACAGCCATGGTACCGTCGTCAAACGGTATGCGCCGAATACAACGCCGCAAGCGATCAAGGCGGATATTGAAGCCTTATTGTGAAACCCTCGGTTTTTTAGTCGCAGAAACATCAACAACAAAAAACAACCGGAAATAATTATGATTGATTTATATTACTGGACCACTCCCAACGGCCATAAAATCACACTGTTTCTTGAGGAAACAGGCCTGCCTTACAACATAAAAACCATTAACATCGCAAAAAAAGAGCAGTTTGCCCCTGATTTCTTAGCGATCTCCCCCAACAATCGCATTCCCGCCATCGTTGATCATGCCCCAGCCGATGGCGGCGCACCAGTGTCGGTGTTTGAGTCGGGAGCGATTTTGCTCTACCTCGCAGAAAAAAACGGACAATTCATTCCCACGGATATGCGTCTGCGCTTGCAGGCACTGGAATGGCTGTTCTGGCAAATGGGTGGCTTGGGTCCAATGGCAGGACAAAACCACCATTTCTCGCAATTTGCATCAGAAAAAATTCCTTATGCCATCACTCGCTATGTGGACGAGACCGCACGATTGTATGGGGTGCTTAACAAACGCCTGGCTGACCAGTCATTTATCGTTGGCGACTATTCGATTGCAGATATGGCTTGTTTTCCTTGGATCGCCGCCTATGGTCGTCAACAACAAAATCTCGATGACTTTCCTCACTTGAAGCGTTGGTTTGAGACCATTCACCAGCGTCCCGCCACACAAAAAGCTTACCGCCTTAGCGAGGAGCTAAATCCGAATGCACCAAAGCTACCAGCGTTGGTCTGAACCCGTTAACCGTGCTTTCACGGGTCTGCTGTACGGAGTTTTGTTTCTGTCAGCACCAACATTTGCGAGCGGGCAAAGTGCGCCCGCCTACAGTAAGCAATCCATCACGGTGGCTGTTGACCGCTGCAAGAATAATCGTTGTGCCGAATTGATTGTGGAAAGTGTTAGTTTTCTAGGGCACGTGGATTTTAATGTTTTTGTCGAGCAGTCACTCGTGAGTATGGCTTGGCAAACTGAAGGGGCGGTGCAATCCTACCGAAATGTGGTGGGTCTAACGAACCATTTTCGGTTGTCTGCTAAGGCCGGAGAGCAACTTTCTCTATCAACCACCGTGAAACGACATTCGCCTTCCATTGTGGTTCTCCACCTAAGTCAATATCGATTTGAGGGTGGTGCGCATGGCGAATCTTTCAGCCAGTACATCAATTGGTTGTTGCCTCAAGACCGTACGGTTTCATTGGAAGCCATGTTGCTGCCAGGTGCGATGCCCGCTTTCATTGTGGCTTTAAAAGATGCTCACGGGGCTTGGGTGGCATCCCACGCCAAAACCGGATCCATTGACGATGTCGATTCTTTCATTGCGCAATGGCCGTTTGTTGCTTCTGACAATGTGGCGTTATTGCCCAACGGTTTAACTGTGATGTATCCACGCTATGCCATCGCGCCTGGCTTTTTTGGAGAGTCAAATCTGGTCATCCCTTATGATGCGCTACGCACCACCATCAAGCCAGAGATACTCACACAAGCCATATTGAGCCAATAAGCCACTTTTTCGTTGCCTTACTTGCAACGCCCCTACTGTGTTTGCGGGCTTTCTCAGCGTTTCCGTATGATGGCCTCTAGGCTGTTAGCCAAGCTAATGTGCTTGGCGTCTCGCGCTGCGACAGCCGCGTTTTCACCGTTGATATTGACAGCAGACGGATCAGCGCCGGCATCTAGGAGTACCTGAACCACTTCAACCGAGCCCGCAGTAGCAGCCATCATGATAGGGCTTGTGCCATTAGGTGCCGGTGCATTTGGCATTGCGCCCTGCGCCAAAAGATATTCGACCATTTCCAGATGGCCTTTTGAGGCGGCATAGTGCAGCGGCGTCCAACCCAAATGATTGACCTCGGCACCTCGTTTGATTAATGCCCTAGCCCTTGGTATATCCCCCATCAGACTGACGTACATCAACGGCGTCTCTTGATAGCCATTCATGATTTTGATGTTGGTTTTGGGGTGTTTCATCACTAGATCAAACACATCCCAACTGTTATCCCGAACTGCTTGCATGATGATTGGATTGCCCCTATCAGTGGTCGTGTTGGGGTCCAGGCCTCGTCGCAGCAATTGCTGTACGTCACTTGTGCGATTGTTTTTGACATAAATCCAGAGATCGTCAATGGTTTGAGCCTGTGCCAATGGCATCATTAAAAGAATGCCGCAAAGCAATAACAATAGAACCACTATTTTGTTTAAAAACAATGTATTAAGGGGGTAATCTAAAGTTGCTTTTGATTTGACTCTCATGTCAAGATTCCTGGTGAGGTGGTGCCTCTATCTTATTGAATAATCGATAAAAGTTTTCAGTTGAGGCGGCAGCCACCGCCTCAACTGAAATACCGCGCAATTCGGCAATTTTTTCTGCCACGTGAACCACCAGCGAAGGATCATTGCGTTTTCCGCGATACGGCACGGGAGCCAAATACGGGGAGTCGGTCTCAATAAGTAGGCGATTCAAAGGCACCTTGGTTGCGGTTTCCTGGAGCTCAATTGCATTTTTAAAGGTCACAATCCCAGAAAACGAAATGTAAAACCCAAGGTCCATACTTGCCTGGGCCATCTCCCAAGTTTCCGTAAAGCAATGCATGACACCACCCACCGAATGGGCTTGTTCCTCTTGCAAAATCTTAATCGTGTCTTCGCGGGCACTACGGGTGTGAATAATCAACGGCAAGCCTGTTTGGCAGGCAGCCCGAATGTGAATTCTAAAGCGCTCGCGCTGCCAATCTAGATCGCCCTCCAAACGGTAATAATCAAGCCCTGTTTCACCGATGGCAACAATTTTCTGGTGCTGGCTGCGAGAGACTAAGTCATCAACGGTGGGCTCAATTTCGTCTTCATAATCCGGGTGCACGCCCACTGACCCCCAGAGCGTCGATTCAGCCTCAACCATCTCCATCATGTTAGCCCAGTCTCTGAGGTTCACACTCACGCACAACGCACCGCTGACTTTGTTTTTGGCCATGCGTTGTGCAATGGCCGGGTAGTCACCCGCCAAATCAGGAAAGTTCACGTGACAATGTGAATCGATAAAAACAGTCATAACAATTAATCACAAAAGCGTTGTAGGCAAGCATGAGCAAACAGCTTGGCATTTAAGGGGTGTGTGGCCAATGGCATCTGGCTATTGAGCCAACTGGCCAACGAAGACCAGTGCTTGAGTGGCGCTTGTTGCGCACGCTGGCCAGTTACCGATGACAGTTTCGGATAATAGCGAACGGGTAATCCCGCGCCTGCCAATGTCAAGTCGACGCTGAGCCGCTGGAAAACTGGCAACCATTGAACGGCTGCACTCTTGGCCAACTCGTCAGCCAAAACCCCGACCGAAAAGCCGCCGCGATGGGGGTCTGATGTGACCAAGCCCGTCATGAGATCGCTGGCCCACGGCGGGCATGGCGTTGCTTGTTGCTGAGAAAGCGCTAATGCACGCAAAGGGGCACCTCCGGCGGCTGCCAACCACTGGCCCGCTTCGCCATCCTCTATGCCCTGCTGCGCCAACCAAGAAAGACTTTGATCCGCTGTGGGCATGGGGGTTGTTAAGCGTTGGCAACGCGACAAAATAGTCGCAAGTAACCGATCCGGTGAATCGGTAACCAGGAGAAAAAGTGTCTCGGGCGACGGCTCCTCGAGCGCTTTAAGCAATGCGTTAGCGGCAATCGCATTCATGGCTTCAGCGGGATAAAGCACCACAATGCGTAGACCGCCACGATGCGTGGCTCGATGGCACCACGGCTCAAGGGCCCGAATTTGATCAACCCTTAAATCTTCTGACAGTTTTTTCTTGGCGGTTGAAGACCCGTCAACAGTGGGTTCACCCAATGAAGCTTCATCTCCGTTTACCTCTGCCCCTTCGCGGGCAGCCAACGCAGCAGGCCTGACATGCATCAAATCAGGGTGGTTACCCAACGCACTCCAGCGGCAAGCATCGCACTCACCGCAGGCAAAGTCCGGACTACCTGGTGCGCGACGTTCGCAAAGTAAAGCCTGTGCCATACCGAGGGCAAGTTCGCGTTTACCGGTGCCGCTTAAGCCGTGAACGAGCAACGCGTGAGGCAGACTTGCTTGCCTCTGAAGCCAGTGCTGAGCAAATGGTACTTGCCAAGGCAAAAAACCTGCAACCATGGACTAGCCTCTGCCTTTTGGAGTGCGCCTAAGAAGCGCTTCTAGGTCAGCAGCGAGCACTCCTCGGATTCTTTCAATGGACTGGGTGCCATCAACCGTTAAAAATCGCTCGGGTGAGGCTTTGACGCGCTCCAGATAGCCATCACGCGTACGCTCAAAAAAATCCGCTTGTTCCCTTTCGAATCTGTCTGGCTCACGCGCATCAGCCAGACGTTGCCGAGCCACTTCAAGCGGTACATCAAACAACCAGGTGCGGCTGGGCTCAAAACCAGGGTGTACCCATTGCGCCAGTTGGTTGATTCGTTCACGTCCCAAAGCACGTCCCGCTCCTTGATAGGCAAACGTGGCATCGGTGAAACGATCACAAACGACCCACTGGCCAGCGGCCAATGCGGGTTCAATCACAGTGCGCAAATGTTCATTGCGCGCGGCAAACATCAATAGGGTTTCGGTTTCTAAGTGCATGGGTTTGGTCAGCAATAAGTCACGCAACTGCTCACCAAGCGCTGTGCCACCAGGTTCTCGGGTCAAACACACCGCGACGCCTCGGTCGCACAAATACTGCTTGGCCCACTGCACATGAGTGCTTTTACCAGCACCGTCAACCCCTTCAAAAGTTAAAAATAAGCCAGTGTTTGTTTGAGTAGTTTCTGTCATGGTTTTTTCAGAATATAGCGGCGCACGTTGCGGTTGTGATCGGCCAAGTTTTTGGCGAAGGCGCTAGATCCATCGCCTCGCGCCACAAAGTAAAAATAACCGTGCGATTCGGGATTAAGCGTGGCTTGCAATGAGGCCAGACTCGAACTCGCGATCGGGGTGAGTGGCAAACCCCGTCGCGTATAAGTGTTCCATGGCGTGTCGCGCTGCAAGTCAGCTTTACGAATTCTCCCCTTGTAGCGATCACCCATACCGTAAATCACGGTGGGATCGGTTTGTAGCGGCATACCAATGCGTAGGCGGTTGATAAAAACACCTGCGACCCTCGCACGATCGCTGGCGCGGCCAGTTTCCTTTTCGACGATGGATGCCAAAATCAGGGCTTCGTGAGGGTTTTTAAGGGGCAAATCTGGGGCTCGGTCTCGCCAAGCTTGCGCTAGGATTTCTTCTTGCGCGGCAAAAGCCCACTTGAGAATCTCTGCGTCAGTTGTGCCCACGGCAAAAAAGTAAGTATCAGGGAAAAGCAGGCCTTCAACGTGTTGGTGCTCAACGCCCAATCGACTGGCTAGGGCCTTTTGATCACTTAACTCTTGGTCTGAGAGTGTACGGTCAATGTCGGGATGTTTGGCCACGGCTTCGATAATCTGTTTGACCGTCCACCCCTCTATAAAAGCCACTTGGCTATGACTAACTTCGCCTCGAGCCATACGTTGCAATACATCAATGAGGCTGTCGCCTCGCGAAACTTGATAACCGCCAGCTTTGATATCACGATCCATTTCGGTCAATCGGGCTAACCAAACGAAGGCTTGGGGCGGTATGTCAATGCCGGCATTGACCAATTGTCTTGCAATTTGATGGGGGCCAGAACCCGCTGAAACCTTAAGATCAATCGTGGGTGTCGGCAAAACCAAGGGTTTGTGTACCCATTGGTACACGAAAACACCCGCACCCACAGCGCCGAGCACTGTAAGTAAGATCAACCAAAGAAAAGTGTGAAATAACCATCTCATGAGTTAGAAGTGTAATGGATACGAGTGCTCGCGTCTCGGTGTTCTCGATGGCTTGACTCGGTTGATTGAAAGAGTCTGCATTGGCAAAAAGCCCTATGAAATTCCCTGGGAAATATTGCACAAGGCCTGCGCATTGATAACATGAGAATCGTTAAGTAGTGACTTGATTACCGTTTGCAATTGACCCATGGCGTGGCCGTGGTCATGACGGCTAAAAATGGTGGGTTGTGATGACAAAAGCGTTGATCTCTCAGTATGTTGGCTTGGATTTGCTCGTGTTTACTGCAAACGGTACCGATGCGTTCGGTTTTCTGCAGTCCCAACTGACCCAAGATGTGAATCGTCTGAAATCGGGGAAAGCCGCTTTAGCGGGTTACTGCACCGCTCAAGGCCGATTACTAGCCAATATGGTTTTAGCACCTGCCGGCTTACCCGATACAATCACCGGCATTATTCAACGCGAAATCTTGCCCAACTTTTTGAAGCGCTTACGGATGTTTGTGCTGCGCAGCAAAGTCTCGTTAGAGACTGCAGAGCAACAAGTCACCGGGATAATTGTTGAAACAGATCATTTGGCACAGGTCGCTCAAGCACTGGGTTACACATTGCCGCAAGCTGTTTGGGATACGTTTACGTGTGACGATGGCATTTGGATTGCTGCACCTAGCGCCGATGCGTCGCTGGCCAGGTTTTGGTGGGTGGCTGATCTTTCCCAGGTAGCAGCCTTGAATACTCGTCTTGGACCTGACCTTATTTCTGACGAAGCTGTCAACGCTTGGGCGGTGCAAGACTTACAAGCTGGCCTGCCTTGGATTGAAGACACAACAGCTGATTTATTCATACCTCAGACTATCAACCTGGACCTAACAGAGGGTGTGAGTTTCACCAAGGGCTGCTATCCCGGTCAAGAGGTCGTTGCGCGTGCACATTATCGCGGCACCGTTAAGCGCCGTATGCAATTGGCGCAATTGGAGGGAAAACTCGTCCCAATTAAGCCAGGTGATGATATTTTTTGCCCAGCCGATGGGCCAGATCCTTGTGGTCGCGTGGTGAACGTCGCTCGAGATGGAGAAAATACATGGTTGCTTTTTGAAGCGCCCATGAAGTTGACACAAACGGGTAAAGGCGGCGCTTTGCACGTTAGTGCAGCCGATGGCCCTATGCTAGCGATGGCAGATCTGCCCTACGCGATCACGACTGAACGCTAAACGCTAAGCACCAAGCCTGCTTAACGGGTGATTCGGGTCATCAATGGCTATAGCAAAGTAAGGGGCGTTCCACTGACCACTGGTTTGGGCCAGAGTCGGGGGTTTCCACTGCGGGTTGCGATCCTTGTCGACTAGTACGGCTCGAATACCCTCTTGAAAGTTGCCTTGCGCGGCGCACTCGATGGCCACACCCCATTCCATTTGAAACACTTGTGCCAGAGACAGTTGGCGCGCACAGCGCCACAAAATCCAAGTCAATCTGGCTGTGGCTGGGCACCCAGCCACGAAGGTTTGGCCTGCACGCGAGAGCCAATGGTCCTCGTGGGAGGCTAGCGCCGCGATCCTTTTGGCAATGATTTCAAGTTCATAGCCTTCGCAGGTATATTGGATGGTATCAAAATGCTGACGCAACGGTCCTGGCCTTAAGGTTGGCCTCGCTAATGTCGCCAAAACGTCAGTCATCGCCTGAAAGTCGTCATAGCGCCCAAGCCAAGTTTGTTGACTCACGGTTTGCAAAAAAACTGTCCACTGGTCTCGATTGACAACGTGATCAGCCATGCCAGCGAAGATAGCGTCTGATGCACCGAGGTGTGCCCCTGTTAGACCAAGAAAAATCCCTGAACGACCGGGCGCTCGTGCGAGTAGCCACGAACCACCGACGTCTGGAAATAACCCGATGCTGATTTCAGGCATCGCCAGTCTTGACGTCTCTGTGACCACGCGATGACTCGCACCCGCCATTAGTCCCATACCGCCACCCATAACAATCCCATCGCCCCAGCACACGATTGGCTTTGGGTAGGTATGGATCGAATAATCCAAGGCATATTCTTCAGCAAAGAACTCACAAACTAATTTGTTCTCGCGCGCGGGCAGTCCTTGGTAGGCTTGCATGGCGTGGTAAAGGCCGTGCAGGTCGCCACCGGCACAAAAGGCCTTATCTCCGGCCCCTTTTAAAACCACGGCTACGATTTGATCGTTAGTCACCCATTGCTCAAGCTGCTTGTCTAAGAGTCGTGTCATTTCCAGAGACAGGCCATTGAGCGTTTTGGGCCGGTTTAGCGTCGCGATACCAATGGCCTTTCCTGCCGCACAAGACACGGTCTCAAACAATACGCTGTCATCCATGGCCCTTCTCCGTTGGTTGTTCTAATGTTGATGTTGTCTTAAAGCGATCGAGGCGTTTGTGTTTGACCCGAGGTTTTTTCTTAGCCAGTGCTTGCGCTTTGCGATGGGCAGCCCGACGGCGGCGAGACTGCATCGGATCGAAGGTGAGTGAGCGATAAATCTCAACGCGCGCGCCTGCCGATACTAAATCTTCGGGGGAACAATTGCGCCCAAAAAGTCCCACGCCAGCGGCTCGCCAATTGGTGGTTGGGAACGTTTGCTCAAAACCACTCAGTTCTATCACTTCGGCGACTGTGGTTGGTTGGATCAAGTAAACTAAGGAACACCAAACTTTGTTTGGTGAACTGGCATAAACCACCGAAACCACTGGTTTGGCATCACTTTCCCGAGTTTCCATCATTCAGAGCCCCGTGTCGTAGCAGGCTACGGCACGTTTGGTGAAGGAATCAATAAAACCATTGGCGACGCGGTTGAAAACGGGGCCAACCAGTTTTTCTAATGTCCGACTTGAGAACTCATAGCGCAAGTTAAACACCACTTTACAGGCCTCTTCAGTCAGTGCGATGAACGCCCAACGACCGTGCAATTCAGAAAACGGGCCATCGACCAACTCAAGGGTAATTAATGAAGGGTAAGTGTGCTGGTTTTGCGTGGTGAAGGTTTGACGCAAGCCAGCGAAAGCAATGGTTACTGAGGCCTTCATGCCATGTTCTGAGCGCGCCTCGACCTGGCTGCCACCACACCAAGGCATAAATTCAGGGTACTTTTCAACCCCAGCCACTAAGTCAAACATTTGCGCCGCACTATAGGGCACCAAAACAGATCGTTCAATCGAATGCATCACATCACACAAATCGCTAGAATAAGAAGATTTTAACGGTTCAACCGAGAAATAATGTATTTATGAGCATCATAGAAAACCGCAAAGCGTTTCATGAGTATTTCATCGATGAGCGCTTCGAAGCTGGCATGGTGCTTCAAGGCTGGGAAGTCAAAGGCATCAGGGCAGGTCGCGCCCAATTAAAAGAAAGCTATGTCGTTATCCTTCAGGGTGAACTATGGCTCTTGGGTATGCACATCAGCCCGCTGTCGTCGACCTCCACACACGTGCTACCAAACGCCACACGCACCAGAAAATTACTGCTTAAAGCCGAAGAGATATCCAAACTGATTGGCAAAGTCGAACAACGCGGCTTTGCGCTAGTGCCCTTAAACCTGCACTACAAAAATGGGCGCATCAAAATTGATATCGCATTGGCGCGTGGCAAAAAACAACATGACAAACGCGACACGGCGGCCGACAAAGATTGGCAGCGCGAGCGTGAACGATTACTCAAACACGACACGCGCAGCCAAGACAACTAAGACCGCGCTGGTCATTCGCCCGCGAGATGCTTCCAAGTTTCGACCACGGTGTCAGGGTTCAAGGATATGGATAAAATCCCTTCCGCTTTGAGCCATTGCGCAAAATCGGCGTGATCGCTTGGCCCTTGACCGCAAATGCCAACATACTTATTGGCTTTTAAGCAGGCTTGGATGGCGCGACGCAACATGAACTTAACTGCCTCGTCGCGCTCGTCAAAATCAGCGGCCAAGAGTTCCATGCCTGAATCACGATCTAATCCGAGGGTCAGCTGCGTCATATCATTTGAACCGATGGAGAAACCATCAAAGTGTTCAAGGAACGCTTCAGCCAATATCGCGTTTGATGGCACTTCGCACATCATCACAACGCGAAGACCATTATGACCACGTTTCAAACCATGATCAGCCAACAAGTCAACCACGCGCTTGGCCTGTGGAACGGTGCGAACAAAGGGCACCATCAATTCCATGTTGGTGAGCCCCATGTCATCACGCACTTTCTTGACAGCTTCACACTCCATGCGAAAACACTCAGCAAAGTCGGCTGCCAAATAACGCGAGGCACCACGGAAACCCAGCATTGGGTTTTCTTCTTCTGGCTCGTAGCGTGAGCCACCAACGAGCTTTCTGTATTCATTGGACTTAAAGTCTGACAGTCTCATGATAACTGGCTTTGGATAGAATGCCGCGGCAATGGTTGCCATACCCTCGGCAAGCTTTTCAACAAAAAAGGCACGTGGGCTGGCATATCCACGGGCTGCCGACTCAACCGCCAGTTTTAATTCGTGATCGACGTTTGGATAGTCAAGAACCGCTTTGGGATGAATACCAATGTTGTTGTTGATAATGAACTCTAAGCGAGCCAACCCAACGCCTTCGTTTGGTATTTGCGCAAAGTCAAACGCGAGTTGGGGGTTACCCACGTTCATCATGATTTTTAGGTCGATCGGGGGCATTTCTCCGCGCCGCACTTCCTCGACCTCAGTCTCAATTAAACCATCGTAAATACGGCCCTCATCGCCTTCGGCACACGACACGGTGATTGACTGGCCTTCACGCAGGACACTGGTCGCATCAGCACAACCCACCACGGCTGGTATACCAAGTTCGCGCGCAATGATGGCGGCATGGCAAGTGCGTCCGCCTCGGTTGGTCACAATGGCCGAGGCGCGCTTCATGACTGGCTCCCAGTTGGGGTCGGTCATGTCGGTTACCAACACATCACCAGCCTGCACTTTGTCCATCTCGGAAATGTCTGAAACCACGCGCACGGGACCCGCACCAATTTTCTGGCCAATCGCGCGCCCTGTGATCAAAATATCACCAGTGGCTTTTAAGCGATAGCGCAGTTGAACATCGTGCTGGCCTTGCTGCGACTTTACGGTTTCTGGTCGTGCTTGCAAAATATAAATTTTGCCGTCTAAACCATCACGGCCCCATTCAATATCCATCGGGCGCTGATAGTGCTGCTCGATGATCACGGCATATCGCGCCAGCTCGATCACATCGGCGTCACTGAGCGAATAGCGATTGCGTTCAGAGACAGGCACGTCAACCGTTCGCACAGCATGACCGCTGGTGCGCTCAAGATCAAATTCCATCTTCAGCAGCTTGGAGCCAATTCGACGGCTCACAATGGGGTAATGCCCCTGGGCAAGCGTTGGCTTAAACACATAAAACTCATCAGGATTAACAGCACCCTGAACCACTGTCTCACCGAGACCGTATGAAGAAGTAATGAACACGACATCAGAGAAACCAGACTCAGTGTCGATGGTAAACATTACACCGGCGCTGCCACGGTCCGAACGAACCATGCGCTGAATACCAGCCGATAACGCCACTTCAGCATGGGCATAGCCCTTGTGCACTCGGTAAGAAATGGCACGATCGTTGTATAGCGAGGCAAAAACGAGACGGATTTTATCAATCACGTCATCGATGCCAACCACATTAAGGAAGGTTTCTTGCTGGCCTGCAAATGAAGCGTCAGGCAAGTCCTCGGCTGTTGCCGAAGAGCGCACCGCAAATGAGCCTTGTCCACCGGTGTCTAGCAAAGCAAAGGCGGTGCGAATGTCTTGATCAAGTTTCGGTGGCAATGGTGTTTGTTCGATCCACTGTCGGATCTCACGGCCCGCCTCAGCGAGGGCACGCACATCGTCTGCATCCAGCGTCGTTAAGCGATCCGCGATCTTTGTATCGAGGCCGGTTTGTGCCAAGAAGTCTCTGAAGGCTTGTGCGGTGGTGGCGAATCCACCCGGTACCCTAACGCCAGCGTCAGACAACTGACTGATCATTTCGCCTAAAGATGCATTTTTACCGCCAACAATATCAACATCCGTCATCCGGAGTTGCTCAAATGGAAGAACATATGACATGAAGTCACCCTTTTACAATCAATGGAAAGCGAGTTTGGTCAGTGCTCACCAAGTGGATTACGCTAATCGGTGATACGCTGACCAAATCAGCCTTGAGTCATGCCCGTGCAGAAGACTCATAAGTAGCCATATTGGTTGTAAGGCTCAGTTTCATGTTGCACTGCATTGTACAACCGTCGAATGATCTTTTAGGACAGTTTTTCTGATGAGCGATTCCAACCAAATCAATCCCTTAGGTACGGCCCCTATTGAGCGGACGGTTTTTATTGTCTCTGACGGCACCGGTATCACTGCGGAAACCTTTAGTCATTCGGTGTTATCTCAGTTCGACAGCGTCAGATT
This sequence comes from uncultured Burkholderiaceae bacterium, assembly GCA_963926245.1. Lineage (GTDB taxonomy): Bacteria > Pseudomonadota > Gammaproteobacteria > Burkholderiales > Burkholderiaceae_B > Algicoccus. The sequence continues at coordinate 27,989 of CAWUWI010000032.1, read as the reverse complement.
CAAGCAAATCAGAGTGCCATTCGTGGACACACTTGAAAAAGCCGATTTGGTGGTGCAACGAATAAATCATGTGGCCGACACACAAGAGGGCCAACCGATCGCCTTTATCACTTTGGTTGACTCGGTCATCTCAGCGCGAATAAAAACCGCTAGCGCATTGTTTTTAGATCTTTTTGCTGGTTTTGTTGAACCACTTGAGCACAGCCTAGGCGTGCGCTCAAGCCATTCTGTGGGTAAGTCACACAAAGGTGGCAGTTCCACGCAGTACCGGAATCGAATCGATGCCATTAATTACAGCTTGGCCCACGACGATGGACAATTTATCAAAGGCTTGGCACAGGCTGATGTAATTTTGGTGGGTGTTTCACGTTGCGGTAAAACCCCGACGAGCTTGTACTTGGCCATGCAGTACGGCGTGAAAGCTGCCAATTTCCCACTCATTCCAGAAGATTTTGAGCGCGGCACACTACCCAAAACCTTACATCCGCACCGAGCCAAATTGTTTGGTTTGACCATACAGCCTGAACGACTATCGGAAGTCAGAAAAGAAAGACGGCCCGGCAGCGAATATGCCGCGCTGCAGCAGTGTCGTTATGAAGTGGGCCAAGCTGAAAGGCTGATGCGCATCGAGTCGATTCCGTCCCTTTCGACGACAACCAAATCGATTGAAGAAATCTCATCAACCATTCTTCAGGAAATTAAGCTCGATCATCACACTGGTTATTGATCTTAAGGATGCTGGCGTCTTTGTTCAAAAAGGCAAATCGCGGCTGCCGAGGCAACATTCAAAGACTCAATGGCCGGTTGCGCATGTTCGATTCGAATGCGTATATCGGCCATGGCCAGTAAATTGGTCGCAACCCCCTTCCCTTCATGCCCAAATACCCAAATCGCCTGCTCGGGCAAGGTTGTCTCAAAAAGCGATACCGAGGCCTCAAGTGCCGTTGCCAACAACGGTAGCCTATCGTGAGAACCCGACCCCTGAGTCAGTAAGGCTGCCAAGTCAATTGTTTCGTGAATCCGCAACACAAAATGAGCGCCTTGGGCGCTACGCAACACTTTGGGTGACCACACCGCGGCTGTGCCAGGCGAGCAAATGACTTGCGTGGTGCCTGCCGCTGCGCAGGTTCGCAAAATCGTTCCAACGTTACCAGGATCTTGAATATGATCTAAAAGCACCGTGGCACAATCCAGTCGCACCGACATAGTTTTCTCTGGGGCTGGCACGACCATCAGCACCCCTTGGTGAGACTGAACTGAAGAGATCGAGTCAAATAAATCACGACTCAGACAAATCTGTTGGTCAAGATCAACGCCATCGCGCAAAGCATCAATGATTGGGTCGCCGAGTCGCGAGGCGTCAACAATCAGCCATTCAATGCCCGTTTGATGGGTTTGCCACATTTGGCAAAGATGCGGCCCTTCAAGCCAAATCAGTTCGCCAGGTTTTCCGGCGACGCGAAACTGGCGCAACAGTGTTTTGTAAAAAGGATTGGCACGAGACTCAATCATTTTCATGGTTTGACCCAATCGCGCACCGGTGCGAAGCTGCGCCGGTGCGCCGCACAAGGACCTAATGCGCGTAACCGCTCTAAGTGCAATGCCGTGCCATAGCCTTTGTGTTGGGCAAAGCCATAATCGGGGTAAATGTCATGCAGTTGCATCACCGAGGCGTCGCGCGCGGTTTTGGCGAGGATAGATGCCGCAGAAATCGCGGCAATCGTGAGATCGCCTTTGACAATCGGTTGAACCGCCATCGGTAATTTTGGTGCGCGATTGCCATCGATCAAGACCAAAGATGGTCTCATTGAAAGCAGTTGCACAGCTCTTTGCATGGCTAGCATGGTTGCTTGTAAGATGTTTAACGAGTCAATTTCAGCCACATCGGCGCTGGCAACAGCCCAAGCCAAGGCCTGTGACTTGATGGTCACAGTTAGCGTTTCTCGACGCTTGGGTGATAGTTTTTTTGAGTCTGTGAGACCTTCGATGGGTCTTTTTGGGTCAAGAATGACCGCACTGGCGAAGACAGATCCCGCAAGCGGGCCGCGGCCTGCCTCGTCCACACCAGCCGTCAATTCATCAGGGATCACGATGAGCGTCCCAAGACTTGCACGATTGCCTCGGCAGCCCGTTGTGCAGTGCCGCAACGTAAGGTTTGATGCAACGCGTGAAACTTGGACTGAATCGCAACCCGTTGGGATTTGTCTTGCCACAATGCCCAGAAGCTGTCGGCCAGCTTTTCGGCGGTTGCGTCGTCTTGCAACAATTCAGGCACCACAAATTCTCGGCTCAACACATTCGGTAAGCCGACCCAAGGTAGCGTGGGTTTGTCTTGACCAGACTTCCACGCCATGATGCGCCGCATCCAAGGCGAGAGCACATAGCTGATGATCATCGGACGCTTAAATAGTGCTGTTTCCAACGTTGCTGTTCCGCTGGTGACCATGGCCATGTCGCAGGCAGCCAAGGCTTGCCAAGACAGGGGCTTAGCGTCACTGTCCTGAACCAATGATGGCGTCAGCACTTTCAATCGCTCAACGGGATATTGGACGAGTGCCGCTTGGAATTCAGCTTGACGCTGTTCGTTCACCATGGGAACCACAAAAATCAATGACGGGTCACGCTTGGCTAACGCTTGAGCAGCCTGTAAGAAGCGTGGCGCCATGAGGCGGATTTCAGAGGCGCGACTGCCCGGTAAAATCGCAATCACTTGGGCGTCAGCGGGTACGCCAATCAACCGTCGTGCGCCGATTTGGTCGGGCTCCAAATCAATGGCATCTGCCAGTGGATGGCCCACATACGTCACGGGAATACCCTCTTTCTCGTAAATTTCAACTTCAAACGGAAACAAGACCAACATGTGCGAGACAGCCTTGCGTATTTGATGAATCCGCTCGTAGCGCCATGCCCAAATGGACGGCCCGACAAAGTGGACGGTTGGAATGCCATGACGCCTAAGTTTGTGCTCTAGGCGCAAATTAAAATCTGGCGCGTCGACCCCTAGAAAGAGGTCTGGAGACTCATTGAGCCATCGTTGGCTGACGTTGCGGTAGATCGAGACCAAACGCGGTAGACTTTTCAGTGCATCGACATAACCGAACACCGATAACGCGGTCATCGGCTCCCAGATTTTAAGCCCGGCGGCTTTGAGCAGCGGCCCACCGATGCCACTGGCCGAAAGATTAGGGCACGCTTGTTGGACGCCCTGAAGAACTTTTGCGGCAATCAGGTCACCAGAGGGCTCACCGGCGACAAGGCCCAAATGTATCGTCATGGACGAATGATGCCTCGAGTGCTTGTATCCAAGAAACTCAGTAAGGTTTCAAGTACTGTGGCGATCCCCGGCTCAGCCTCTTGTCGCGCTCTGATCTGCACACGGGCTTGATCAAGCGACAAACCCCGACGATAAATAATTTTGTAACCATCGCGCAGTGCAGAAATAGCTTCTTGCGTAAACCCGCGGCGTTTTAAACCTTCTGCATTGATTCCCACGGGTACGCAGGGGTTGCCTGATCCCATGACAAAGGGTGGCATATCCATGTGGAGCGCACTAGATCCGCCGACCATGCTGTGCGCACCGACCTTACCAAACTGGTGTACAGCGGCCAATCCACCCACAATAGCCCAGTCTCCGATGTGGACATGACCACCCATTTGTACACCGTTGGCCAAGATCGTGTGACTGCCGACTTGGCAATCATGCGCGATGTGAACATAAGCCATGATCCAGTTGTCTGACCCGATACGGGTGACACCCACGTCTTGTGTGGTGCCCGTATTCATGGTGACGTATTCACGCACCATATTGCGATCGCCAATTTCAAGACGAGTTGGCTCACCGGCGTATTTTTTGTCTTGAGGCATGCCACCAATGCTGCAAAAGCGATAAAACGTGTTGTATCGCCCGATGGTCGTGTATCCATCGATAATGCAGTGAGCGCCAATTGTGCTGCCCGCATCAATCGAGACGTTGGGCCCGATAATGGCATAGGGCCCAACAGTAACGCTGTCGTGCAACTGAGCGGCTGAATCGACGATAGCCGTCGAATGGATGTTTATTGTCATTGAGGGCTCGCTGGGCGAATGGCACACATTAGTTTCGCGCTTGCCACTTCTTGCCCGTCAACCTTGGCGACGGCTTGGTACTTGCAAATAGTACGGCTCAACCGCTCAGCCACAACCTCCAAGTGCAGCTGATCCCCAGGCACGACTGGGCGTCTGAAGCGAGCGCCATCAATACCGACAAAGTAGTAAAGCAAGTCTTCGTCTGCTGCTTTGAGTCCGGTTTCGTCAGCAAAAGAAAAAATGGCAGCGGCTTGCGCCATCGCCTCTAAAATCAGGACGCCTGGCATCACGGGGTGATGCGGAAAGTGTCCCGTGAAAAATGGTTCATTAATCGTGACATTCTTAATGGCGTGAATGGATTGGCCAGGAACCATATCCAAAACTCGATCGACAAGGAGCATCGGGTAGCGGTGCGGTATTTGATCAAGAATGGCTTTGATATCAAGTTGCATAAAACGTCCTAATAAGAGCAAACGACAGCGTTGGCGTTAAATTCTATTCAATTAAAGTCGATTGGTGTTGGATTCGAGCTCAGCAAAGACTGCTTTAAGTCTTGCTTGGTGATAGCGTCTAGCTTCGTTCTAGTTTTCGAAGACGTTTGCGCAACTCCGACAACTGACCGATAACAGCGGCGTTACGCTGCCATTCGGCGTGTGGTGCCGCTGGCAGTACGCCCGTGTAACGACCTGGCGTGTCGATATCGGTGGTAATCGCAGTACCTCCCGAAATGTGCACATCATCGCCAATGACCAAGTGTCCAGACAACATCGACGCCCCGCCAACGGTGCAGCGCGCACCGACTTTGGTTGAGCCAGCGATACCGACACAGGCAGCCATGGCTGTATGATCACCAATTTGGCAGTTGTGCGCGATCATGATCTGGTTGTCAATTTTGACGCCATTGCCGATCACAGTGTCATCGAGCGCGCCACGATCTATTGTGGTGTTGGCCCCGATCTCAACATCGTGACCAATTCGTAAGCCGCCAAGCTGTGCAATCTTGCCCCAAGCGCCAACGCCTGCCGATGGATTGGGCGCGAAACCAAAACCATCAGCACCCAAAACAACGCCACAATGAATGATGCCACGCTCACCGACGGTCACTCGATCGTAGCAGCGTACACCAGGATAAAAGACAGTGTCTCGACCAATGTTGCAATCGTTGCCCAAAATGGTGTGGGAACGTAACTGAACGCAATCATTGACGCGAGTTCGCGCACCAACAATCACATAAGGTTCAATGGTGGCCGATGGAGAAATTTCAGCGGTGGGATCAATGATGGCTGTCGGGTGAATGCCTCCAGCGCGGGTTGGCTCTCGAGCTTGATCAAACCACCGAGCAATCAACGCGTACAACAGATAAGGCTGAGGGCAAATGATTTGTCCAAACCCTTTGTCTTGGCAGACCGATTGGTTGGCCACGGCAAGTTCCTCTGTCATGATGACCGCACAGGCCGAAGTTTTTTCTAATTCAGACTGATATTTTGGGGCAACGATGAAAGAGATTTCATGTGCGCTAGCTGAGGCCAAAGGACCAATGCCTTGGATGGGATGCGTTGCTTCGAATTGCCAGCCGACTTGCCAATACGTCACCAACGATCGAGCCTCTGGAATTGATTGTAAGAGGTGCTCTAGCGTCGGTGATTGGTTGGCATCAAGTATCACAGGCATGAGATATTGCTACCGTAAAAGGACTTAAACAAAGGGGCTCAGTTAAGCGCTTTTATCACTTTATCGGTGATGTCCACTCGTGGGTTAACGGTCACAGCATCTTGCAAAATTAAGTCATAATTTTCGCTTTCAGCGATGTTTTTAATGGCGGCGTTAGCGCGTTCGATGATGATGGCAAACTCTTCGTTACGGCGCCGATTGAAATCCTCTTGAATTTCCCGTTGCTTGCGCTGCACGTCTGCATCAAGATTGCCCAACTCACGCTGGCGACGGTTACGATCGCTTTCGGCCAACACCGGTGCATCTTTCTCGAAAGCTTGAACGCGTTTACGTAGTTCAGCAACGAGTTTTTGTAATTCTACATTTCGTTTTTCGAATTCAGCATCAATTTTTTCCTGAGCAACTTTTGCTGGCGCTGAATCTACCAAAATGCGTTGTGTATTAACAAATCCGACTTTCGAACCCAATTGAGCACTAGCAGCGGTAGTGTTGGTCGCAACTGTTTGAGCTTGAGCCAAGACATCACTAGACCAACCTGCAGCCAAGAAAACGGATGCGACTACTACCGCTGGCGCCAAAAAGGCCAAACGGGCATGACTCGCCTGATTGAGTGTTTTCGTAACTAGCATTTGAACTCCTGCCATTTCTATTTCACCATTAATTTTTAAATAATCACCGACATTTCAACATATTGTGCCACTGTTAAGTGACTAGAATGCTGTGCCAACCTGAAACTGAAAAACCTGTGTTCGATCGCCATCTTTCGAGTTGAGCGCTTTTGCGTAGACAAGTTGCAAAGGACCCACTGGCGATAACCAAGACAAACCTATACCCGTAGAGTAACGCAAGTCACCAAAGTCGACGTTTGTGTCATTGCCGCTACCATCTGCACCATAGACCTGTCCTGCGTCGGCAAAAACAAACATGCGCAATGTGCGGTCACGCTGAGTGCCTGGAAACGGAAAATAAAACTGGGTGTTGGCCACAACTCGTTTAGAGCCACCTAAAAACGTGCCAGTCTTGGGATCTTTCGGTCCCAAAGAGTTGCCGAGGTAGCCCCTAACGGTGCCAATGCCACCGGCATAGACGTCTTTAATGACAGGATATGGCTTGTCGCTGCCATAAACCCCACCATAGTCAAACAATGCATTGAATCCGAGTGTGTAGCCGCGTCCGATTGGCAAGTAGTGTTGATATTGCGCACTCAACAAGTAGTACTTGAGACTCAAGGTGCCAGCAACACCCCCCAGTTTGATATAACTACCCTTCGTCGGGTATAGCAAACTGTCTCGGGTGTCATTGACCCAGCCAAGGTTAAAAATCACTGAATTCGTGCTTTCGCCATACGCTTGTTCGTACTGGTTGTATGCTTCAGGAGAGTTGGGAGAATTTTGATCAATATCGAGTTGATCCGATTCGAAGTTAGCACCTAGGCTAATTCGATCAAATTCGGTAATGGGAATTCCAAAGTTCAGTCCACCACCTGCAGACTTCACCTCAAAACTACCCGGGTTGTTTACGCTAGGGCTTACCGTGCGATAAAAAACAGAAGTGCTGCGGCTCACCCCGTCAAGCGTCCAGTAGGGATCGGTGTGCGAAATCACAAACGTACGGCTGTCTTGGCTTGTGTTTACGCTAAAGTTAAGCGCTGTGCCACTACCGAACGCGTTATCTTCAGAGATACCAGCACTCAAGATGACCCCGTCGGTTTGACCGTACCCAACACCCAAATTGATTGCCCCAGTCTGCCGCTCTTCAACAGCGACATTGACATCAACTTGATCAATTGAACCTGGTACGGGCTCTGTGGAAACATCGACGGATTGAAAATAGCCCAACCTTTCAAGCCGATTCGTTGACAACTTGATGGCGCCACCGTCGTACCAGGCAGACTCCATTTGACGAATTTCGCGACGCGCAACTGCGTCACGTGTACGCTCGTTACCCGTAATTTCAATTTTACGGACATAAACCCGACGGCTGGGATCGACAAAAAACGTGAGGTTTACCGTTAACGCATCTCGATTAAGAACAGGGTTTGGATTGACGTTGGCAAAGGCATAACCGAGGCCACCCAGATAATCGCGGATAGCAACACTGCTTTCATTGGCTTTGGCACCAGAAAAAGTCTGACCTGGCTTTATTTTAAGCAGCGACTCAATTTCACTATCTAACCCGAGCAGGTTACCGGCAATATTGACTGATTCAACCTCATAAGGCTTGCCCTCGGTTAACGTCAGCGTAATAAATATATCCTCACGGTTTGGCGAAATGGTGACTTGTGGTGTCTCCATCCGGAATTCGAGATAACCTCGATCAAGGTAATACGACCGAATAGTCTCTATGTCAGCGGCTAGTTTTTCACTGGAGTATCTGTCTGTTTGGGTGTACCAGGTTAAGTAACCGCTCGTGGACAACGACATCAAGCCTAGTAGATTGCTCTGAGAAAAGGCTTCGTTGCCGATGATTTTGATTTCTTTGATTTTGGCGATAGAACCTTCAAAAATATCGAAATTTACGCCAATACGATTGCGTGGCAGCGGCGTTGTGGTCGATGTAATCTCGACGCCATACTTACCTTTACTTAAGTACTGTTGCTTGAGCTCAAGCTCAGCTTGTTCGAGCATGGCTTGATCAAAAATGCGCCCCTCACCAAAACCCACCTGACGTAACGAATCAATGATTTGCTTGCTGTCAAACTCGCGCATGCCTGTGAAAGAAAGAGAAGCTATTACGGGCCGTTCTCGCACGCTGACAACAACAACATCATTGTCTGTGCTGATTTGAACGTCGCTAAAAAAACCTGTGCCGTAGAGCTGACGAATGGTTTCTGTGGCCATTTCTTGCGTAAACCGCTCACCCACCGTGACAGGAATGTAGGCGAATACAGTGCCGGTTTCGGTGCGTTGTATGCCGTCAACACGGATGTCTTTGACGACGAAAGGGCTAAAGGCAAGCGTAGCGGAGGAAAACAACGCAACCAAGCCCAGCAAAGCCATACGCATCAAGATAGCTGGGGCCAGTATACGGGTCACGGCTGGGCGGCGAATAAAGGATGACATGCAGAGAGTTCTCCGTCCGACGGGCGTATTAAAAGATGAGGTTTTATTTTACGGGACAATACGACTAACTCAAAAGACGGGTCATGTCGTTAAAAATAGCGAGAGTCATGAGACCTGCCAGAACAAACACCCCGGCCCGTTGCCCGACCTCGAGCCACTTGGGCGGCGCGGGTTTACCGCGAACCATTTCGATCACGTAAAACATCAAATGACCACCGTCGAGCATGGGGATGGGTAATAAGTTTAAGACGCCAATGCTGACACTAACCAAAGCAATAAATGCAATATACGCGGCTAGACCAACGCGCGCGGTTTGCCCAGCGTAGTCAGCAATCGTCACAGGACCGCTGATATTTTTCCAAGAGACAACACCCGTAACCATTTTTCCCAGCATTTTTAAAGAGAACCAGGCTGTTTCAAAGGTACGAACGCTACCTTGCCAGAGACTGTCGATAGGGCCGTGCTGTACGGTCACCATGGGTACATCAGAACCTAGCGAAACACCAATCCGTCCGACCGTTTGCCCATCATCGGTCGGTGATGGCTGCGGCACGACAGACAAGCTCAGCTGTACGCCAGCCCGATTAATGGTTAGGGGTAGCGCCTCGCCGGCACTACTTTGAACAAGTTCGATCATTTGGCGAACATCGGGATCTTGCAACAAGCCAATGGATTGGACAACATCACCCGCCTGAAGACCCGCTGCCGCGGCGGCGCTATTAGACTGTACCTGTCCGATTTTAGGCAATCCCGTGTCTAAACCAATGCCAGCAAGCGCCAAAGCGTCTGTTTCAGGCTCGGCGCCCGAGGCAGGCAATATCAACGTGAGCGGCGTCTCTCGGTCAAATCGATCTACCGTTAAGTCGACCCTGCCGCCTGAGACACTTTGATCGAGCATTTCCCAACGCACATCGCGCCATGACGTAACCGCTTGGCCATCGACCGAGATGACGCGGTCACCGGCTTGCACACCCGCTATTTGCGCGGCACTGTTAACCACGGGTGTCGCCAAAATCGGCGCTGGTTCTTCGCTACCTACCCAGCTCAGCCCGGCGTAAAGAACTGCCGCCAAAATGAAGTTGGCCATGGGGCCCGCTGCAACAATAAAAAAACGGTTTCGAACCGGTTGGCTTGAGAAATCGACTGTAGGGGCCATTGGGTCAGCGTCAGGCGCTGGCTCATCTTGCATCTTGACGTAGCCACCCAACGGGATACTTGCCACCGCCCATTCTGTACCATTTTTATCAACACGGCGCCACAGCGGTTTACCAAAGCCGACAGAAAATCTAAGAACCTTCACGCCACAGCGTCTAGCCGCCCAGTAGTGACCAAGCTCATGAAAGGTGATGAGAATACCAAGCGCAAATAAAAAAGAAAGAATAGTGGTAATCATACGTTACGCACTCGCTGAGATAGAGGAACCTTCGATTGGACAAAGGGCTTGCGCAAAGGTTCGGGCTTGTTGGTCTCGATGCATAACGTCATCTAAGCATGAAACCGAAGATTGCGGTTGGCCGGCCTCCCATTCCAAGGTTTTATCAATGACCTGCGCGATACTCAAGTACGGCAGTCGACGCTCAAGAAAAGCAGCCACGGCTATCTCATTGGCTGCATTTAACGCTATACAGCTCGATTGCCCTTGACGCAAAGCCTCATAGGCTAGGATAAGGCAAGGATAGCGATCCACTTGTACTGCATCGAACTCAAGTTTCCCAAGCGCAACCAAATCCAACCCGGCGACACCGGCTTCGATGCGGTCTGGAAAGCCCAGCGCATAAGCAATTGGTGTGCGCATGTCGGGATTACCCATTTGAGCCAGTACTGACCCGTCATGGTACTGAACCATTGAGTGAATAACGCTTTGAGGGTGAATGACGACGTCGATTCGGTCAGCAGGCATGGCAAACAACCAGTGCGCCTCAATGACTTCAAGCCCCTTGTTGAGCATGGTTGCCGAATCCACTGATATTTTTTGACCCATGTCCCAGTTCGGGTGAGCACAGGCCTGCTCAGGCGTAACGTTCACCAGACTATCAAGGGGGTAAGTTCTAAAAGGCCCACCCGACGCTGTCAAGATAATACGATCGACACCACTGGCCGGCCCTGAGCAAGCCAAAGACTGTCCAGCGGTGGGTAAGCATTGGAAAATTGCATTGTGCTCACTGTCAATTGGCAGCAGTTCGGCATGATACCTTTTAACGGCATCCATGAAGAGCGAGCCTGCTGCCACCAAAGCCTCTTTATTGGCCAACATTACGCGTTTGCCTGCACATGCCGCAGCCAAAGCAGAGGGTAAGCCTGCAATACCAACGATAGCCGCCATGACCGTGTCTGTTTCGCGATCCGCCGCTGTTTGCGCAAGCGCTTTCTTGCCGACCCTGATTTCTGGTCTCGGTTGCCCAAGACCAAAAAATTGTTTGAACGCTTCAGCGGCAGCGTCGTCTGGAACAACAACACAATCGGGGCGTGTTTGGATGGCTTGTTCAGCCAACTTTTCCATGCGGCGATGGCCGCTTAGCGCGTGAACGCGAAACCTGTCAGGATGACGCAGCACCACATCAATCGTACTTTGACCGATGGAGCCCGTTGAGCCAAGGATGGTGATATTTTTTTGCGTCATCAATACCAAAAATCACTAATAAGTAAAATGGCAACCGGTACAACAGCGACAACAGCATCAACCCTGTCGTAAACCCCGCCATGCCCCGGTAATAAACGACCTGAATCCTTTACCCCAGCGCAACGCTTAAGTAAAGATTCGAATAAGTCACCCAGTACGGAAATTGAGCCCAGCAAACAACCAGCCAGGATAAGCCCCAAATAGCCCCACAGATCAAGAACGTTAGCGGCGTAACTACCCACCCATTGCGATGAAGCCAACATCCAAAGTACCACGCCGACAATACCAATCAGGGCGCCTTCTCTGGTCTTACCGGGACTGATGGCGGGCGCCAGTTTGTGGCGACCAAATTTACGACCACCAAAAAAAGCAAAGACATCGGCTATCCAGACAATTGTCAGCAAAGAAATCAGCCCCCAAGCCCCAGACTGTATCCATGTCAGCCCCAACCCTCCCCAGGTGGCGAATAAACAAATGGGTGCGAAAAGCGCCCAGCTTTGTAGGGGTTTCGTGCATTTAACCAAAAGTGTAAACATGGGGATGACAAATAACCACACAAAGGCCGTCAAAGTAACGCAAACGTGCCAAAGAGACCAAACCATTGGCGGTTCAACTTGCCAGCGCCAACCCTCGATAAGGGTCAACCCCAAAAGCAAAATTGAACTCACCCAAGCCAAGCTCGGACGGTTAGGAAAGGTGAGCTTGATCCACTCGTAGGCCGTAACAGCGACTGTAAGGCTCATAAACATCAAAAGAGGCCACTTGGACTCGACTGAAAGGGTAAAAACCAAAATCGCCAGCAGTACGATAGCTGTAGTAACGCGTTGGGCTAGCATCGATTAACCCACGGGTTGCTTTGCGAGCAGTTGAGCGCTGGTTCGACCAAAGCGTCGCTCTCGCGCCTGATACCAGTCAAAAGCTTCTTGCAACTCGGTTTTAGAGAAGTCTGGCCACAGACAATCGGTAAAGTAGAGTTCTGCGTAAGCCAATTGCCAAATCAAAAAATTCGACACGCGCTGTTCGCCGCCGGTTCTGATAAATAAATCGGGCTCAGGGGCCCAACTCATGGACAAGTACGACTCTAACAGGTCCTCTGTAATTGATGCGGGCTCTTGGGCTAGCTCAGGCGAGTGCTTCAGCATCGATCTGGTGGCTTGCAAGATATCCCACCTTCCACCGTAATTGGCAGCGATCGTGAGGTGTAACTTGTCGTTGGCAGCGGTTGTTTGTTGCGCTTGCTCGATCATGTTTTGAAGCTTTGACTCAAACTTTGAAAGGTCTCCCACCACGCGAAGCCTGACGCCTTGCCCTTTTAGTTGCGCCACTTCGCGGTCAAGTGCTTGCACGAACAGCCGCATCAAAAGTGAAACTTCATCGGCTGGTCTTCGCCAGTTTTCTGAACTGAACGCAAAAAGGGTCAGGTATGAAACTTGGTTTTTAAGACAGTACTCGACAACCTTGCGAACGGCTCGCACGCCTTTGACGTGACCAGCCGCTCTTGGTAGGTGGCGATTGACCGCCCAGCGCCCGTTGCCATCCATGATGATGACAACGTGGGCTGGAACGGCTGAAACGTTAGGAATTTCTTGTGTTGAGCTGACAGGTTTCAAGAGGTTTTTTCCTTCAAACCTTCATGATTTCAGCTTCTTTATCAGTTACCATCTTGTCGATATCGGTTACAAACTGATCTGTTAATTTTTGGACACGTTCTTGAGCTCTGCGCTCGTCATCTTCCGAAATCTCTTTATCTTTCACCAATTTCTTCAACGCATCATTGGCCTCGCGTCGCAGGTTACGCATGGCCACTTTGCTGTCCTCGCCCTCGCTTCGCACTACCTTAGTCAGATCGCGACGGCGTTCCTCGGTCAGCGCTGGCATTGGCACGCGGATAGTCTCACCCATACTTTGTGGGTTTAATCCAAGGTCAGACTCGCGGATTGCTTTTTCAACGGCACCAGCCATTGACTTTTCCCAAACCTGAACGGCCAGTGTTCGAGCATCAACCAAGTTGACATTAGCCACTTGGCTAAGCGGCGTCATGGCGCCGTAATACTCAACTTCAACGTGGTCTAGGATGCCCGTGTGAGCCCGTCCCGTTCTGATCTTTGAGAGTGTTGATTTCAAAGCATCAAGCGATTTGGACATTTTCGCTTGTGTTGATGTGTACATTTCTTGAACGATCATTTCAACGATTCCTAAAAAATAATACTGACTGCGCAAAATAAAGTGATCGACTAAACGTGCACCAAAGTACCCTCGTCTTCACCGTTAACCGCTCGACCAAGCGCACCCGGTTTATTGATTGAGAAAACACGGATGGGCAGTTTTTGATCACGACACAAAGCAAATGCAGTAGCATCCATGATTTCAAGCCTTCGCACAATAACCTCATCAAAACTGATGCGACCATAACGTGTCGCTGCAGGATCTTTATTTGGGTCAGCGCTATAAATGCCATCAACTTTGGTGGCTTTCAGCACGATTTCAGCACCGATTTCTGCACCTCGAAGAGCCGCGGCGGTATCAGTTGTAAAAAAAGGGTTGCCTGTGCCAGCAGCAAAAATCACCACTTTGCCCTCTTCAAGGTAGCGAAGCGCTTTGGGGCGGATATAGGGCTCCACGACTTGCTCAATATTGAGAGCAGACTGCACTCGGGCATCAATGGACTGGTGTTTAAGAGCATCTTGTAAGGCTAGCGCATTCATCACGGTAGCCATCATGCCCATATAGTCAGCCGTCGCGCGGTCCATGCCCTGAGCGCCGGGTGCGACGCCCCGAAAGATATTGCCGCCCCCAATAACGATCGCAAGTTGGACGCCTAGGTGAGCGACAGCGCTAACTTCCTCAGACATGCGAACAATCGTGGCACGATTAATGCCAAACGAATCGTCACCCATTAGGGCTTCGCCTGAAAGTTTCAATAAGACTCTTTTATGACGATGACCTGACATACACGAATCCTTTTATGACTAATTTATTTTGATCAGTTTATACGATACGTTCGACATATCGGCGAACGATCATGACTAAAGAGGCGGCACAACATAAAAAAGGACTGCTAGACACCGAGGTCGTTGCAGTCCGTTAGGTCTTAACAAGAGAAACTTGCTGGACAATAGTATTTAAGCTAACAGGATGTGCTTATAAATCAAGCGTTACCTGAAGCGGCGGCGGCAACCTCGGCGGCAAAGTCCGACACTTTTTTCTCAATACCTTCGCCCACGATGTACATTGCAAAAGCCTGAACCGAGGCGCCCTTTTCTTTCAACATCTGAGCAACAGTTTGTTTGTCGTTTTTGACAAACAACTGTGACAACAAAGCAACTTCTTTCAGATATTTTTGGACCGAGCCTTCGACCATTTTTTCGACTATTTCAGCGGGCTTGCCTGACTCTGCTGCCTTTAGACGTGCAACTGAGCGCTCGGCTTCTTTATCCGCTTCGGGCACACCCGTTTCGTCAATAGCGCGCGGCTTTGTGGCAGCAATCTGCATGGCGAGATCTTTACCCACCTCTTCGCCGCCAGCAAATTCAACCATTACACCGATCTTGCCGCCATGAACGTAACTTGCTAGCGAGTGCTCTGTCGCCATGCGTTTGAATCTGCGAATGGCAATGTTCTCACCAATTTTTCCCACAAGCGCTGTACGCGTTGTTTCAACGGTGCCTTCGCCCATCGGTAGGGCTGAAAGTGCAGCCACATCGCTTGGGTTATGTGTCATGACCAAATTAGCCATGGCTTGAGCAAATCCGATGAAATCGTCATTCTTTGCAACAAAATCGGTCTCGCAGTTGATTTCGACGAGGGCGCCTATTTTACCCGCGGCATCAATCGTTAAACCAATCAGCCCCTCGGCGGTTACGCGTGAAGCAGCCTTGCTGGCTTTGCTCCCAAGTTTGACGCGTAGCACCTCTTCGGCACGCGCGAGGTCACCGTTAGCCTCAGTCAGTGCTTTTTTGCATTCCATCATGGGTGCATCTGTTTTTTCACGCAATGTTTTGACCATTGCGGCGGTAATTTCAGCCATATTTGCTCCGTGTTTATTGACAAGTCGCGCAAAGCACCGAAATGGATGCTTCGCCCTAAGTAATTCGTGAATCCCGTGCTGTTAAGCACGGGTTGGCATCAACGACTTAGGCCTGCTGCTCGCCGGCGCCTTCTTGTAGCTCAACGAACTCTTCGCCATCAGTAATGCTTTCAACCAAGCCATTAAGGTTTTGTTGGCGCCCTTCGAGTACAGCATCAGCGATGCCGCTTGCGTACAAGGTTATTGCTTTTGCAGAGTCATCATTGCCTGGAATAACGAAATCAATGCCATCAGGTGAGTGGTTGGTATCCACGACGGCAATCACTGGGATGCCCAGTGTGTGTGCCTCAGCGACTGCGATCTTGTGATAACCGACATCGATCATAAAAATAGCGGCAGGCAAGCCGTTCATGTCTTTAATGCCGCCAATCGACTTGTTGAGCTTGGTCATCTCGCGCTCAAACATCAATCCCTCTTTTTTTGACATGCGCTCTAGAGCGCCGTCAGCGGCCATCACTTCCATGTCTTTCAAACGCTTGATTGAGCTTTTGACTGTCTTAAAGTTGGTCAACATACCGCCGAGCCAACGACTGTCTACGTAAGGCATACCACAACGGGCGGCTTGCTCTGCAATGATTTCGCGCGCGGCACGTTTGGTGCCGACGAACATGACATTGCCATTTTTGGCTGAAGTTGAGCGTACGAACTTAACAGCTTCTGTGTATTTAACAACAGTCTGTTCAAGGTTGATAATGTGGATTTTGTTACGGTGCCCAAAAATGTAAGGTGCCATTTTGGGGTTCCAGTACCGGGTTTGGTGGCCAAAGTGCACACCTGCTTCTAACATTTCGCGCATTAACGACATTTAAATCTCCAAGGGTTGGTTCTAGCACTGTTGCTGCACCGGCAAATGCCAGCACCCTAGTGCAACAGCGCGCGATTTGGCAACACCATGTGTCTTGTATCATCACTGAAATTGTGCTTTTATGACTATCAGCAAGGTAGCGATGAAAGACACTAGGTACCACCACTATTCCCACGGCAGTGACCTAGTTTTTTTAGGCCAAATTTATGAGAAAGCCTATAATTCTAACTGTTTTGTGGACAAAGGCTCAAGTTGCTCCATATTTCGTTGTTTAAACCTTTGCCAAACCCTTAACCATACTGATTGAACCTCGCCGATGCCTCTCGTTACTGACCCCCAAGATCTCGATAAAATGCGCGCCGCTTGTCGCGATGCGGCGAAAGTGCTCGATTACCTCACGCCTTTTGTCAAAACGGGTGTTTCTACCGGGGATCTGGATCGTTTAACCCTTGCATTCATCTCAGACGTTTTGAAAGTTGAGTCAGCAACCGTGGGCTATGCCCCGCCTGGGTACCCGCCATTTCCCGGTGCCATTTGCACATCAGTTAACCATCAGGTTTGCCACGGCATCCCTGGTGCAAAAATTTTAAAAACCGGTGACATCGTTAACATTGACGTAACAATCATTAAGGACGGTTGGTTTGGCGATACTAGCCGTATGTATTTTGTGGGTGAGCCATCCATTCAAGCCAAGCGGCTCACCGAGACCACCTTTGAGTGCATGTGGCTTGGCATCGATCAAGTCAAACCGGGCCAAACCTTAGGTGATATCGGCCATGCGATTCAACATCACGCCGAATCGAAAGGCTACTCTGTGGTGCGCGAGTTCTGCGGCCATGGCATCGGCACGAAATTTCATCAAGAACCTCAAATACTGCACTACGGCCGGCCAAAAGCGGGACAAGTGCTAGAGCCCGGTCTGATTTTCACTATCGAACCAATGATTAACGCGGGTAGGCGAGAAATCCGTCAATTGTCAGATGGCTGGACGGTCGTTACTCGCGACCACAGCTTATCGGCGCAATGGGAACACACAGTCTTGGTAACTGACACGGGTGTTGAAGTACTAACCATTTCAGAGGGAATGCCTGCGAAACCCACGCTATTGACTCAGCCACACCCATGAATTTAGCGCCAGCCTTCAGCAATTTGCGCCAAGTCTTAGCGTCCAAGCGAGAAGATGCAATAACAGCTTTTAGATTGCAGCCCGTTTCAGACAGGTTTTTAAACGCTCTGCGCCGCGCAACAGATGATGCATTGCGCGGTCTCCTGCGAATTCATCCGCTTCCCAAAGGGGCAACCTTGGCCGCTGTTGGTGGTTACGGTCGTGGCGAACTTTATCCTTTTTCAGATGTTGACCTTTTGATCTTGCTCGCGCAGCCTGCCAACGACAAAGATCAAACTATGCTTAGCGAACTGGTGGCTGCACTTTGGGACTTGGGTATTGAACCAGGCTACAGCGTGCGCACGCTTGAGGAGTGTCTTATCGAGGCTGATGCGGACATTACAGTTCAGACCTCGCTCCTAGAGAGTCGATTTATCGCGGGTCGACGCAGTTTATTTAACCAATTCAACACAGCGCTAATTTCGGCTTTAAATGAACAAGTCTTTTTTAAAGCAAAGTTGACAGAAATGCGCCAACGCCATGCGCGCTACCAAGACACCCCCTACTCACTTGAGCCAAATTGCAAAGAGTCCCCGGGTGGATTACGCGACTTGCAAGTTATACGTTGGATGGCAAAGGCAGCGGGCTTTGGTCACAGCTGGACGCAGCTTTCTCGTAGCGGTTTACTAACGCCCATTGAGGCACGCGATCTCAGAAAAGCCGAATTGGCCTTTAAGCGATTGCGAATTGAAATGCATTTGCTTGCTGGGCGCCGTGAAGATCGGTTGGTGTTTGACCTTCAACACAGCCTAGCCCAAGCTTATGATATTTTGCCCGCGCACAATCGGCGGGCCAGCGAAATATTGATGCAGCGCTATTACTGGGCTGCGCGCTTGGTGACGCAATTAAACACCGTTCTGGTCGAAAGTATTCAAGCCCAACTGTTTCCAGCGCCTGGAGTGCGTTTTCTACCACTTGACGCTGAGGGCTATTTCTTTGACCGTCAGTCTCGTTTAGAGATCGAAGATGAGACGGTCTTTGAAAACCACCCTCATCTTCTGCTAAAAGCCTTTTTGGTGATGCAACAGCATCCAGAACTGACCGGAATTTCTGCCAAAGCTTTGCGCGCTATCTGGCACGCACGCACACGGATTGATGCTGCGTTTCGGCGTGATTCAACAAACAAAGCCATGTTCCTGTCCATTTTGCAGCAACCCCAAGGCATTGTTCACGCCTTGCGCCGAATGACCATGCTCAACGTCTTGCCCCGCTATTTGCCTGCCTTCAGGCGGGTTGTGGGGCAGATGCAGCACGACCTGTTCCATGTTTATACGGTCGACCAGCACACGCTACAGGTCATTCGCAACTTGCGACGATTCACCATGCCCGAGCATGCACAGGAATATCCGCTTGCGTCAGATTTGATTGCCAATTTGGATAAGCATTGGTTGCTTTATGTATCGGCACTTTTTCACGACATCGCCAAAGGCCGGGGCGGCGACCACTCTGAACTCGGCGCCATTGAAGTCAAGCGATTTGCTCGCGAGCACGAATTAAGTAAAGAAGACACGGCACTGGTTGTGTTTTTGGTTAAAAATCATTTGCTGATGTCACAGGTTGCACAAAAACAAGACCTATCGAACCCCGTTGTGATTCAAAACTTTGCTCAGCAAGTAGGGACAGCTCGCCAGTTGACCTCGCTTTACCTGCTGACTATCGCGGACATCCGGGGCACGAGCCCCAAGGTTTGGAACACTTGGAAAGGCAAGTTGCTTGAAGACTTGTACCGGTTGACCAGTGCCGCCCTTGGTGGCGAAATGGCCTCAGCCAAAACGGTGTTACAGCAACGTATTGAAGAGGCAACGCGGTTGACTCGATTGACGGGTTTACTTGATGAACATCGGCAAGCATTTTGGGAAAAGTTAGACATTGCCTACTTTTTGCGCCACGATGCGACCGACATCGCTTGGCACACACGCCATTTGCACTATCAAGTCAGCCCCGAAAGCGTGGTCGTAAAAGCGCGACCTGTTGGCAACACCGAAAGCATGCAAATCATGGTCTATACCCATGACAAAAAAGATCTTTTTTCCAAAATTTGTGCTTATTTGGGCACAAAAAATCTTGGCGTTTTGGATGCTCGAATTCACACGACCCGACACGGTTTTGCCCTCGACAGTTTTATGGTTTTACCGGCCGCGGGGCAAAGGGATTTGCGCGCGTTGACCGCCTTAATTGAACACGAATTGCGAGAGTTCCTTCAAACGGAAAACAACGATACCGCGCTTGGTATCAAAATAGGCCCGCGTTTATCGCGCTTGTCACGCGCTTTTCCAGTAACCCCCATGGTGGAAATTCAGCCCGATGAAGGCAGCAAACACTGGCGCCTAGCGATCGTGGCCTCAGACCGCCCAGGCTTATTGGCCGATGTGGCGCGTGTTTTTGTCGCGTTTAATGTCTCCGTGTTAACCGCCAAAGTGATGACGCTTGGCGAACGTATTGAAGACGTCTTTGTGATCAGTGGTGAAGATTTGAACCAACCCCGAAAGCAACGTCAATTTGAGCGTGCGGTTTCAGAGGCGCTAAGCCAAGAGGTCGCCAATGCCGCATAGCAAAACCGGTTTTTTACTGGTACTTTTAACGGCTCTCGCCGCACTGGCTATAGCCCTGTTCAGCCAGCATGTGCTGGACATGGTGCCTTGCTCTTGGTGCATTTTGCAGCGCGTGTTGTTTGTTCTGATTGCCGCATTTTCCCTACTGGGTCTACTTGGCTCGGCCTTTCGTGCGTGGCGTTTATTGAACTGGGGTTTGGTCTTGGTTACGGCATTTGCTGGCATTACGGTCGCTTGGCACCAAATCACAGTCGCAGCGAAGGCATTCAGTTGTGATCGGTCATTTGCTGATCGTGTTATCAGCGGCAGCGGTCTAGAGGCCCTAGCGCCCTGGTTTTTTGGTATTTATGCTACTTGCTTGGACGCCAGTGTTCGTGTTTTGGGCGTTGATTATGCCGCATGGGGACTAGCACTTTTTGTGCTCTACTCTGTTTTCGGTCTTTTTATGCTGATGGTGTCATGGCGTTCTAATGAAAGATAGATGTTTAAACGCCGTGTGCGCCGTTAAGGGTTTGCCTCAAAATCCAAGAAGACACGACTCATGTTGGCACGGGCCAGCTCATCAAAGTTTTGTAAATGTATAAAGACCTCAGGTTTCGCAAAGTGATCTAACGTTTCTGTCATCTGATTCATGTCTTGAGCCGCCGTTCCGATGTTTTCAATTCAAATTGATAGTAGTCACCTGTTTCGGCCTGTGCTTTTCGATCAACATATCAAATGCGAGCGATGCTTGGCGAAGGTTTGATTGC
Source organism: uncultured Burkholderiaceae bacterium (assembly GCA_963926245.1). Classification (GTDB taxonomy): domain Bacteria; phylum Pseudomonadota; class Gammaproteobacteria; order Burkholderiales; family Burkholderiaceae_B; genus Algicoccus. Next base: position 7,213 of record CAWUWI010000032.1, on the reverse strand, counting down.
GGCAATATGCTCATTAACCTGTCGACGTAAACCAAGTCACCCGCAAACATTAACGACGATTGTGGCAAGAAGTAAATCATGGTGTCGCCAGGTTAGTGCGCATTGGTTGAAAGCCACTCGAGCGCTACACCGTCAATAACCAATGAAGTTAACGATGCCTTATGCATGATTTTCGCATGTAGGGGCTCGGTCCCATTCATTTGACCCCCTAAATAACCTTTGAGGTCTTCAATTTGCCGTGCTGCGTTTTCGCGTTGCGTATTCACCGTGCATGCCATGGCATAAATTTCGGTACCCCGCTCGCTAAAGTAGCCGTTGACTAACCAGCGGTGGTCTTACGAGCCCGTGTTCAAGATCCACTTGATGGGTTTGTCCGCGACTTGTTTGACCGCCTTTTCCAGCAGGGCTACTGCAAAAACACTGGCTCCGCTAGCAACCAATATGTCGCCAGTGGGCGTGTCAATAAAGCCAAAATTGGCATTTAAGCCCGCGTTCGCTTCACTACGCTGATCAAGTGAACCGTTGATGACGTATATCCCAGGCGAAACTGTAACGGCCTCTGGCTGATACGTTGTAGATGTCGCTATCGCTATCGCTTGAGCGGCTCCCTAGTTCCAACAAGAAGATGGCACCTACCAATCCCAGAAAACGGGAAAAGCCCAAATCACTCATGTGCCATTCCTTTTGACTTCTGGCGGATTGGTCTGGCTAGGTGGTCAGTTGTCGTTAGCAGCAAAGCCCAAGTTAAATTGCAAACCCGTGCCGCGCTCTTGGTCATCGCGTGGGACTGCAATTCGGGCTAAATATTCGGGAGTGATGTCCCCGGTCACGTACTCCCCCGTAAAGCATGACGTGTCAAAGTTTGTTAATTTAGGGTTTAGATCGGAAATTGACTTTTTCATGTCTTCAATGTCTTGATAAATCAACGCGTCGGCACCAATAATCTGAGCGATTTCTTGATCATCTCGCCCAGTGGCAATCAACTCATCTTGCGTTGGCATGTCAATACCGTAGACATTTTGATAGCGAACTGGTGGTGCAGCTGAAGCCATGTAAACCTTATTGGCGCCAGCCGCACGAGCCATCTCAACAATCTCACGACTAGTCGTTCCGCGAACGATGGAATCATCCACCAGCAAGACGTTTTTACCTTTGAATTCAAGCCCAATCGTATTTAACTTTTGGCGAACAGACTTTTTACGAATCGCCTGACCAGGCATGATGAAAGTTCGTCCCACATAGCGGTTTTTGATCAAACCCTCGCGGTACTCTAAATTAAGTCTTGAGGCCAACTGCATCGCAGCGGGTCTTGATGAGTCAGGAACTGGCATCACCACGTCGATATCACCTAGAGGGATCGAGCGGGCCAGTTTGTCGCCAAGGTATTCACCCATACGTAACCGAGCCCCATAGACTGAGACACCACTTAAAACTGAGTCTGGACGCGCGAAATAGACGTACTCGAAAATACAGGGTGCGAATGGCACGTCAGGACCACACAATTGGCTTGAAAGTTTGCCGTCAAGCGAGATGAAAATGGCTTCGCCTGGCTCAACATCTCGAACAAACGCAAATCCGGAGCCTTCAAGTGCAACTGACTCTGAAGCAACCATCCATTCGGTGCCTTCAGGGGCCTCGAAACGACCTAAACACAGCGGCCGAATGCCATGTGGATCACGAAAGGCAAGCAGGCCGTATCCGGAGATTTGAGCCACAACGGCATACGCGCCCTTGACGCGGTTGTGTAATGCTCTCACGGCACGAAAAATTGCGCCTTCATCCAAACTCACTCCATTGGCTGCTCGTTGAAGCTCGTGAGCCAACACGTTAAGCAAGACCTCCGAATCAGAGTTGGTGTTGATGTGACGCTGATCAACGCGAAACAATGACTCACGAAGTTCGCGCCAGTTGGTGAGATTTCCATTGTGCGCAAAAGTCAGTCCAAATGGTGCGTTTACGTAAAAAGGTTGCGCCTCTTCCGCACTTTCACTTGAGCCGGCCGTTGGGTAACGCACCTGACCAATTCCGCTAAAGCCAGGCAAGGAACGCATACTACGGGTGCGAAACACATCTCGCACCAAGCCATGACCCTTAAACATATTAAAAAGGTTACCGTCTGAAGTGGCGATGCCAGCCGCATCTTGCCCCCTGTGCTGCAGCAGTAACAAACTGTCGTAAATCAATTGATTGACTTGTCCACGCCCTACCACACCAACAATGCCACACATAATCAATCCCGAGTATTGGACTTATGGTCCAGGTAAATTTTGATAAAACGTTAAGATATATTTTTTAATCAGTACGGTAACCATTGGTCGATGGGAGCAGGCATTCTGTGCTTGATTTTCTCAATGACACCCACTATTTGCTCAGAAAACATAGCGTTACGCCACCATGGCTCTTCAATCAAGGGTGTGTAGCCGGCAATCGTCACCAAAACCAGTAAAAGAAGAATGCCCCTTAGCAGTCCGAAGAGAGCACCCAATCCACGATCAGCCGGCGACAGCCCTGTGCTTTTAATCATTGCTGCCAGTGCCATGTTAAGTATTCCAACCGCCAAAAGCGTCGCAATAAAAAGCGAAGCATATGCAATGCCGAGCTTTAAATAGTCGTGCTTAACCCAGTTCAGTATGCCAAACGACGATAAGTCAGGACCCCACCAGATGGCCGCTAAAAAAGCTAACCCAAATGCCACTAAAGAAATTAGTTCTTTGATCAATCCGCGCCAAACACCTAGCAACATCGAAGTGCCTATGATGCCGAGCAAAATGAAGTCAAAAGCAGTCACTTCGTTGTGATAAAGCCGTTGTTGTAACCCAGCGTGCGCAGTCGAGTCTGAGCAGCTTGGGCGGCATCCCTAGATACAAATGGTCCTACGCGCAGACGAAACACGTTTTTACCCTCGATGGCTCCCTGCTCAACGAAAGCGTTCGAGACGCCCTCGCCCCTGAGTTTGTCGCGTCGTGTTTGAGCGTCCTCTTGCGTGCTGTATGAGGCGATTTGTACAACGAATTGACCGATGGCGGCTGGGGGTGCTGTGCTGGGCGAGCGGCCCGCTAATAACGCTAGCGCACGGCTGCCATCGTCAGTGCGACTGGGCTCAGCTGCCGGCGACGTAGCCGGTGCTTCTCGGATGGGCGGTATGGATGGCGTTGCAGTCGCAGCTACCGGTCTCTCAACAGGGGTGGGGATAACCGGTGTTGATGGTGGTATCGCTATCACCGCGCCGGATGGCGCCTTTGTTGGCGCAGGCTCGGTGGTTAACACCGGCTTGTCAGCACCCGCGATGATGGGCGTCTTAATGGTCGTGGTTGTCAAAGGTTCAAGGGGCTGACTTTTGCTGGGAATGGTGATGTTAATGCCGCTCGGAACCTGTGCGGGCTCGCCGTCCAATAGCATCGGCAAAACAATAACAACAGCCAATACCAAGGCCACAGCACCAGTCAGTCGGCGCCTAGCCTTAACTCGTAACGAAGCCGCTTGGGCCTCACTAGAAACGGAGGGCCGCGGTCTAACGGCTTGGCGCCGCGTTGATCCCGCTTCTTTTCTGGAAAAAAAACCCATGACACGACCTTATGGATGCGGGGAAATAGTCAACCATTCGACCGGCGAGTGGCTTTGGGTAAAACCCCGGCGACTGTTAAGAACGATCCAAACACGACGATTCTATCATCCGGTTGAGCAAGCTGACAGGCGGCTTCGAATGCTGCTTGGGGGTCATCAAAGGACTCAGCCGTAGGAGCTGGATCAATTTCCGCTTTGGTATGAGCAAGTACTGACTCAACGCGGTCTTTCAAATCCGAACCCGAAATGGCACGTTCGGTCGGCAGCGAGGTACAAAACCACCGATCAAAGCGTGGCGCCAAGTGTTTGATAACCTCATCGACGGCTTTGTCACCCATCATCCCAAAGACCGCATAGGTGTAAGGATGGAAACCCATATTGCCCAGGTTTTTTTCTAATACAGCAGCCGCGTGTGGGTTGTGCGCCACGTCCAGGATCACCATGGGCTGTCCCGGCAAAATCTGGAACCGCCCAGGCAATGCGGCTTGCAAAAGACCAATCCGAACAGCTTGCTGAGTAACGGGTAACAAATGACGGGTGCTTTCGAGGGCTGCCAGCGCACCAGCGGCATTTAAGAGTTGATTGGCACCCCTTAAGGCAGGATAGGCCAGCGCATTGCGCCGGCCTTGTCGCCCGGCAAAAGCCCATTGCTGGCGATCGCCCGAGTAATTGAAGTCTCGACCAAAAAGCCACAAATCGGCGCCAACAGCCGACGCATGTTCTATGACAGTTACCGGTGGCGTTGGGTCAGCACAAATAGCCGGCTTACCTGTGCGAAACACATGGGCCTTTTCCCAACCGATTTTGTCACGGGTGTTGCCTAACCAGTCGGTGTGATCGAGATCAACACTGGTCAATATGGCGCAATCGGCGTCAAGGATATTGACCGCGTCTAAGCGTCCACCAAGGCCTATCTCCAAAACCCAGGCGTCTAGCTTCTCTTTCGCGAACAAAGAGAGAATGGCCAAGGTGCTGAATTCAAAGTAAGTCAATGAAACATCGCCCCTGGCTTGCTCGACGATCTCAAAGGCCGAAACCAACTGCGCATCGCTGGCTTGCTCGCCATTGATGCGAGCGCGCTCGTTAAAGTCGATCAAGTGCGGCGAGGTGTACATGCCTACCCGGTAGCCTGAGGCTGATAGCATGGCCTCTAGCATGGCGCACGTTGAACCCTTGCCGTTGGTCCCCGCCACTATGTATTTGGTGGCGCTTGATTGAATTGCCAAACGGTCTGCCACTACTTGCACGCGTTCAAGCCCAAGCTCTATGGGTTTTGGGTGAAGCTGTTCTAAAAACGCAAGCCATGATGCCAGTGAAGCATCTTTTGATGGGGCGCTTGGCGTAACCGGTGACAACGAATTGTGATCAGACATGAGGGATCGGTTTTTGTTATCAATCGTTAAAAATGACAGTGTAGCGGGTTGGGTCCTAGGATTGTGGCTATTCCCGCCGTGTGTGACAATGAAATAAATATTAAGGATTCCATGGTTTGGCATCTTTAACTTACCGCCAGTATGGCGGCCCTTCTTCGGCTTAACCACATGATCAACACACGAAAACCGCTAGATGCGCAGGCCATCTCGTTGGTGCTGTTGTTATGTGTTCTTTGGGGTGGCCAGCAATCAGTCATTAAATTTGTGGCCGATGACATGTCGCCTATTCTGCAAATTTCATTACGATCTGCCATTGGCATGGTTTTGATTGCAGCCTTCATGCGTCACCAAGGCATTTCTTTTGCCTTACACAAAGGACCTTGGCAAGCGGGTCTTGTGGCAGGCATTTTGTTTGCCGCGGAATTTTTATTCATTGGTGAAGGGTTGCGCTACACCACCGCCTCTCACATGGCGGTTTTTCTCTACACAGCCCCAATCTTCACGGCCTTGGGACTGCACTTTCTTGTACCCGAAGAGCGATTGTCTCGCGTGCAGTGGTGTGGGATTGTGGCTTGCTTCTTGGGCATTACCTTGGCATTTCTCGGTGGCATCACACAGCCCTCATTTAATGCCGACATTTTGTATGGTGACTTCTTAGGCTTGGTCGCTGGCCTGCTTTGGGGCTTAACAACTGTGGTCCTGCGCTTCACGGGTCTCAACCGGATACCCGCGGCCCAAACGACCCTTTACCAATTGAGCATGGCTTTTGTGGTGTTGTTTATCGCCAGTGTGTTAACTGATCAATTGGCTGTGAATTGGACACCGGCAGTTATCTTAGCGGTGAGTGCTCAGGCCGTGGTGATTTCTTTTTTCACCTTGCTCGTTTGGTTTTGGTTGCTAACCCACTACTTCGCGTCTCGTCTGGCATCGTTTACTTTTTTGAGTCCCATCTTTGGTGTCGCCTTCGGCGTCTGGTTTCTCGATGACCCACTCGATCTCAATTTTGTGGCTGGCTCGGTTCTTGTTATCGCCGGTATCGCCGTGGTGAATTGGCGAGCGTCTCGACTAACAACTGCAACACCCAAAAAAAGGCGACTGAAAAAATGTGTTTAGCGATCCTTGCGATTGATGCCTTGCCAGACTGGCCCTTAATTGTGGTGGCCAATCGCGATGAGTACCATGATCGCGCGGCTGCGCCATTGCAACCATGGCAACAATATCCAAATTTGTTGGCTGGACAAGATCTTCAAGCCGGTGGCACTTGGCTCGGCGTCACAAATAGCGGGCGCTTTTCGTTGCTAACCAATTACCGCGACCCGCAACAACGTCGGCTGCAAGCACCATCACGTGGTCGACTCGTCGAGGACTTTCTCAAAGCTGAACTGCCAGCCGATACGTATTTGCAAACGATTGAACCTAAGGCTGATGAGTACAACGGCTTTAATCTAATCGTCGCCGACGGGGAAAGCCTTTACTACTCGGGCAATCAAGCCAAGCCATTTAAACAATCACTGACTGCTGGGGTCTACGGCCTGTCAAACGCCCTACTGGATACGCCTTGGCCCAAAACCCATCGAACCCGACAAGCCATCACAACGCTGCTGGCTGAATCTTTTGCACCAGATGCCGAGCAATTGGCCGCATTGATGCAGGACCGCACCGCTGTGCCTGACGACTTGTTACCCGACACGGGCATGGGTCTGGCGCGAGAGAGAATATTGGCGACCCCGTTTATTGTGAGCCCTGACTATGGCACGCGTTGCACGACTGTTGTGATGAGGCATCGAAACGGCAACCAATGGGTACAAGAAACCACTTACAACGCAGCAGGCGAAATAACGAATTGGGTGGGTTGGCTCAGCACTCAAGGTCACCAATGGCGTTGCTTCGATCGGTGGCCTGGGATTGCAAATATTGCTTCATCAGCGATCGCATAAAGGGTTTCATTGCGGTCCGGTTGGTGTTCGTGCCCACCGGTAAATGCACCAAATGCAGGCAGTATGCAAGCCTCAGGCGACACCACAAAACACAACAGCCGTAATCGATCGCGTGCCCTACCCTGCAGGGTTACCACCGGGTGTGTGTGCCCAGCAAACGCAAAGGCGCGGGTGCTGGTGTGTGCGCTAGGCGAATGTTGTAGCGCATGGCGACACGCAAATCCATCAACAGAGTGGGGCTCATCGACGACGTCGATACCAAAGTCTTTGGGCGGATCCCCAGCACGGTCGTCGTGATTGCCGCGCACTAACGTTATCGCGAGCGTCGAGTGGCGCGCG
>CAWUWI010000031.1:0-12458 GCA_963926245.1 uncultured Burkholderiaceae bacterium | reverse complement strand
TAGATTTAAACGTTCCCCACCAACGTGCAGCCCAATTCGCTTTGTGTTTGTGGCCAACGATGATCAAGTCGCAATTATTTTTTTGGGCGTAATCTGCGATCTGTATATCTGGGTCGCCTATCAGTTGAACGCCTTTGGCGTCATATCCAGCAGCTTTAAGTGAAAGAACAGCAGTGCTAAAAAATTTCAGCGCGTACCTGATTATCGTACACACTATCATCACCAACAAAGACTCCTTCCATCCCCATAGATGTATAGACACTTGGGGTGGCCATTAGTAATGTTATTTCCGCGTTCGGCCAATTTTTTAGGTCACTACATTCTATTATTTCTTTCTGCTGAAGATCAGAACCGTCATAGGCAAGCAATATATTTTTAAACATATTAACCTCCAAATTTTTCGCCAAATGGGTGTTTCAGCCAATGCAGCTTGTAGCGTTGCTAGAGTAGATGCTTCATATGCAATCTATTAACAGGATAAACCCTCGTACGTACGAGAAAAATAAATCATTTGAAAACATATCGGGTTTTCCCTGCACGTTATGGGTGCCAATTGATGAGTTTCTGGTCTGCAGACAATTCGTTCTATCACTCTGGGATTTTTTTGCTTTTGTGGGCTTGTTTTACCAAGAGTTATACGAGCACATTGCTTACAGGTCGATAACGCCCTTTTGAGCGGACAAAACCTGTAGCGTCCAGTTACGGGACGCTTTACCGTGTAATCAAACTATCTTTCGGCTGTTGCATCACAAGCGGGATATACCCAATTACTTAAACATATAGAAAGACAGGATCTAACATCCGCAGGCCCTAGTCGATTCCGCCCCGGGCCACCATCTGAAACTGAAAAAACCCCTGCCATCGCGCTGGGGTTTTTGCTTTTGTGGGCTTGTAACTGGATGTTTATACCGCGCACATCGTTTACAGGTTGGCGACGTCCTTTTGAATGGACGAAACCTCGAGCGTCCGGTTACGGGACGGTTGATTCACAAGTGTCGTGTTAAACGACAGTTCAACACCGTACCCTGTTGACGCCGGATAGCAATTCAACCTTTGGCATAGAAGCTCCTCTTTTTCGTTAAACACATTCATCGCAAAGAATGGACAATATTCGTACTCTAATTGACTTATAAAGGTTGTCAAACTGCTAATAGACACGATAAATTTCTTTGAGGCGAGGTTTTAAAACCCATGAAAGCCCAAAAACCAGCTCAACACATAATGTTGTTCTCAACAGCTAGGTAGCAATGATAAGGTCACCGGTTCACAAACAACCAAGGACGCTCAGCTCGATAAGTCGATTCAAATGCATCCATTTGATCAGTGTATTGCAGCGTCAATCCAATCTCGTCGAGCCCGAGCAAAAGTCTTTTTTTACGACTTTCTTCGATTTCAAAATCATGCGTTGTTCCTGCAGCATCAGTAAAGTGTTTCGACTCAAGATCGATCTTCATCTGCGCACCCGGTTGAATATGCAACTGCTCACGCAATGCCTGACAAGTCTGCTCACTTTCTTTGATCAGCAGCAGGCCATGGTTGACCGCATTGTTATAAAAAATATCCCCGAAGCTTGTGCCAATAATGCAACGCACACCATAGTCGACCAAACACCAGACTGCTTGCTCACGGCTAGATCCCCCACCAAAATTACGATTTACCACCATGATTTCCGCTTGGGCGTAGCTGGGTTGATTTAAAATAAAATCAAGTTTCTGACTTCCGTCTTGATTGAAACGTAGATCATGAAACAAAAAGTTTTGGTAGCCGTCTTCACGTGGCTTACGCAAAAATCGAGCTGGCGCAAGCTGATCGGTATCCACATTAGGGATGTCAATTGGGGCTGCAATTCCCACCAGTGTTGTAAAGGGTTTCATGGTGACTCTCCTTTAAGCAAATCACGCACATCCACAATATGCCCTTTCAAGGCAGCGGCGGCCGCCATCGCGGGACTCATCAAATGTGTTCGACTGTTTATGCCTTGCCGTCCACGAAAATTACGGTTTGTGGTTGATGCGGTTCGAACGCCCTCACCAGCCAGATCACCGTTCATACCCACGCACATAGAACAACCTGACTCGCGCCACTCGAAGCCTGCAGCCTTAAAAATCTTGTCTAACCCTTGCGCCTCAGCCTGCTGCTTGACCAGCGAGGAGCCAGGAACGACGATTGCCTGCACAACGGCCTTGCCTTTTTTGGCTATTTCCGCTGCAGCCTGAAGATCCTCCAAGCGACCATTAGTGCAAGAGCCAATAAACACCAGATCAACTTTGGCGTCAGTGATTGGTTGCAACGCTGAAAGCCCCATATAGTCTAAGGTGGCTTGCAACGATTGCTCTCGAGTCAAATCGCCAGCCAATTTGGGATCAGGCACGTAACCTGTAACAGCAATTGCCTCTTCAGGGCTATTGCCCCAAGTTACCATCGGTGCCAATGCGGTAGCGTCAATGGTCACCAAACGATCAAATACCGCCCCATCATCTGTTTTTAGGGTCTTCCAATGGGCAAGGGCCACCTGCCAATCCTTATCCTTTGGCGCGTAAGGCTTACCCTTAAGATAATCAAAGGTGGTTTGGTCTGGCGCAATTAATCCCGCTTTGGCGCCGGCTTCGATCGACATATTGCACACGGTTAAGCGCTCTTCCATGGTCATGTTGCGAATGGTCGAGCCATCATATTCAATCACATGACCGGTCGCTCCGTTGGCGCCAATTTTGGCAATGATTGCTAAAATCAGATCCTTAGCACTAACCCCAAGCCCCAAGTCTCCCTCGATAGTTACCCGCATGGTTTTGGGCTTACGCTGCCATATGGCTTGAGTCGCGAGCACATGACACACTTCAGAGGCACCGATGCCAAAGCTCAAAGCACCAAGCGCACCATGAGTGGATGTGTGGCTATCCCCACAAACAATCAGTAGACCAGGTTGCGTGATCCCTTGCTCAGGCCCTACGACATGAATAATGCCTTGGCGCTCGTCGGTTAATCCAAATAATGTGAAGCCATGCGTTTGCGCATTTTCATCAAGCGCTTTTACAACCCGAATCTGATCGGGGTCTTTTATCATCGCCAAATCATGGCTTAGGGTTGAGACCCCATGATCAGGGGTTGCAAACAACTGATCAGGGTGACGAACAGGTAGGCTGCGCGCCTTAAGAAACCGAAAGGCATGCCACGACCCGTCGTGGGCCAGATGTCTAGACACATGCAGCAGCGAACGACCGTCACTGTCTTGAGCGATCACATGGGCGTTCCAAATCTTTTGAAAAAGTGTCGTCGGCTTGCTCATAAGAGCCTCCAAATTTAAATCTAAAGTGCGGCTTTGCGTGCCGCCCGATTTTTACGGTGACCTTTAATAATAGGTAAAACAATCGATAGCACGAGTAGGGCCAGAATCACGAGTGCTATGGGGCGCTGCAACAAAAAAGAAAACTGTCCGCCAGATATTTGATAACTTCGTATCAGCTCGCCTTCGGCCATCTTGCCAAGCAGTAGTCCAATTACCATTGCCGCCACAGGGTAGTCGTAACGCCTCATAAGCCAACCAATTAATGAAAAAACAAATACGGTTATTGGACCAACCATATTCCCCGTTAAGGAAAACGACCCGAAAATCGCCAACACAAAAACAGTTGGGATGAGGTAATTAAGCGGCACCCGAACCACCGAACTCGCGACAAAAACAAATCCGAGTCCTACGACAAAAAGAAGGATGACTTGTGCAAAATTGCCCAAAATAATGCTGTAAACAATATCCAAGTTTTCCGACATAAATCGCGATCCACCAGTGATGTTGTGCATTTCAAACGCACTAAGCATCACAGCCGTGGCGGCACCACCCGGCAGACCTAACGCTAGCAAAGTAGCCATTGACCCGCCCTCAGAACTGCTGTTTGCCGACTCTGCTGCCACAACCCCCCCCGGTTCGCCCTTTCCGAACCTCTCTGGGTGATCTGACCGACGCTTAGCCGCAGAATAGGAAATCAAGTTAGCGACCGAAGCGCCAACACCGGGAATTGCACCAACCAATACACCAATAAACGAACCCCTAATCAAGGTGCCGGGGTAGCGAAAAGTCGCCCGCACACCCTCTAGAATCTGCCGAAAAGAGATCTTTCGTTTTTCCTCATCAGATACGATGTAGTTGTGACCGATTAATCGGAACAATTCCGAGGCTGCGAACAAGCCAATAAGAGCTGGTACTGCTGGCACACCATCCAACAGGTAGATAACCCCCATTGTGCCGCGCACTTCGCCCGTGCCACTCATGCCAATGGCGCTGATCAAAACACCCATCAGTCCCGCAATCAATCCCTTAGAAAAATCATTTGAACCAAGGGCTGCAATCAAGGTAAGACCCCAGGCCGCAACTAGGAACATTTCGGTCGGGCCTAGCTTTAGTACAGCATCGGCCATCGAATTCACAAAGAGCATCAGAATGATGTAGCCGATGGCACACCCAACTGTCGAGGAAGTCAACGCGATGCCCAACGCCAAGCTGTGCTTACCTTGCTGAGCCATGGGATAGCCGTCAAAAGCCGTGCCCACGGCTGACGCTGTACCAGGAATATTCATCAAGATGGCAGGGATCCCACTACCAAATCCACCGCCAGTAAAGATGGCAGTCAAAAAAAGCACTGCTGGCAAAAAGTCCATGTAGACCGTTAGCGGCAGGAAAACTGCCATCGCCACCGGAATAGATAACCCAGGAATCGCACCGAAAATAAGACCAATGATCAAACCTGGCAGAACGACTAACCATGGTTGCCAAGACCCAAACAAAATTTCAAACGCAGAAGTTAGGGCGGCAAAGTCGATCATACTTAGCGCCTCCTAGAAAAACATTGTGGGAAACGGAAAGGGCACCATATAGGTCAAGCCTAACGTTAGTGCCCAGGCAAGAAAAGCTGCATAAATCGCACCAAACAACAAGTGTTTTTCACCCTGCAGCCACAACGCAAAAAACAAAAATAAAAAAGTCGACAAATCAAAAGCGACGTACACAAGCCCTAAAATATAGAGCCCTAATAAAACCATAAAAGCAGGTATCTTTACCGAGTCGATCCAACGCTTGGGTGATTTCTCGGGCGCAAGTTCTTCTGTTTTTTTGTGATCCAAAGATGGTCCAAGCGCATCCACTATCAGCGATTTAGCACGCGCCACTTGGCGAATACCCTGTACTACGCAGAGCACAATGACCAGCGCCGATACTGGCAAAATAACAATCACATTTTCTAGTCGAAAGGACTCAGAGAGCGTGTCATATAGGAACACCAGTGTTCCCAAAATGAAGAGCGCCAGTAGACCGATGTGCCCCCAATCCGAACTGATCTTTGTTGAAGCCTTATTCATCAACGCCCCCATTAAGCAGTCTCGATCCATCGCCAATCACGTGGCCAAGTCTCATAAAGAAACGATGAACCCAACCAGGGCACACTCCCACCAGTTGGGTCCATCAAGACTGCTTACCGGTTTTTCAGTAAGTAGCTGTAGTTGCTCAAACCGTTGTAACCCTCATCGATGATCTGACGACTTCTATCAGGACCGTTCCAAAGATTACCGAGCTTTTTGGCCTTAAGATCAGCTTGAAAATCGGGATTCTTCATCACTTTTTCGTAAGCCTGAACAAATGTCTTGTAACGTTCGGGGTGTTCTTTGGGAAAGCATGGCTGCGAGAAGACTGAAACCGTATAACTCGAAAAAATCGGCAACTGAACGTTATAACGACGCTTGAGGACATCGTTAATCAATTCGCCTTCCCACTCGGTCACCGCTTCGGCATTGACAATCCCAATCGACCGGATTCGATCGCGAATTGGCTCTGAACCGGTGGCAGCCACAAAACTAAAGTCGGTTTGACCGCCCGCAACAGATGTCCTAACAGGACCACCACCGTCATAAAGCACAAACCTGACCTGATCGGTAGGAAGCTTCATCACTTCAAGTACCGCAAGTTGTTGCATAAAGGAGCCCGAACCGTTCATCGTGGCAGAGCTTACGCCACCTTTTTCTTTTTCAATCGCATCGAACAGATCATCAAGTGTCTTAAATGGACTGTCTTTAGGTACCGCCACAATGGCGTAATCAACCCATTGCGTGTTAATGACATGAAAGTCTTCCCACTTGACTGGGGCGCGTCCTGAAATAACAGCATTCGCTAAGAACGGTGTCGCCTGCATCACCAAAAAACTAGATCCGTCGCAAGACGGCTTCTTAGCAAAGAAAGTCGCACCAACCGCTCCAGCGCCGCCCGGACGATTCGAGACCGTAATCGGCACATTTAGCTCCTCACTCATTGCGCCGGCAAGTGCTCGAGCGAGTCGATCAGCACTACCGCCCGTATTAAAAGGCACAGTAAACTCAATCCGATCCCTCTGTGTTGGCCATTTTTCGGCTGCGACGGGAGTTGCTACCAACGCCGTTAATCCGCAAGCGGCAACTGAAAGCACCCATTTTTTTGAAAAATTTAAACGTTCCATTTGTCTGACCTCCTTGTGTTTTTTATGTCACTACAAACTGAATTACCAACAACTAGCGCTTACAACTAGTACCGCACGCGACTCTCTTCATTGGTGAGGTACTTCTCCTCTAATGCCTTGACGTCATCCATACCTAGTAAATTAAAAAAGTCCTGAAAACTCGCCACTTCATTAACCAGCCCTTTAACCGAGCCGGTACGTTTAAGTTCTTGTAAAACCTTGTGCATGGCCGGTATGGCTGCCAGCATCATGAAGTTTGGATAAAGGATCAACTTAAAACCAAGTGCCTTGATTTCCTCAACACTCAAAAAGGGAGTTTTGCCGCTAGCCGCCATGTTGAATAACGCGGGTTTCTTTAGGTGCTTGGGGATCGTTGCCAACTGTGTCATATCTCGAGGTGCCTCAACAAAGAGCACATCAGCACCCGCCTCTTCGTAGCGTTTTGCGCGATCGAGCGCCGCTTCAAATCCCTCCACCGCAATAGCGTCTGTGCGAGCGATCACAACGAAGTCCTGGTCGTGGCGCGCGTCACAGGCTGCTTTTATATGAGATACCATGACGTCAACCGGAATCAACGTCTTGCCATCTAGGTGACCACATCGCTTAGGCCAACACTGATCTTCGATATGCAAGGCCGCCACACCGGCTCTTTCATAGGTACGAACCGTGCGTTGCACATTTAGAGGTCCGCCATAACCCGTATCTGCATCAGCAACAACGGGCAAACCACTTGCCTCGGCAATTCTTTGCGCGTTGTCTGCCATTTCCGTCATGGTCAAAAGCCCAACGTCAGGCCAACCCAAACGCGATGCAGTTGTTCCAGCCCCCGTCATATAAATGGCTTCAAATCCTTCTTTGGCAACAATTCGCGCGCCAATGCAGTCGACTACGCCTGGTGCTCTTACTGGCTCGCTGCCTACCAGTAATTGGCGAAGAATGGTTGTTGATTTAGTCATTGTTGACGACACTCCCAAAAGAATTTCATTGATTTTCTTTGACTGCAGACTGGCTTTCGCTGGCGTAACAACGCCTTAACTCATCCCATTGATCTGCCCCAAATCGGCGGAAATTTTGATGCGGCGTGGCGTTGTTCAAAAAGGCTGGCACAGTGTGCTCTTTTTTAACACTTGCCAACACCTGGTCGAAAATATTGACTGCTGCTCGCAATAAAATACCCGGCAAAATAGCAACCTTAAAACCCATGCTCTGCGCGTCTTTTAGATTGATTTCAGGGGTTTTTCCCCCTTGAACCACGTTAAGCAAACAAGGACCGTTAATCAGGCGTGGGATTGCTTGTACTTCATCAATTGTCTGTGGTGCCTCAATAAAAATTAGGTCAGCACCCGCTTCTAAGGCCGCATTTCCACGTCGAATCGCCTCTTCAAATCCCAATGAGGCGCGGCTGTCCGTGCGCGCAATAATTAAAAAATCAGGGTCTTGCCGAGCGTCAACAGCCGCACGCAATTTGCTGACATATTTTTCTAGCGGTTCAATCTCTTTATTATCCAAATGACCACATCGCTTGGGCATCACTTGGTCTTCGATATGAATACCAGCCACGCCACGGCTTTCAAATTCACGCACCGTTCGGATCATATTCAGCTCATTACCGTAGCCGGTATCGGCATCACAAATAACTGGCACTTGAACCGATCGCGCCAAGATGCCAGCCTTCTCTACCATTTCGCTCATTGTCAAAAGGCCGTAATCGGGATAACCCAATGAGGCTGAGGTGCCAGCACCCGTCATGTACACCAGTGGGAATCCAGCTTGCTCGATTAACTTTGCCCCTATGGCGTCATACGCACCTGGTGCGATTAGCATGTCGCTTGCGGCCAACTGATTGCGTAATATCTTTGCTTTACTCATATCCGACCCCCTTTTTCTGGACGCCGTCTATTGGCGGCAGTTTTTAATTTATCCAAGCACTGAAAGCCTGCCAAAAACATTGCCGCTAATGCTGGTGCTCCCGATAGTAGGTGGCATCCAAGCCATGGTATTTAGCTTGTCGTTGTTCAAAGGCTAGAAACTCCTCACTCACGTGACTTCCGCGTAACCCGCCTCTGAGCGTGTTAGCTGTCGTTTGCTTGGCCTGTACGGCCCAGGAATCGGGTATAGCTGGACAATTCGGGATGCAAAGCCAAAGGCGAATAAGATGACGCTTTAAGTCTGGATCTTCGTGATCCTCAAACTCAGTACGTGAGTGAATGACATGATAGTTATTCACCAGCTGCAAGTCTCCTGGCTCTAACGCCATCGAGTAACAGTATGTGGGATCGGGAAACAACGACTCCAACAAATCAATCATTCGCAACTGATCCTCGCTTAAACGGGGAATCTCTGTAAAGTCCCGCTGAGCAGCAATAATATTTTTCAAGTTAAACCTGAAAGCGAAGTAATCCTGTTTGAAATCAACCACTGGGCAGTGAAAGTAAGGGCCATCAACGCGCGCCATCGCCCCTTGCCAACTGAAACAAATCGGCTGAGAAAGCGTTGAAACAAGCGAAGGATCAAGGCGCTTGACCGCCTGATAAATGGCCTTCGAACTGGTAATTTTGCTTTGACCACCCTGTTTGGCTGTGCGTCGACACATCAGACCCACCAGGTCACCCGAGTCAATATGAAAATCTAATTTCGCACGGGTGTTGTAGCCTCGCCCGCCTTTGACATGATATTGACCACCTGAATCACGCACGTCTGTCAAATAATCACTATTGATATTTTGCGGTCGCGCCACACCGAGGTGCAGCCCAATGCCCCAATAGGTCAGTCGGGTCTCTTCTTCAGTCCATTGGTGAACAGGAAAGCCCTTGACTAAGGAAAAGCCCCACGGCCCTTGCGTGAGAGCTCTTGCACATGATATCGCTTGCAAACAGTCTGCTGACAGAGGGAAATCAGCTGTCGTCATTTGCAAGAAAGGTTTATTTTGAGCCAGGGCATGGTTTAGGGCTGCCTTGAATCCTTCGACCTGCACCGGCGTCAATCGTACTTGCCATGAAAGGTCTGACCGCACTGTTTCGGCTAACCAGCCTGTCTTAATATCTGCGCCATTCGTCACCAACTTGCCCCCACACGGCTTTGCTGCCTTGCCTACCAAGTTAATTGCTGACTTAATCCTACATGATTGACAACAAAAGTGTAAACAGTTTTGTGCAATCATTTGGCTTGAGACCTGCTAGACCAAGACGTTCCGATCCCTTATTACGTTCTTACAACCGAGCGATCACCCGATCTGCGGCTTGTCGCAGGTGCTTTCTCATCAAACTTTCGGCCTGCGCTGCATTACCTTTCAATACAGCCTGAACAACAGCCAGATGCTCACAGCGCGACGCTTCTCGATAAGCATCGTCAATCGAAGCACGAATTTGAAACCGCACCAGTGGTAACTGCAACTGACGCATGAGACCTGTCAGTTGTTTATTTCGCGCATACGTAAGCACTAACTCATGAAAAATCACATTTTCCTTACTGAATGGAACCTCTGAGACGGAACGCGCTCGATCCATTTTTGCTAAAGCAGCCTCAAACTTAATCCGGCACTTTTCATCAGCCATGGCCTCGGCCGCTTGACGAGCTGCCAAACCTTCAATTACTTCTCGAATGCGAAATAAATCGACCATTTCTTGGCGATTAAAGATCCGCACCATAGCACCGCGGTTCGGTACGATATCAACCACACCCTCACTCGCCAGACGTCTTAGCGCCTCACGCAGTGGGCCACGTGTGACCATGAAGGCCTGCATTAAATCCACTTCAATTAAACGCTGACCCGGGGCGAATCGGCCCTCTTGGATCGCGCCACGCAGCACACCAAGAGCATGCTCAGTGGCGTTACCCGGTCGCACTGGCGTTGTAATAATCTGGTTTTGCATCTACTTCTCTCAAAAAGAAAACGATCACATCTCGTCTAACGTTGTCAACAGTATTTGGTGTCGGGAAACAGGACCTCTTTCAAATTGATCACCAGACGTTCATCCTCGCTGAGTCAAGGAGTTTCGGGAAATTCCGCGGGGTAGCTGGAATATTTTTGCACAGTCTTTGAAGCCACATCCATTTATTTGTCACAAAATTTTCACGGCCTTGTCACGCCATGGTCATTTGGCGAGCCCAAGATGAAATCGTTTTCATTGAGACTTAGCCATGAATAATCCAGTCAGCATTTTGGAGATTGCACAAGCAGCGGGCGTTTCGGCGGCTACCGTGTCGCGCGTCTTCAACCAGCCTGAAAAGGTACGTCTTGGTACGCGTGAAATGGTTCTTGCGATCGCGACACGACATGGCTATCAGCCAAACAGTGCCGCCAGTGCTCTGAGAACACAGCGATCAAAAATCTTAGGCGTGATGCTTCCCACCTTTGGTAATCCCGGGTTCGGCGTCATGCCCGAATTCGCCAAGTGGGTGTGGGCAACGGCAGGCGAGAACGTCAAGCCCGTCTTCGCGGCCTGGCCAGTCGGGTTTGATTTCACATACGTGTATTGGTATTTGATGCGGTTTCACGGGCAAAGCCCGTTTAGCCACCATGCCCTAGACATCCGCAGTTTTGCGATGGCGTACATGAACTTGACTTACCGTTCTTGTCACAAGTCCAAACTGCAAAAGCGCCTAAAAGACCGCTTAAATCCAACCCACCGTCATGACCATATTGCGGTACGTGATGCCATCGAGCAGGGAGAGTTGTTGGTGGCGTTATTAGAAGCGAACCGGGATTTGCATAAGCAACGGCCATTAGGTTAAGCCAACGGATTCTTGGGCTTTTTTTCTTTGTGATTGCTCCAAAGCGGTTCGGATCAAATTTGATCCGCTGAGACCGTAGCGGTTCTGAATCGATTGTTTGCTCAAGAGTTTCAATGTCTTTAGCACGCACACCGATCTCGCCGAAATGGGTTTGCCAAGTGTTCACCACATCAATCACGTTGACTACTTCCTGGGCCGCATTCTTAGGGGACAAGCCAAACGACTCGCATTCGCTCATGACATTCTCGAGCGTTGAGTCGCGACCGAATGCACCACAGATAAACTCTTGATAGCCAAGACCCGAGTTGGTCCGCAAAATGTCGTAGGCGGGCGCTAGCTCAAACCGTTGTCGCTCAGAGGGCTCGTGCACGAGTAGTGAAGGGTTTTTCTCAGGGTCATCGGTATTGTCGATCAGTATGTTGAATACCATTCGTCGAAATAATTCCGTGGCCTGCTGCTGGTTAAAGTCGCCACTGGTATCTCCTTGGCGCCTTAGGAGCCTTGAAAGCTCTGGGTACCCGAGATCCGCGTTAGTGCCCGCAACAGAGTGCCTAAAGGTGAGGGTATTGAGTCAAGCATGACGCTACACGAGGGTGACCAGTCATTCAGTCCTCTAAGGCTTGTTGAAAGATGCTGAAGTGCCGCCATAGGTCCTCACCGCGATCGAGGGTTTGCTGCAATTGCGCTTTGGTTACGATCGACACCATGGCTAGCAACAAATTACAAAGATAGAAAACAGCAGTATAGGAATCAAAGGCAGAGGGGCTGGTGGTGCTGGCGTAGAGTTTGTAATGGGCGATTTCAGCGATCGGACTGGCAGGACTATCGACGATGCCAATCACCAGCGCACCAATAGATTTAAAGTATTCGGCCACTTTTATACTGGTGGTGGAATAGCGTCGCATCGAGATCACCAGTAAAACGTCCTGGGCACCAATCCACAATAAGTTGTCGGCGACTGTCGAGTGTCTGCTTTCTAGAATTTGTACATTGGGCAGGCATAGATTGAGTTGCGTGCGCAGGAACTGAGCGGCAGCAAAACTATTTTTCTCACCAATCAAATAAATGCGCCGCTGGGGCGTGTTTCGACTAACCAAATGACTGACGTGTTGATTAGCACCGCAAAGTGAGCCACTATTTGCAACCAATATTGAGCCACCGGTTTTTAAATAATTTGGCCTAGTCGGTTGTGGATAAGTTTAACTGCTCTGCATTTTTTGCTCCTTTCCCTTTTGATTTCTTTGCGTT
>CAWUWI010000030.1:0-39637 GCA_963926245.1 uncultured Burkholderiaceae bacterium | reverse complement strand
CCCTCAGTTTCTATTTAAGCCCCTTTTTTTCCAAAACTCGTTTTTCTGATTGCCTTTATTTTTCCTAATTACCCTGATTTTTTCCTGTTATTTTTTTATCCTTATTCTCTTTAATTACTCTGCTTTACTTACCTAAAACCTATGCAACTTACTGAACTTAAAGTCCTCCACGTTTCTGCTCTGCTTGAAATGGCAGCTAGCCTTGAAATTGAAAATACCCAGCGGATGCGCAAACAAGAGTTGATGTTTGCGATTCTTAAAAAACGCGCAAAAACAGGTGAATCTGTTTTTGGTGATGGCGTGCTTGAAGTGTTGCCTGATGGCTTTGGCTTCTTGCGTTCGCCTGAAACCTCATACCTCGCTAGCACTGACGATATCTATATTTCACCATCGCAAATTCGACGATTCAACCTTCATACGGGTGACTCGATCGAAGGTGAAGTGCGGACACCAAAAGATGGTGAGCGTTACTTTGCCTTGGTCAAGGTCGAAAAAGTCAATGGCTTGGCGCCTGAAGCCATCAAGCACAGGATCATGTTTGAGAACTTGACGCCATTGCACCCCGATGAACCCATGCTGCTAGAGCGGGATATCAAAAGCGAAGAAAACTTAACCGGGCGAATTCTAGATATTTTTGCGCCAATCGGAAAAGGTCAACGGGGATTGATTGTCGCAAGTCCAAAATCGGGCAAGACCGTGATGATGCAGCATATTGCGCATGCTATCACCGCCAACTACCCCGATGCCGTCATGATTGTTATGCTCGTTGACGAGCGCCCAGAAGAAGTAACCGAAATGCAACGAACCGTTCGCGGTGAAGTGGTTGCCTCGACATTTGATGAGCCCGCTACACGCCACGTACAACTCGCAGAAATGGTCATTGAGAAAGCCAAACGCTTGGTTGAACTCAAAAAAGACGTTGTCATTTTGCTAGATTCCATCACCCGCTTGGCACGTGCTTACAACACTGTCGTGCCCTCATCGGGCAAGGTACTGACTGGTGGTGTGGATGCCAATGCTCTACAACGACCCAAACGGTTTTTTGGTGCTGCCCGCAATTTGGAAGAAGGTGGCTCATTGACCATTATCGGCACGGCGCTGATCGAAACCGGCAGCCGCATGGATGAAGTGATTTACGAAGAATTCAAAGGCACCGGCAACGCTGAAATTCACCTTGAGCGCCGCCTCGCTGAAAAGCGTGTCTATCCTTCAATCAATTTGAATAAATCAGGAACACGGCGCGAAGAGCTGCTTATCCGTCCCGATTTGTTGCCCAAAATCTGGGTCTTACGCAAGTTCATTCACGACATGGATGACGTTGAATCGATGGACTTTATCCTCGACAAAATGCGCTCCACAAAGAACAACGCCGAGTTCTTTGAAATGATGAAGAAATAATCAAAACCTGCTGATCGTTGGCACGAGCCGTGATTAGTTTTCTCCGTCTGGCCGATGTCGATAAACATAATCGGGTTTAACAGCTGAGCTTGGTGTTAACCCACCAGGCTCTTTTTCATTAGGCTTGTTTTCAGCACTATTGCCTTTGCCATTAATCAATGGATCGTCCCAAGTCCCTGTCACGACATAATCGACTGACAGCGCCTTTTCGACAGGAATCTTCAACAGATACTGACCAACCAGCGCACCCAATCCCACCAAGGGGTTGACCACAAATCCTGTGGCAATGGCCGTTCCACTCATGTCTAAGTTGGGTTTAACGTTGGCATCTAACTGCCAAGTTTCATCAACCAAGTTTGAGCCGCCAACAATTGAGATGATCGCCACACTACTATTGACGCCTAAGTTACGTGTGTCGATCACGCCATCTTTGATAGAAAGGTCACCACTGATGCTTTGCCACGGAAAACCATCCTTAAAGGTCCCTTCTGCAGAAGCGGTAATGCTGAACAAACGGCTCAGTGATTGCAGCGACAATAACTCCAGCACTCGCGCACCACTTGAGTCAACACCGTCAAACGCGCCATCTTTCAAATCGATGGCCACTTGTGCATTTAAGGCGCTGTAGTCTGAACGCCAAGGAAAGTCACTCCAATCGACTTTGGCAGTAATCAAGCCAGCGCCTTTGCGCACACGATCACCAAAACCCAAATCCTTGCTCATTTGCCCCAAATCGCTCACATTAAAGGAGGCTGCCATTTTGATACCGGGTACTGGACTAAAGTTCAAAGCTCCTGCGGCGTTAATCTCACCGTTGGGATTTGCGATTTGAAGCTTTTCGATTCGCCACTGAGTGTGATCAGGCGAGTTTTCACCGACGACTGTGAGCCTTCCAAGTGCGGAGCCAAACAAGGTAAATTCATCAATGGTTAACTCTAACGCAGGCACCTCAGACAACGCATCCTCCTTTGGCAGCGAAGATCGCGTAGCGATTTTTTCTTCATCGGTCAGCACAATTTTATTGTCACCAACATGTAGTTTGGTGAAATGAGCCACCACGCGACTGTCAATCTTTCCAGCTTTGCTCTGCCAACGTATCGTACCTGCGGTTTGCTCAGATTTGAGTGTCAGGTTGTTAGTACCGGTCGGATTGAGCGCCAACTTTAGATCCAACGCGTCTAATAAAACGTGGTCCCATTTATACGATGACGCCGACACATCAACGCTTCGCAAGCTACCTAGCAATGGACGGCTTTTGGTCGGTGAATCAACCTCCGCTTGCACGGTCTTAGCCGCAGAGCGCCATTGCTCACCATCGATTTGCTGCAAACGTGCAATGACCGATACCCCAGCAACTGGGTTGGTATCGACACGACGTGCCGGCAGATCACCAATGGTTATTGTTGCGGCGTCGATGATTGCTGACTTTTCCGAGGCAGTGGCGGGACTAAATCGCGCCTGCATGGCCACTAAAGAACCCAGCCTCACATCCATCGTGTCAGCGGCAGGCGCCACCCCTTCTTTCCATTGCAATGTCATCGGTAATGTCGCCTGACTTGCTTTCCCGAAGGGTGCCGGCAGTGCTATCTCAGTGCCCACCAAAGTTGACTCAATTTTTACGTCAAGAGGCTTATTTGGCTCGGCCGTCAGCGTCATTTGATAAGGCATTTGACCGTTAAACCAGTCCCCAACGACAACGCTGCCAGTGTATTTCTCCAGCGCCGACCACGCCAAGTCTCCTTGCACTTGCAGTTTGTGCTCGCTGTCATTGATGGCGCCCGAGACAGCCAGATCACCCCCAAGCCAAGTCCCAGCAAGACCTTTGGCTGCAAACCCTGTCTCGGTAAAAACCGCCGTGCCAGCCGTCACGGTCACAGGCGGTACAGCAGCGTAACCCACTGAGCCACCATTGAGGTTCAGTACTGCACGAAATGTGGCGGCATCGGTATCTTGCAAATTCATTTGCAGTGTCAAGGGCAACAACCACTGACCAGTGCCAGAAATTTCAGTCACAAATGGCGGCACCAAGGCCGCCAAGGCGGTTTTGCTGAGCGCCGAGGTATAGCTTTGGGCTGAGCCCGCTGTCACCGCATCGAGCATTAAAACGGGTGTTGTTTCAAGATCAATAATATCCGCTGTCAAACGACTGATGTTGACCTGTTGCTCGTCAGGCGTTTGCAATACACCCGCGGTGGCTTTTATGCTGATGCGGTCACTGACCATGCTGAGTGTGCCCTTGCCGCCCACCAAAAGCGGCCAACCGAGTTGACCGGTCGTCTCGGGTGGCGCATAGTCAAGCGTAAGGTCTTCGAAAACGCCATCAAGGTTGAAAACACCTGCTGTTGACTTGCCGGCGTAAGGAAAGGTTTTGAGAGGGCCTTTGACTTTAAAACCCGCTTTAGAAATAGAACCTGCTTTAAAGGCTTTATCTAACCACTGCTGGGCGTCTTCACCAACCGCGCCCGAAAGGTAACGTGGCAATGCGGTTAAGTCCAATCGTGAGAGTGTCCCTTCAAAATCCATTTTGCCTTCATCATCATTGGCATCTCGACGCCACTGCCCCTTTAGCGCAACCACACCGTCACGGTTGGCAAGGCTCATTGAGTCCACAACAACCGATAAGGCACCATCGCTTGGTCGTCTGACAGCGCCTGAAACCATGCCATCATCGATTGACAACAGATCGTGCTCAGCCGACAAGTGTTGAACCATTAAGTTTTTAGTGCCAAAAAAAACATTCAATGGCGAATTGAGTGGAGCAGCGGTGACCCACGACAAGGGCTGGGCCTGAAGAATATAAAGTGCTGCCGGGCCATCCATTCGAATTTGCGCGCTATCGGCACGCCATGCCAGCTTGTCGCCATTGTGATCGCCAAACGAGATGTCGCGCGATGCCACATCGATCGTCAAGCGATCGACTTGAGCACCGCGAAGTGTCAACCAAGCCTGACCGCCAAAAGCACCCTCTGTTAAAGGCACATCAAACCAGTCGCTCAAACGCATCAAATTGATTTGAGGCAAGGCCACATAAATATTGGTACCAACCGTTTGGGCAACCAATCCAGCAATAGAGCCACGGGTACGATCGGATTTAACTGCCAGCGAAATGGTCTTGCCCAGGGCGGCTGGCAAACTCGCTTGCGCGCTCAGTTCATGCGTCAACAGCCGATTGTTTAACGTCAGGTTAACTTCAGTCATAGAGACTGTTGGTGTGTTTGAATAAGGATCAGTCCATGTCAGCGAAGCATTTGTGAAGTTGATGCGGCCTTGAAGCGAAAGCCAGTCAAGGACGCGATCGGCAATGGCTGAATCCGAACCAGCGCCAGTATCAAACTCAAACCCAGCCGCTCTATACTCGGTTTGTCCGTAACGCGACACGGTCAAATCAAAACCATCAATACCAATATATTTAAAAACTGGCTTGAAATGAAAAAGGCTACGCCATGAAACAATGGCATCTGCACTTGGAATCATTAGGCCAGCTGCCCCATCAGAACCTAGGATTTTGATGTTACTGACTTTAAGCACTGCATTAAGCGAGCGCCAGCTCGCTTGAATTTGACCGATTTCTACGGGGGTTCCCACCGATTCACTGACAACCTGCTCAATAGCAGGACGCCACTGGTCAAGGCGCGGCAGCACCCAGTAGCGTGTAAAAAGCATGACAGCGGCAGACGCAAAGTAGCCGACAATCAGCAACAGCAACGCTAAACGAAAAATTGGTTTCAATAAACGCAAAATAAAAGCTGCTTAAATGATCACTAGTAAGATATCGTAATCCTTTTCGAGGTAAAGACCGTGACAATGCGCCTGTAAGTGCGGTCCCGTTTCGGTTAATTTGCTTTCCGCTCGCTTAAATCTAGACAAAAAATGACAAACAAAGCTTTTCTTGATCCAGCCATTGCATGGTCTGGCGCACTCAGAAGGCGCCTACACGTCGACGATACGTTTGCGCAATGGCTGCAAAATGCCAGCCAAACACCTGTTGACCAAACCATTACGAGCACTTGGTTCGAAGAGCTGGCTGGCGTAAAACCTGTTCACGCCAGCCTTGGCACAGATGACTGCCGGCGGGTTCTGAGACAACTGCGCGAACGCGTTTTTTATACCGTAATGGTGCGCGACATCGCAGGCGATGCCGATCTGAAAGAGGTCACCGGCGCGATGACCTCTTTGGCCGAAATTGCCGTCGAACAGGCCTATCGTTCAGTTATCAACGAGTTGACAGCTGTCCATGGGGTGCCTCGTGAATCAAGCACGGGCTTGCCACAAGAAATGATCATTGTGGGGATGGGCAAGCTCGGCGGATGCGAACTGAATGTCTCTTCTGACATCGACCTCATCATGCTCTACGGCGAAGAAGGTGAAACCGACGGGGCTAGACCAATATCGCACCACGAGTTTTATGGCAAGCTGACTCGCCAAATGATGCCAATCATTTCCGCGCTTGATCAACACGGCCAAGTATTCAGAACCGATTTAAGACTTAGACCTGATGGCGATTCGGGCCCGCTGGCATGGAGTCTCGATGCTTTTGAACAATATCTTTTTACCCAGGGACGAGAGTGGGAAAGATACGCTTGGGTGAAGGGGCGGATCATGCCCGCATGCGCATGGCTAAACAGTGACAGCAGCCTGACGGTCCAGCACGTTGAGAGCATGCGCCTTCCTTTCGTTTACCGCAAGTACTTTGACTTTGATGCCTTGGCCGCCTTGCGAGACCTGCGCGAACGTATTCGGCAAGACTGGCAAAAACGCGCCTCGGCGCGCAACGGGCTAGACACCGAACGCAACATTAAATTGGGCGATGGTGGCATACGCGAGGTCGAGTTCATCGTTCAACTGACCCAACTGATTCGCGGCGGCAAAATGCCAGCCCTGCAGCAACGTGGCCTACTGTGCGCATTGCAAGCGCAAGCGCGTGCCGGACTCATACCAAGCGAGATCAGCCAAGACCTTGAAATCGCTTACCTCTTTTTAAGGCGTCTAGAGCACATGCTGCAGTACCGTGAGGATGCGCAAACCCACCTATTGCCAGATGATAGCGAACAACGCCTTGCCCTAGCCACAGCCATGGGCATGTCTGCAACCGTTTTCGAAGCCACGTTAGCGGAACATCGCATATTTGTTGCTGCTGTATTTCGGGATGCTTTTCGCTTGGCTGGCCTCACCCCGCCTCCAGAAGACTCAGACAACGTTACCAAAGAGAACTCACCGGCCCTTGATCGCAACGATCCCGCCCAATTGCTTGACAGCACGCATTCACCAAAAAAATCCGACACCGAGAGCCTGATCGAGGCCTTTGGGGCCGACGCCCGCGACCTTGCCAAACGCATTGATGCTTTTTTAGAGGGCCACCGAATTCGTGGGCTCACCAACCAAAGTCGAACACGAGTCGACGAGCTAGTGCCACTTCTTTTGCGAGCGGCATTGGCCACCGAGACACCCAAAATCACTGCTCTGCGCTTATTGGATTTGATCGAAACGATCGCCCAGCGCAGTGCTTACTTGGCGCTGCTCGTTGAATTCCCGTACACATTAGCGCGTGTGGCTAAGCTGATGTCGGCTAGCCCCTGGGCGGCTCAATACGTCATTCAGCACCCCGTCGTATTAGACAGCCTGATTGATTGGCGCAGTCTCATGGAGCCCATTGACTTCGAACGGGTACGCGTCAATTTGGCTACTGACTTGGATGCTTGTTTACTCGCTGACGGTGCGCCCGATGTCGAACAGCAAATGAATTTGATGCGCGACTTGCAAAGGCAAGTTAGCTTCCAACTTTTAGCGCAAGACATCGCGGGATTGCTGTCGGTGGAAGCCCTCGCCGATCAATTGTCAGCATTGGCCGACTTGTTACTCGAACTGGCTTTGCGTTGGGTGTGGCCGTTGGTGCTTAAACGGGCGTCAAACGAGGTGCCTTCCCCTAAATTTGCCATCATTGCCTATGGCAAGCATGGTGGTAAAGAGCTCGGCTATTCGTCTGATCTAGATTTGGTGTTTTTATTCGACGATCCAGACGAAAACGCCGCCGAAACATACGCCAAACTGGCCAGGCGTTTGACTTCATGGCTCTCAACCATGACCTCATCTGGACGTCTTTACGAGGTTGATCTGCGCCTAAGACCTGACGGCGACGCGGGTCTGCTTGCTGTCTCAATTGAGGCGTTTGAGCAGTATCAAACAAAGCATGCTTGGGCTTGGGAGCATCAAGCCATCACGAGAGCGCGGCACGTGGTTGGTGATCCAGCGGTTGGCGCCTCATTTGAACGCATTCGCCAAGCAGTCCTGACTTTACCGCGCGACCCAGAAGAACTCTCAAAAGAGGTTCGCGGTATGCGCCTCAAAATCGGCGAAGGTCACCTCAATAAAACCGCACTGTTTGACCTCAAGCACGATGCCGGCGGCATGGTTGATTTGGAGTTCGTTACTCAATACTTGGTTCTGCTTCATGCCCGCCAGCATCCCGAACTGATCCCAAACCTTGGAAACATTGCCTTGCTGGGCCGATGCAGTGAACTAGGACTCATTCCTAAAGAACTGGCCACGCAAGCTATCCGAGCTTACCGCGTATTGCGCAAACGACAACACGCCCTTCGGTTGCAAGGCGCTGAGCGCGCCCGCGTCGCCCCGCAAGAAATACAAGAAACACGACAAGCCGTCCTTGCGCTTTGGCAGACGGTTCTGGGGAATAATGAGCAGAGCGCGTCACTTTAGCCTGGGGCTGCCCGCTGAAGCCGCGACCTGACCTAAACCTAAACAACATCACACCCATTAACGCTGCAACAACACTGATCCCGCCGAAGGTCTCCCAAAACGTAGCCACGCAGCATGGCGCGATAAGTGCCTAGTAAGAATTTCTCTTCGATCAAGCAAGAAATCCAGCGCTCTTGGAGCAGATTGATGAAAAAAAGGACGGCGTGAGGTTGCCGGCATAGTCAAACTCAATCAACATCGCTTTACCCAAGCCTGTGAGCAACGGACAAGAGGTGTAGCCGTTGTGTACCTTTGGCGAGGCCAGGCCGTTGGCTGCTGCAATCATGTGATTAACGGCCACAGGCCCCTGGAACTTGACACTCGCAGCGTTCTTTCCCCGGGGCACACCAGCCATATCGCCAACAGCAAAAACACTGGGGCACCGTGCACGACAAAGGGTCTCAGGACTGGCCTTGATCCATCCATCAGCGGCATTGTGACCACTTCACCATGGCAAAGGACTGTTTCTCACTGCCTTGGGTACACGCATAGGTAAAATCGCACGACTCATGCCGCCATTCAAAACAACGGCACCATTGGGTGTCCAGTATGTTGCCCGCTTGGCAAAAGGGTCAATCGCCGTGATGACATGGTCATAGCGCATTGCAATACCGCGTTGAGCAAACAAAGCCACGCCACCAGGGTTTAGATATTCGGTAACCACGCGGTGCGATAATCCAGACGCTAGGGGAGCAGCATAAACGCTGGCAACACCCTTTTGACCAACCACCTGCTGGCCCATTGCCTCTATTCGGTCGTTATCTAACGACCAACCAGTCGTGACAATTAAACAGTCATGGCGGTATTTTTTGCCTGCACCATCCGTGACGGTATTACTGTCCGGATAGAGTTCGGCTATTTTTTTCTACCCAAGTGACTCCCTTAGGAAAATAACCACGGGTGCTTTTCACGGTCTGTCCGGGCTGCCTCCAATCGACACCAACAAGCGTCCAACTAGGCTAGAAATAGTGGTCTCGGCGGCTATCAAAGATAGTGATTTGTGCGTTGGGCATCTGCCATGCCAAGTGGGCCGCGAAAGCGGGGCCAGCCGCAACAACCAAAAGGTTCTCCTGTCTATTTTTTGCTTCATTGATGCAATCTCCAACTGGGGGTGTCCAGCAAACACCTTGGTTACTGAGTCTTATCACCCACCAGACTCTGAGAGTGTTTTCGGCTTAACCTTGAAGGATTACACTACTATAAAACCAAATTTGAATTGATGTGGATCAAGCCATGACTGACCCTGTTAGACCAAGTCTTACCCTGCCACCTGAACGCTATAAGGTGTTGTTGCATTCATGCTGCGCGCCTTGTTCTGGCGAGGTCATGGAGGCCATGTTGGTAGCCGGCATTGACTATGACCTATTTTTCTACAACCCCAATATTCATCCCGTCAAAGAATATGAAATCAGAAAGCAAGAAAACATCCGTTTTGCGCTTGATCATGGCATCAAGTTCATTGATGCCGATTACGATGTTGACAACTGGTTTGCTCGCATCAAAGGCCTAGAGAACGAACCCGAACGCGGTGAGCGGTGCACCAAGTGCTTTGACATGCGGTTTGAACGCACAGCGCTGTATGCGCATGAAAATGGCTACGACACGATCACCAGTTCGTTGGGTATCTCTCGCTGGAAGGATATGAACCAGATCAATGGCTGCGGTGAGCGTGCGGCAGCGCGCTACGATAGCTTGATTTACTGGACCTACAACTGGCGCAAGCACGGCGGCTCACAACGCATGATCGAAATCAGCAAACGCGAGCAGTTCTACCAACAAGAGTACTGCGGCTGCGTTTACTCTTTACGTGACACCAACCGTCATCGCCGCGATCAGGGCCGAGACCGGATCAAACTTGGCGTGACTTTTTACGGCAAAGTTGAGAACACTTGAGACAAGCGCGAAACACGAATTTTTTCATCTGACAAGTACTTGCCGAACGCCTCACTGCCCAACACCTGATATTCATCAACCCGTGACTGACCAATAGGGTCACCGGCCACGCTTTGCTTGGCTGGATGAGTCATGATTAACGACCCCGTTTTGCAATGGGCGCACCAACGCTTAAGCATATCGTGATACGCAGGATGCTCGCGCGTAAAGTCGTACACGCCCGCAAACCCTTGATTGGTCTGCCAGCCATTCGCGCGGGCTTGCTCGGCCAATGCCGACATGCCCAGGTGGCCAATCAACCATGGCTTAAATCGATCTGACCAAGACCAAGACTGCTTCAGGCCGGTTGGCGATCGGGTGTCACGTAACCAGATTTTTTGGCCACGATAGCGACAATTGAGTACATCCATCAGCACTTCTCGGATGATAGGTAGCTGGTGGATATGCAAATGACCATCCACATAGTCCGGGGCCTTACCAAAAAGGCCTTCAAAGTCGTCGAACTGACGCTCAATGCCCGCACGCACCCACTGATGATTTAGCTGTCGGGCGAGGGCTTGAAGGATCAAACGAGTAAGCGGTTTGACACCAGTGGCATTGAGTCGCCCGATCGCGTCAGTCAAATTCAGATGCAACCCGATGTCTAAGGCCAACGGCCCCAAAACAGTATTGGCGCTTTGAACAGCCTCACCATCGACCAAGACGCTGGTCGCGCTCAAGCGTCCTTGGGCGGCTAAGTCTACAATGGCATCATTGACGGCTTGGTCAACACCAAAGTCATCAGCACAAATCGCAACCTCACGTTCAATGGTGCTATTTACTTGCGCAGGTTTACTTGAATTCATCGCATGTGCCAGTTTCGGGCTCGCTTTTCATGAAAAAATTATCGCATCAACTTGGTTTGTTTGTCATGGTTGGGGTTTGCGCATCACTCGTGCACTGGCTCGTTGTGGTGGCTCTGGTCTCGCAAGCCAACTGGGCACCCTTACTGGCCAACGTGATCGGCTGGCTGGTTGCCTTTGTGGTTTCCTTCACGGGCCACTATCAACTGACATTCAGGTCCCAACATGCTGGGCTTGGCAAAAGCCTGCCACGCTTTTTCTTGATATCAGCCTTTGGTTTTTTAATCAACGAGGCCAGCTACGCCATTGCTCTTAGAAACACCGACCTACCCTATGAATTATTGCTTGGGGTGATTTTGATTGGCGTTGCCATCTTGACCTTCATTTTTAGTCGTCTTTGGGCCTTTGCCGCTCGCCGCTGATCCCTTTTGTTGCTGGATCAAGTAGATCGGTCGTGCTTTGACTTCCTCAAATATTCGGGCGACGTACTCGCCCACAATGCCAAGCGAGAGCAGCTTAATTCCTGAGAAAAACAAAAGAATGGTCACGATTGTGGGCCACTATAGTGGACCCCAAATTTTAGACACGGGTTTAAGCTATTGTCCTTGGAGGACGATGGCATGGCAACAACCAATAAGCGCAAGATACACAGCGCTGATTTCAAGGCAAAAGTGGCACTCGAGGCGGTGCGTGGCTTGACGACGATCAATGAGGTTGCGCAAAAGTTTGAGGTGCATCCCATGATGGTTCGGCAGTGCAAGAAGGCGTTTCTGGAAAACGCTGGCAGCGTGTTTGATAACAAGCGCGGCCCTAAGCCTGCCGATCACAGTAACGAGGATGTGCCTTATGGCGAGATTGGGCGTCTGAAGATGGAGCTCGATTGGCTTAAAAAAAGTCGGGCTTACGAATATGGGCAACAGAATAGGCTGGGTTGAACCCTCAGCAACCCTAACACTGGTCAAGCAGTGTGAGCTCGCCGGGGTGTCTAGGGCAACTTGGTGCAACCGTTAGACTGTTAAGCCCGCCTGTGAAGAAGATTTGCTGGTGTGCCGCTTGATTGACGAAGAGTAAACAAGACGGCCTTTTTACGGCAGCCGCACAATGGTCATATTCCTGAAGGCATTTGGTCTACCGGTTAACCGCAAGCGGGTGCAGCGCCTGATGGCCATCACGGGGTTAGCCGGTATGGCGCCAGGGCCCAACACGAGCAAAAACACCCGCAGAACAAGATCTATCCGTATCTCCTGCGCGGCATGAAGGTCGCGAGGCCAAACCAAGTATGGAGCACAGACATCACCTATTGCCGGTTCCCACGGGGATTTGCGTTTCTGGTGGCCTTCATTGATTGGTACTCACGTAAGGTGCTGGCTTGGCGTGTCAGCAGCAGCATGGACTCGTCGTTCTGTGTTGATTGCCTAGAGGGCGCGCTACATGGGCATGGCAAACTGGAGATCTTTAACAGTGACCAAGGCTCGCAGTTCACGAGCACAGCCTTCTCCAATGTTCTCAAGCGAGAAGGTGTGGCCATCAGCATGGACGGTCGAGGACGGGCCTTGGACAACATCTTTGTTGAGCGCCTCTGGCGCAGCTTCAAGTATGAAGACATTTATCTCAAGGGTTACGCCACGATGGGTGAATTGGTAATCGGGTTGACTGCGTACTTTGCTTTCTACAACGAAGAGCGGCCGCACCAGTCATTGGGTTATCAAACCCCATCAGCCGTTTACCGCACGGGCCAGGGCGGTGGGGCAAGCATTCCTGATCACTTTAAAGATCAACCCAAGAGAACACAGGGCAGCGCTGTTGCGCTGCAGTTGAAGAACTGGATGTAGCTTAAACTCGGGCAAATTATGTCTTGACTATAGGGCCCACCTTAGTCATGAAATAAATTTGATTTGAGAAACGTGTTCTAAGGAAACTGCTGATGACTGTGGGCGACAAACGGTAAAAAAAGGTCACGCCATGAAGTCTGACCAGGTCATAACCAGTTACCGCAAGATATCGCTTACTGTAATGTTCGTTCGAACACAAAGTTGCCATCCTTAAAATCAACTGGCACCACATCTTTGGGGCCAAAATTGCCTTCCAAGATCCGTTTCGCGATGGGATTCTCTAGTTTTTGCTGAATCGCTCGCTTTAGCGGTCTAGCCCCAAACACGGGATCAAACCCTGCTCGCGCCAATTCAGCCAAGGCGTTTGGCGTGACTTCGAGGCACATTTCCTGTTCGGCCAACCGCTTGGCCAATCGTTCAATCTGGATGCCTGCAATCTTTTCAATGTGCTGACTCTGTAACGCATGAAAGACCACGACCTCATCAATCCGATTGAGAAACTCAGGCCTAAAGTGTGCTTTTAGTTCTTCCCACACCACTTCTTTAATGGCCTCATATGGACTACCCACCATGGACTGAATATGTTGGGAACCCAAATTCGATGTCATGATGATAACCGTATTACGAAAATCGACAGTCCGACCCTGGCCATCGGTCAAGCGTCCATCGTCAAGCACCTGCAGCAACACATTAAAGACATCCGGGTGAGCTTTTTCCACCTCATCTAACAAAACCACACTGTAGGGTTTGCGTCGGACTGCCTCAGTCAGGTAACCACCCTCCTCGTAGCCCACGTAGCCTGGCGGCGCCCCAATCAAGCGGGCCACCGAGTGCTTCTCCATGAATTCACTCATATCGATTCGAATCAAATGTTCGTCCGAATCAAACAAGAACTCAGCGAGCGCTCGGGTCAGTTCTGTCTTACCCACACCGGTCGGCCCCAAAAATAGAAACGAACCATACGGCCGCGCTGGATCAGACAAGCCCGCTCTCGAACGACGGATAGCATCACCCACCAAACTCACCGCCTCATCTTGACCAATGACCCGCTGGTGCAAACGATCTTCCATCTTTAGAAGTTTTTCGCGTTCACCGGTCATCATTTTTGAGACGGGGATACCTGTAGCGCGCGATACAACCTCCGCAATTTCTTCCGCGCCGACTTGGGTGCGAAGCAATTGCGGACGCACAGCCTCTGTGTCACTTTGTCTTTCAGCCGTTTTTAGTCTGGCCTCTAACGCAGGCAACTTTCCGTATTGCCACTCCGCCAATTTGTCGAATTGCCCTTTTCTTTGCAACTCAGCCATCTCTGAGCGTGCACGCTCAATTTCCTCTTTGATCGCCTGAGTGCCTTGGATCATGGCTTTTTCAGCTTTCCAAATCTCCTCGAAATCGTTGTATTCGCGCTGCAACGATTCCAACTCTAGCTCAAGATTCTGAAGGCGTCGCTGTGAGGCCTCATCGGTCTCTTTTTTGACAGCCTCTCGCTCAATCTTCAGTTGAATGATGCGTCGGTCCAAACGATCCATCACTTCGGGCTTGGAGTCTATTTCCATCCGGATTCGAGCAGCCGCCTCATCAATCAGATCAATGGCTTTGTCTGGTAAAAATCGATCGGTGATGTAACGATTGGAAAGCTCAGCAGCAGCCACAATGGCTGGGTCAGTGATTTCAACCCCGTGATGCACTTCATACTTCTCTTGCAAGCCTCGCAAAATAGCAATGGTTGATTCCACATTGGGCTCATCGACAATAACCTTCTGGAACCGACGCTCAAGCGCGGCATCCTTTTCAATGTACTTTCGGTATTCATCAAGTGTGGTCGCACCAATACAATGCAATTCGCCTCTGGCCAATGCGGGCTTTAGCATATTGCCGGCATCCATGGCCCCTTCAGCTTTACCAGCACCAACCATGGTGTGTAACTCATCAATGAAGACAATGTTGCTGCCATCGTCCTGAGAGAGCTCTTTGAGCACAGACTTTAAGCGCTCTTCAAACTCGCCTCGAAACTTAGCCCCCGCCAAAAGGCTGGCCAAATCAAGCGACAACACTTTTTTTCCACGTAACGATTCGGGTACTTCGTTATTGACGATACGCTGCGCCAAGCCTTCAACAATGGCGGTTTTTCCAACCCCTGGTTCACCAATAAGAACCGGATTGTTTTTGGTACGGCGTTGTAGGATTTGCATGGCGCGACGGATTTCATCATCGCGACCAATCACCGGGTCTAGCTTGCCGGCGCGCGCGCGCTCGGTCAGATCGGTGGTGTACTTGGCAAGCGCTTCTCGCTTGGTTTCACCTTCTTGATCGGTCACGGGATTGCCGCCCCGAACCGCATCAATAGCAGCCTCAAGTGGTTTGCGCTGTAAACCAGCCTCGGTCAGTGCACGACCGGCCGGCCCCTTGTCATCAAGCAAAGCCAACAAAAACAACTCCGTCGGAATATAGGCGTCACCACGTTTGCCAGCCTCTTTATCGGTTCGCGTCAATACCGCTTGCAGATCACGACTGGCTTGGATGTTGCCATCACCGCCTTGAACTTGCGGCAACGCGTTGATGGCTACCTCGATATCGGGTGTTAGTCGATTGACCGCCACGCCGGCGCGAGACAGCAGGCTGCCGGCTCCACTGTCGCTGTCAGCCAGTAAGGCGGCCAAGACATGAACGGGTTCGATATAAGCGTTTTCACGACGGACGGCCAGACTTTGACCGTCAGCTATGGCTTGTTGAAGTTTGGTAGTTAACTTATCAAATCGCATGGTCAGATTCCATTTTGTGGGCTTGATCCGATGTCGCCTTAAGCACGCCCGTTGGGTTCTAATGATAGTTATATGTGTATGTATACGCCTTTTTCAATCAAAACATCTACTGACTGAAAAAATAGATCATTTTGTGCCTCTGGTCCAAACACTCACCGTAGGATCTCGTCATGGATCGATTCTCTCAACTTGAGGCCTTTGTGGCCACCGCTACACTCGGAAGCTTCTCGTCAGCGGCCAGAGCCGAGGGCGTCACACCAGCGCTGATCGGCCGTCGCCTCGACACCCTTGAGGCACGCTTGGGTGTACGTCTCTTTGTTCGCAGTACCCGCAAGCTAGCGCTCACGGCTGAAGGGCACACGTTGCTTGAGCAAGCCCCGGGGATTTTGCAAGGATTACAAGACACTGAAGCACTCATCAGCCGCGGCAGTGTGCAACCCATTGGTTTATTGCGGGTGAGTGCGCCAGCGGGCTTTGGGCGTCGCCACATTGCCCCCTTATTGCCTGACTTACAGGTGCAATATCCTGATTTGGAGGTTTCGCTTGATTTGAGTGATGACTTTGTTGATTTGGCTAGTGAACGCTTTGATTGCGCGATTCGAATTGGTGAGTTAAACGACTCTAGCCTTGTGAGCACTCGGTTAGCAGACAACCAACGGGTGGTCGTCGGGTCGCCCAGCTATCTTCACGTGCGGGTACACCCAAAGAACCAGCTGAATTGGTTCAGCACCGTTGCTTATCGCTTTCGGCCAAGAGTGGCCAAGCCAAGGGATGGCTATTCCGTGTGGCTGCTCAAACCGTGACACAACGCGTGCATGGGCCACTGGTTTGTAGTGACGGGAGCGTTTTGCGCCAATGGTGCCTAGATGGCCATGGCCTAGCCTGGCGCTCGCTTTGGGAAGTGCATGAAGACATTCACCAGGGCCGGCTTGTCACTGTTCTGGACGGCTACCGGGCGCCTTTAAACGGTATCTTCGCACTAATGCCAAACCGACATCTGACGCCCATACGAGTTCGCGTGTTTATTCAGTGGCTCAAAAACTGTTACCAAAAAGATGGGCTTTTTTAGTAAGATGAAGCTCAGTCTTTTTTAACTTCCTCTGCGGGCTAAACCCTGGAGATTCCTACTGCTAGACGGCGAAGTCCCACCACAAGAATGTTCCGCGCTGCGCTCGTGTCGCGGTCGTGTACTACCGCGCACGAAGAGCACGTCCATTCTCTTATTCGAAGTCCGGCTCTACCTTTCGGACTGCACGCGGATTTGATGCCACCGCACGAGCACGTTTTGGGTTTAAAACGCTTCGTTAACTTCTTCGAACACCACGCACTGCCCGATGACTTTTTACTTGCGTTGTGTCCGCAACGTCGTCCATGCGACGTCGTGCAAGACGTTGCCATACTTGTTTTTGCCATCGCTTTCACGTTCACGATGCCCAGCGCAGCCGACTGTTTTCTCGGTTCTCCCGTGAAGGACTGATCACTGTGAGTCAACGCGAGTTCAAGCTTCTCGACCTGTCCGCCTTGAAAGAGTTGACCTATCACCCCGCCTGAAACAAGTCTTCGCGCACAAAATCAAGCAAAAACTCACTATTAAATGCCGCTCGGCCCAATCGGGTTGCCCAATATTTGGCGCCACCACCGGCCCTATTCCACTCGTAGATACGACGGGTGTAGAGTTGTAGATCGTATTCCTGCGTCACGCCAATCGCACCATGCACAGCATGCGCCACGTTGGCAATGCGAACAGCGCCAGCGCTGGCTTGCGATTTCGCCAACGCCGCTGAGTTGGGTCGCGCCTGCCATGCGAAATCAGGCAGTGACTGGCAGCCCAATTGCGTTGCCATACGAACACCATAGACCCGTTCAGCCATCTCAGTGATTTGCTGCTGTACGGCCTGCAAGCGTCCGATAGGCTTGCCAAACTGCACGCGATCATTGGCATAAGTCAATGTCATTTCAAGAACCCGATCGCAAGCACCCGCAATCAAAACAGCCAAGCCGAGCGCCAGTCCGTGCTCCACTGTGTCACGTGGTAATGTCCCAATAACTGATTGCGCCACCACAGCACCACGCCAAGTCAAGTGCGCATCAAAACTCCCGGCCCCACCGATCGACTCACATTCGGCTTGCGCAACAGCTAACAGATAAACGGTTTTCTCATCCTGCAAAAGCACGTGACTGGCCAGTAATGCTCCCTGCACCAAGCGGGCACTCAACTCACCGTCCGGTTTGTGTTCAATCACACCAGCCAAAGCCAGGGCCGTACTTGGCGTTTCAACCTGGCAATGCGCCAAGCAAGCCCGTCCAAACAAGGTCTGTGCCACAGGAAAAGGAACGGCATTTCGACCGGCGGCAAACAAAACACCCCAAGCGTCTTGCCAACCGAGACCCGCACCGCCGGCGGCATCTGAAACCAAAATATCAAGGAAACCGGATGACTCTAGGGCGCACCAAATACCTGGTTTCTCAGCGTTCTTTTCCAACTCACGGATTTGACTAGGCGCACAAGTCTCGCCGAGCAAACGATCAAACGTATCAAATAATTCCATCTGCACAGCCATCACCTCAATGCCAAGCCGCGGGCAATAATCCCACGCAAAATTTCTCGAGTACCGCCTCGCAAGGAGAAAGTAACTCCCATTTGTTCCAAGTAAGCCAACGTTCTAAGCAAGTCACCTGAAACAGCAAAATGCGGTCTTGCACCCAACCACTCTGAAATGCAACGAATCAATCGCTGCTCAAAATCAGTGCCGTAATCCTTCACGACCGAAGCCTCAACCGCAGGGCTGTGGCCGTCAACCAAACGCTGCGTCACCGCCAGCGACAGTCCTCGTAGGGCACTCATCTCCCCCAACAGGTCGCCTAGTATTGCCAGTGTTTCATCATCGTCCACGCCCTCAGCACGCACCTCATCAACCCAAGCATTAAGTAACGCCATGCTGGAATAGATACGCTCTGGGCCGCTGCGTTCAAAGGCCAGTTCAGCCGTGCATTGCTCCCAGCCCTGGCCTTCTGACCCAATCAAGGCCTCGGGGGCCAATTGCACGTTATCAAAAAAAACTTCGGTAAAGTGGGCATCACCCGACATGTCAACAATTGGTTTAATCGTGACGCCAGGCAACTTGAGATCGACAATGATTTGCGACAGACCCGTGTGACGATCAGCCGATTCTCCGCTGGTTCGAACCAGTGCAATCATGTAATGACAATGATGCGCGTAGGTTGTCCAGATTTTGCTGCCATTTAAAAGCCAGCCGTCGCCGTTAGGCTGCGCATTGGTTCGGATACTTGCCAAGTCAGATCCACTATTGGGCTCACTCATCCCAATACAAAAAAACGCCTCAGCTAGGCAAATTCGCGGCACATAGAAGGCCTGCTGCTCTGGCGTGCCGTAACGCATGATGAGCGGCGCGCTTTGACGATCCGCGATCCAATGTGCCGCCACCGGAGCGCCTGAAGCGAGTAACTCTTCAGACAATACAAATCGGGTAAAAAAATCTTGATCAGTGCCTCCGTGCGACTTCGGTATGGTTAATCCCAACCAGCCTTTTTTAGCGAGCTTCTTACTGAATTCAATGTCCGTTCCCATCCATGATCGGGCTTTTTGCTCTGTCGGCATGCCCGCCAGTTCAGTGTTCAGGAAAGCACGTATTTCTTGCCGAAACACAGCAAGGCCAGAGGGTTCAGCAACGTAGTCTAATGGGTACAACATATATAAAACGACCTCCTAGTCAGACACTCAGGTATCATCATTTTATTAGACACGCAGGGCTTGGCATCAAGCTTTTGATTTGTTGAACAGCCCCTTAACTGCCGATTGAGAAGATGACCCCATGGGGTCACCAAACACACCATGAATTCATCCTCCACAAGCGCCGCATCCCCGAATCCTTCTACACCGGCATTAAGTGGCATTCGAATACTCGATTTGACTGCAATTGTTTTTGGGCCTTACGCCAGCCAAACATTGGCAGACTACGGCGCTGAAATCATCAAAGTTGAACCGCCCGCAGGCGAGTCAACGCGTTTTACTGGGCCAGCATACGAAAAGGGCTTGTCAGCCATCTTCCTGGGCGTCAATCGCAACAAAAAAAGCCTTTGCTTAGACTTAAAAAAACCCGCCGCCATTGAAGCCTTACTGACCCTGGTGGACCAAGCCGATGTCATTATGCACAGCATGCGACCACAAAAGATGGCGGCGCTCGGTTTGGATGCTCAGACGCTTCTAAAACGCAATCCTCGGTTAATCTATGCCGGTTTATACGGGTTCGGTGAAGGCGGTGCTTATGAAGGCAAGCCCGCGTATGACGATCTAATTCAAGGCATGAGTGGTGTGGTGGACTTAATGCAGCGTCAATCCGACCAAGCCCGGTACTTACCCACCATCGCGGCCGACAAGACATGTGCGCTTGTAGCCGTGCAAGGCATCATGGCGGCCTTATTCCAGCGCGAGAGAACCGGTCTGGGTCAGTTTATCGAAATACCCATGTTCGAGACCATGACAGCCTACCTTCTGGTTGAACATTTCTATGGCCACCATTTGGCAGACCGCGAAGAGCCAGCAGGCTACCCCCGCGCACTAACCAAATGGCGACAACCCTATAAAAGTACCGATGGCTTGATTAGTGTCATGCCTTACACCGACCGGCATTGGCAGCTATTTTTTAAAGCAGCCGGTTACGACAATCATGCCAATGATCCACGGTTTGCCAACATAGAAGCCCGCACTGAAAACATCGCCTTCGTTTATGAGACATTGGGTAAAATCATTGCGACCCAGACCAATGCCTACTGGCTTGATTTGTGCGAAAAAAACCAGATTCCAGCCGCCGTGGTGAACCGGTTAGAGGATTTAGAGGATGACCCCCATTTAAAAAGTGTGGGCATGTTTCAAGATGTCGATGATGAGTTGGGAAATACCTATCGGTTCGTTCGCAACCCGGTAACCATGCAATCCTCAAAGGTAGCGCCGGCTTTGGCCCCACGGTTGGGTCAACACACCGAGACGATTCTGCGCGAAGCAGGGTTAAGCGACCAAACCATTGCAGCCATGATCGAGACGGGCGCCGCCAAACAACACAAATAGCATTAACGCTAAAGCGGATCATTAGCACCCGATCGATCAAATCACACATGCTTGACCACCTTCAATCGTCTGAGTCACGGCATCAAAGTAGCCGGTTCCCACTTCTCGTTGATGTTTAACCGCTGTGAAGCCCAGCCCTGCTGCCGCAAATTCTTTTTGTTGAGGATCAACAATGACACTCATGTTGCGACGCGCATAACCGTGCGCCAGTTCAAACATACCGTAGTTCAAGGCATGGAAGCCGGCCAAGGTGGCGGATTGAAACTTGTAGCCCATGACGCCCAACCCTCGTTGGAACTTGGCAATGGTGTCATCGTGCAGATTTTTTCTTCCAGTTAAACGAAGGCGAGCAGTTGTAGGCCAAAAGCTTGCCTGGAAACTGACGGTAAATGGCTTGTGCGAACTGGCGGGCGTAATTCAAGTTGGGTGTGGCCGTTTCGCACCAAATCAAATCGGCGTAAGGCGCATAGGCCAGGCCATGGCTGATGCCTTGCTCAATGCCGGCAAGGGTAAGAAAAAAAACCCTCAATCGTGCGCTCACCAGTCAAGAAAGGACGATCACTGTTGTCAATATCACTGGTCACCAAGTCCGCCGCATCTGCGTCGGTTCTGGCCAACAACAAGGTCGGTGTGCCCGATACATCAGCGGCTAATCGCGCAGCCATTAACTTACTCACGACTTCTCGCGTCGGCACCCAGACCTTACCGCCCATGTGATCGCATTTCTTGACTGAAGCCAACTGATCCTCAAAGTACGCGCCACTGGCGCCGGCTTCAATCATCGATTTCATCAACTCAAAGGCGTTCAGCACGCCACCAAAACCGGCTTCGGCATCGGCATCGGCATCGGCATCGGCAATGATCCGCGCCACAAAGTCCACGTAGCCCGCATCACCCGGATTTTTACCTTCCATTCACTTGATTTGGTCCGAACGCACCAAGGCGTTAGCGATACGACGCACCACTTGGGGCACTGAATTAGCGGGGTAAAGCGATTGATCAGGATACATTTCGTCAGCCAAGTTAGCGTCACCAGCCACTTGCCATCCACTTGCCAGCGGGGGGGTCTGCCCATTCTTTTTGTAGCGCTCAGACAGCATTTTCACGGATACTCATGGTGAAAATTTTTTGATAATTAGACAAATGAGATGAATTCGGACATCTAAATTTGGTAAACCTCGGGCTTAAGTCTACCGATTTGTTGCGCGTCAAAATGCTCTTATGTCTTACATAAGATAAATATATTTCAATACATTTAATTAGATACGAATTTATTTTTGCAATATGAAACGTTATTTGATACTGTGAA
Source organism: uncultured Burkholderiaceae bacterium (assembly GCA_963926245.1). GTDB lineage: Bacteria > Pseudomonadota > Gammaproteobacteria > Burkholderiales > Burkholderiaceae_B > Algicoccus. The sequence goes on along the minus strand of CAWUWI010000030.1, from coordinate 17,762 downwards.
ATGATGCATTCTGGCGATGCATCATATTATTTCATGATGCGGAGTTACGGTTTCGCTTAGTGAAAATCGGCCGATTACAATTGAACCAATGAACACTTCTGCGAAAGCCAAGTCATGACCGCTGATCTCCCGAATAAACCGCTGGAAAACGATGCGTCGCTACCCTTGGGCAAAGAAGTCAGTTATCCACGTGACTACAACCCAGCGCTGTTGTTTCCCATTGCTCGGGCGCAAGGCCGCGCCCAATTAAGTGCTCTAGGGCAAGCCATGAAGCTGCCCTTCATCGGCTGGGACCTTTGGCGTGGGTATGAGCTATCTTGGCTCAGGCCAGGCGGGCTGCCCACTACCGCCATCCTGAAGGTCTGGGTACCTTGCGACAGTCCGTTTATCGTGGAATCAAAATCATTTAAGTTGTACCTAAACAGCCTAAACCACAGTGTGTTTGCTGACACTGAGGTACTGCTTGACTGTTTAAAACGGGACTTAAAACATGCGATTGGCGCTCAAGCCCGAATCGCGCTGGTACTGCCCGCTGAATTTGAGCAAGAACCCATTGAAGAATTACTCACGGGCTGCTTAGATGAGCAATCCCTGTCGATCACAGAATACCAACCAAATGCTGATTTGCTAAACAATTGCACAGGATCAAATATCAAGACAGAGCACGTATTCTCGAGACTATTGAAATCCAATTGCCCAGTCACCGGACAACCCGACTGGGCGACGTTACACATTGGTTATCACGGTCACGCCATCAATCACGCTGCCTTGCTGAAATACATTGTGTCTTTTCGCGATCACCAGGGTTTTCATGAGCAGTGCGTTGAGCGCATTTTTTGCGACATCATGGACCGATGCCAACCGCAATCGCTTTCGGTTTACGCGCGCTATACGCGCCGCGGTGGCATGGACATCAACCCTTGGCGCGCCACGCCTGGTACCGTACCACCTAACTTGCTGCGTAGCGCTCAGCAGTAGGTATGCGACGACTCGCCCGCCCAATCTGGGCGGCCAGTAACGCGGCGCCCACGAACGCCACAGCGGAACCAACCCACGGTCCCCGTGTCCATCCGCTATCAATCAGCAAACCGAACAGCAATGGGCCCAAGGCCGACCCCACGTCTAATCCAGAATATACCAAACCATAAACCGAACCAACAGATTGCTTGCGTGCGACCTTTCGAACCATCATGTCGCGCGATGGCGCAGACACACCAGAAAAAAATCCAGCTAGCGCCATGACAAGCACCACCAAAACCACGGGTAACCAACCAGAGGCCAAAAGTAAGAACATGCCCGATGCCAAGAGCAGGGAGGTCAAAACAACATACTCTGTCTTTTCAGTGACGTTGACCAAAAACCCACCCGCCACCATGCCAATGATCTGGCCCAGCATGTAGCCTGACAATACCGAGCCAGCCAAAACCGCTGTCATGCCATACAGGCTACCCATTAAAGGAATGGTGAAGCTTTGGACGGAAGAAAGGGCAATCGTGGCGCAACAAAAAAATAAGAATGCACCCCACAAAGCGGGTGAGGCCGATAATTGTTTTAGCGTTGCCAAAACGCTCACTGAAACAACTGGCGTGCCACCCGCTGTTGGATGGGTCCTCTGCTGCCGCTGCTGAGCCCGACTGCCTTCGACGTGCAGGTAAGACCGACCCAAGAAAATCACAACCAGCACAGCCAACATCAAAATTGCCACGCCAAAAGCTGCCTCGCGCCAACCCAGGACTTGGGTCAATCCGACGACAAAAATAGGCGCCAAAGCCCAACCAACAGTACCCGTTAGGTTATGCACGCTAAACGCATGACCAAGTCGCCATGGCGAAACTCGGTGGTTCAAAATCGAGAAGTCAGCGGGGTGAAAAACAGAATTCGCAACGCCTCCAACCACGGCTGCAAGCAGTAAGGTGCCAAATCCCGTCGCGGTTGCCAACAGCACTGCCGCTACCACAAACCCAGCCACCCCAAACCACAAAATGGGTCGTGGACCAACGCGATCAGCGATAAAACCTGCAGCCACTTGGCAGAAACCCGAAACCACAAAAAACATGGTCATCAAAAACCCAAGCTGCGCAAAGTCCAGCCCAAAAGCGACACCGAGCGGCAGAAATAGGCTTGGTATGACCAGTTGAAAAAAGTGTGAGCTGCCATGTGCACAACCGACAATGGCGATCGTCATCCAGTCACGCTTTCGATCGGATGGTGGCAAGGCGGGCGAATTCGGTTTAAAGCCGCTGTCTAAGGTCGCTGATTGGCTCATGGACGATCATTCCGGCAAGGGTTGTTATGTACGAGCCGCAATCTCTGGCCACGCTTTTTTAAGATAGTAGAGCATCGACCACACGGTCAACAAGGCCGCCCCAACAATCAAAACCTGACCAATTAGCAATACAGGCAAGTCAAACCAGTCTTGATAGTGCAGCAAACAGGGAATCGCCACCATCTGAGCGGCTGTCTTAAATTTACCCAACCAATGAACAGCAACACTCGAACTCGCACCGATTTGAGCCATCCACTCGCGCAAAGCTGAGATGGCGATTTCACGACCAATAATTACCAAAGCGATCAAGCTGCCAACTCGGTCAAGATGCAACAGCACCAAAAGGGCTGCGCAGACCATAAGTTTGTCAGCAACGGGATCAAGAAAAGCACCAAACGAGGACGTCTGATTCCAGCGTCGGGCCAACCAGCCATCAAACCAGTCGGTTAAAGCCGCCAAAATAAACAACCAAGCGGCGATGGCATCACGAAGTGGTGGAGAAAGTAACGCTTCGGGCAGGTAAAACAGCCCAACAAAAAATGGGATGATGGCGATACGTAGCCAAGTCAAAGCGATGGGTATATTCAGCGGCATAAGTTATATGCTACTCGAGAACTGTTAGCTTAAGCTTGATGGAGTACATCGTAGATGCGTCGAGCCAGTTCTGGAGAAATGCCTTCAACAGAGGTGAGTTGCTCGACACTTGCCGAACTCACGCCACCAAAACCACCAAACCGATTCAACAACCGCTGCCGGCGCTTAGCCCCCACGCCTTCGATATCCTCTAGTCGCGAAGACTGCCGAGCCCGAGCCCGCTTGATGCGCATGCCGGTGATCGCAAATCGATGCGCCTCGTCGCGTATCTGTGCAATCAATAACAGTGCCGCGGAGGACAGGCCCAAAGCCACAGGCTCACGGCCGTCTGCAAAAACCAACGTTTCCAGCCCCGTTTTACGGTTTTCACCTTTGGCCACACCCACCAAACGAACGATATCAAGTCCATACTCTTCAAAGACCTCTCGGGCCACCGAGACTTGACCCTTACCGCCGTCAATGAGGACGAGGTCTGGTAGTGGGGTATCCCCATCGGCCACTTTGGCGTACCGGCGCATCAGCACCTGCCGCATCGCCGCATAATCATCACCCGGGGTAATGCCGGCGATGTTGTAGCGTCTGTAGAGCGAGGGTTGCATGTCGTGCTGACGAAACACCACACAAGAGGCCTGTGTGGCCTCACCGGCAGTGTGGCTGATATCAAAACACTCAATGTGTAGGCCGTTCAGTGCCTCTTCATCAGTGTCTAAACCCAGCGTTTGCGCCAGAGCCAATGTCCGTGATTCACGTGCCCCGCCCTCGGATAATGCGCGCGTCAATGACCGGGCGGCATTGCGCGCCGCCTGCTCTAACCAGGCACGTCGAACACCTTGAGGTCGTGTTAACAATCGTGTTTTGGTTTTACCGGCCATGGCCAATAAATCAATCAACGCCTCGTCGGCCGGCGCCGTTGATGTCACCACAATGCTCGGTAACGTATGGTCTACATAGTGTTGCGCCAAAAACACCTCAAGAATGTCGGCAGGCGTATCGCCATCGGTGTGCGCCGGAAAAATAGCCCTATCACCCAAGTGCCGCCCACCACGCACCATGGCAAGGGTGACACAAGCTTTACCGGCCTCCATGGCAATAGCAATCACATCCGTGTCTTGACCATCGCTTTCTTCCATGGTCTGTTGCTGCAACACCCGCGACAACGCATTCATCTGGTCTCTGAGTTGTGCCGCTTTCTCAAAGGCTTGAGCCTCAGCAGCCTGTTGCATACGTTGCTCGATGTCAGTGAGCACCTGCCGCGTTTGGCCTTTCAGAAATTGGGTCGCACGCGCGACATCCTGAGCGTAGGACTGAGGGGTAATGTGATCCACACACGGCCCAGAGCAGCGATTGATTTGATACAGCAAACAAGGGCGTGTGCGGTTGGCATAGACAGAGTCCTCACAGGTGCGAAGGCGAAAAACCTTCTGTAACACCTGCATCGTCTCGCGCACGGCCCAAGCATTGGGGTAAGGACCAAAAAACACACCTGCCCGTTGCGTTGAGCCACGGTAATACAACATACGCGGCACATCATGGGCTGAAACCATCAAATAGGGGTAAGACTTATCGTCTCTGAACAGAATGTTGTAGCGCGGCTTTAAGCGCTTGATCAGGTTGTTTTCAAGTAACAACGCCTCGGTTTCTGAGGGCGTGACCGTGACTTCGACCCGCACAACCCGTGCCACCATGTGGGCGATACGAGGACCATGGCCAGTTTTTTGGAAATATGAGCTGACACGCTTTTTGAGGTCACGGGCTTTACCAACGTAAAGCACTTCACCCTTCACATCAATATGCCGGTAGACTCCTGGCAAGTGAGGCAGTCCCACCAAGAATGTCTTTAGATCAAATACCGCTTCAGGCTCGCTCATCCAGTGTCTTTACAGCGCTGAGTGCCTGTTGATAGGTTGGTGAGTCCATTAAAACGTTCCATCGCATGGTCTTCATCTTGGGCATCAAGCGTTCAATCCTCGCAACAGACTCAACCTTGCTCTCGTGGGTCAACCGGTGCAATAACTCGTCGGCCAAGTCCGGGCGATTGCAAACAAGAACCATGTCGCAACCCGCCCCGAGTGCAGCCTGCGCTCGGGCGGTTATGTCCCCTGCCACGCGGGCACCTTCCATGGTGAGGTCATCAGAAAACACCACCCCGTCATAGCCCAATCGCTGTCGTAATATTTCTTGAATCCAGCGCCGAGAGAACCCGGCTGGCTGATCGTCCACTTTGGGATAAATCACGTGCGCTGGCATCACAGATGGAATCACCATGTTGCCCAGCCACATGTAGGGGGCAGCATCCTCGTTCAGAATGCGAGTGAGGGTGCGTGGGTCAACAGGAATTTCATGGTGCGAGTCTTGAGTCACGGCACCGTGACCGGGGAAGTGCTTGCCGCAAGACCCCATGCCCATCATCGACATGCCCTGCACCAAAGCACGCGCCAACATTGCCACCACACGAGGATCACGGTGAAAAGCCCGATCACCGATGACTTCACTGACACCGTAGTCCAAATCTAGAACTGGCGTGAAGCTGAGATCAACCCCACAAGCCCGAAGCTCTCCAGCCAACACCAAACCGGCACTGGTGGCGATGGACATCGCTCGCAAGGGCTCTTTCATCCACAACTGACCGAGTTGCGCCATGGCAGGCAGGTGCGTAAAGCCGTCACCACGAAATCGCTGTACTCGCCCACCCTCATGGTCGACTGCTATCAGCAAACGAGGACGCTTTAGCCGGTGTATTTGTCGCGTTAACTTAGTCAGCTGCTCTCGACTTTCAAAGTTTCTGGCAAACAATATGACACCCCCAACCAGTGGGTGCATCAAACGATCACGGTCTTCGCCCGTTAGTGCCATGCACTGAACATCGACCATGACCGGGCCGCGGCGTGACTTTAACGGCTTTGTGTGCATGTTTGACTTCGAATTGTTCTTTGGCTTTTTGCTCATGCGCAACAACCTGACAAGTCAATCGATTGTCCGCGTTGGCCCGCCAACGCTGCTTGTATGATGACCGCTTTCATATCCCGCACGGCTTTCTCCCAGCCATCGAAGACCGCGCGCGCCACGATAGCGTGACCAATATTGAGCTCTGCAATACCCGCCAGCGCGGCAATCGGCGCCACATTACCGTAATGCAACCCGTGCCCCGCATTGACGCGGCAACCCGCGGCAATGGCAAGCGCGATCGCTGCTTTGAGCCGATCTATCTCTTTAACCAATGTTGGCACGTCGCGAGCCTCTGCGTAAGCGCCAGTGTGTAATTCAATGATTCGCGCACCGGTCTCAATAGAGGCCTGTATTTGAGCCGCGTCCGGGTCGATAAAAAGCGACACACGAATGCCTACGTCTTGCAGCAACGAGACCGCAGCATGGACTGCTTTGAATCCCTTGACAACGTCTAGACCGCCCTCTGTGGTCAGTTCCGTCCTTTTTTCTGGGACCAAGCAAACGTCGTCAGGATTCACGTCCAGCGCAATGGCCAACATTTCATCGGTGACTGCGCACTCTAAATTCATTCGGGTCAGCAAGCGAGGGCGCATGGCGTAAACGTCCGCATCTTGGATATGCCGACGGTCTTCGCGCAGGTGCAGGGTAATTAAATCAGCGCCCGCCTGCTCAGCCCTAACTGCCGCTTCGATCGGATCGGGGTAGCTGACGTGGCGTTGCTGCCGTAGCGTTGCCACATGATCAATATTTACGCCTAGTTCAATCATGGTGAGCCAAAAAACCTTTTTAAAACAGCAATTGATACGCACTGAGAACCGTATCGCCCCAGAGCAACGACTGGCATTACAGAGATAAGTGCGCGTTGCAACATACCTGAGCTCGATGCGCAGCATTTTTCAAATAACGTTGAAACCCGCGCGCAAAAAAACCAAAAGCTGGCTTTTACTGCTTGGACTGGTGCAGCATTTTTGAACCAGCCACAAAGGGGTATCGCTTAAAAATATCAGCGACTAAAGGCGCAATAAAAGCTTCCCTTGAGGCTTGGTCGATGTCGTTGATAACCGTGGTCGCAACGCCTTCCCAAACCATCTGTTTTTTATTGGAATCAATCAAGTCAATATTCAGCACGCCCTGAGTATATTGAATAACCTCTGGCGGAAACTGATATCCAGCCCATGGGCCATAAAACCCCATCCGGTAACCATAGTAATTGGCACCCCAAGGCATTGGCGGGGGCGGTATGTATTCTGATTTATTGCTCACTTGGGTCAGAAAGTTCACCAGCAAGTTTGGCGCCTTCTCGTCGTACACGTACCCACGTTGCTCCATTTGCAATCGCGTCGCGGCTTTTAAGCGTTCGGTGAGGATCGTTGTATATCCGGCTTTATCGGTTCCCAAGGGGTTTGCAAACGCAAACGACCGATATTGGGCAAAATCCGCTTGCGGATCGACATCGCTACGAATGTTCGACCCTGAAGCACACCCAACAAGGATCGCTAGCAGCGGTAACAAACAAACTTTCTGCAGTATTTTGCGCATGACAGTGTCCAACGGTTAGCAGATAAATGTACCACGGTCAGTGGCTAAACTGCTCTCGTAAAAGGTTCTTTTGCACTTTGCCCATGGCGTTGCGCGGCAGCGCTTGAACCAGATGGATTTCTTTAGGGACTTTGTAATTGGCCAGGGTTCGTTTGAGTTGTTGCTGCAACTGCTCGGTATCGATAGCAAAACCCGCCTTGGCCACCACCACAGCAACCACAGCCTCACCAAAATCAGCGTGCGGCAAACCAATAACGGCGGACTCAAACACACCTGCCATATCGTCGATGATCGTTTCAATTTCTTTCGGGTAGACGTTAAACCCCCCAGAAATAATCAGGTCTTTGCTGCGCCCGACGATGGAAAGATAATGCGCCGGTATGATTTGACCCTGAGCAGTTTTTCCACCCCAGCGGCCCAAGTCGCCGGTTTTAAACCAACCATCAGCGGTGAATTCTTCGCGTGTTTTTTCTGGCATTTCCCAATAACCCACGAAAACGTTCGGACCCTTGACCTGAATATGACCCACCTCATTGAGTGCGCAAGTACTTTGGTTGTCATCAACAACACGAACGTCAACCCCAGGCAGTGGCTGCCCCACGGTTGAACCGATACGCTGCTCACTTTCGGTTTGGTAAGGATTAGAGGTCAACATGCCCGTTTCACTCATACCGTAACGCTCTAAGATGGCTTGGCCCATGCGTTGTTCAAACGCTTGGAAGGTATCAACCAATAGCGGTGCCGAGCCTGACACAAAGAGGCGCATCTGCTTAGTTAGCTTGCGATCAAACGCCGGTTCAGACAAAAGTCGCACGTAATATGTTGGTACACCCATCATGATGGTGCAGTCTGGGAGGTACTTAAGGGCCGTATTGATATCGAGCTTGGGCAACCAAACCATCTGGGCACCGGCATACAAAGCCCCGTGACAGGCCACAAAAAGACCGTGAATATGGAAAATGGGCAACATATGAAGCAGCACATCCTCTGACTGCCAACCCCAATAACCGTTGAGCGTTTGAGTATTGGAGACAAGGTTACGGTGTGTGAGCATCGCCCCCTTACTGCGCCCGGTCGTGCCTGAGGTGTAAAGAATCGCAGCCAAATCGTCATCCCGGCTGCTGGCATCCAAGTAATTTGACTCAAAAATGTCGAGGTTCACCATCAGGCTGCCCTGCCCGTGCGCGTCCAGTGTCGCAATGTGCGCTACCCCACATTGCGTACTGAGCGGTTCAACCCAATCCAAATGGTTTGGGTCACAGGCAAAGACAGCTGGCTTGGCGTTTTCTAAAAAGTAAGCGATCTCTGATGCTCGATAAGCCGTATTTAGTGGCAAGTAAACGAATCCTGCCCGAACCGTTGCCAAGTAAAGCGCTAAAGCTTGTGGTGTTTTTTCAACCTGCGCTGCCACTCTGTCGCCTGGCGCTAGCGCCAGTGAATCGAGCCAGTTTGACATTTGGCCCACCATGTCATGCAGTTGTTTGTAAGTCCATGTTTTATCAGGGGTTTTTAGTGCAATACGCGAGGGATTGACTAAAAATTTCTCGCTCAACACGGTGTAAAGGTTTGCCATTGGTCTGTTTTCCCAAACTAAAAAGGACAATGCCGATTAAATCGAGTTCATCTTACCCATTGCACGTACCCATCGGCGTGCGGGCAACTGAAAATTTTCTTCTAGCCAGTCCGCCCGTTTAAACAAGTCAAGGCGGGTAAATCGTGCTATTGGCCCCTTAAATGCCAATACGATCTGATTGCCTTCCGGCAATGGCGGCAAAACCACCAGTCGTTCGCCAAAGACCGCCCTCAAGCTCATCAGATTGTCTGCAAAGCTTTTGTGGTGGCCAAACAAATTGACGCTGAGTATGCCCGGTGGTTCAAGGACCCTTTCGCAGGCTTGGTAAAACGACAAAGAGCCACACACCGGGCCCTGGGCTTGGGTATCGTACAAATCCACCATAAGAACGGCGAGACTTGCGCGGTTTTCGGGGGCGCCCACCCACGCTTGGGCGTCTGCCTGCAGGACATTAAGCCGACGATTTTTGGGTAGTTTGAAATAGTGTTGGCATAGCGCAATCACAGCAGGGTTGCGCTCAACAACAATCTGGGAATTTGGTAAGTGTTTATTGCAAAATCGCGTCAACGACCCCGCACCCAAGCCCAATTGGCCGATTGAACGGTCGCGCGCAGGCTCTAAAAAGAGCAACCAGGCCATCATTTGCTGGGTGTAAGACAATGTCAGCGTGGCGGGCTTGTCAATAGCCATAGCCCCCTGCACCCAGGGCGAATCAAAATGCAAGTAACGCACGCCATCCTGCTCAGACACCGCAGGGATATCCAATTCTTGCGTTTTCGGGGTTGGCGATTTCCTCATTTGTCCCGCATTTCCTCAATAGAACGCTAATTTGAATAACACCTTACCAGACTATCGTTTGCCATCAGCCGGCTTTAACCCTACAATATGCGGCTATGTTTCTACCGTAGCGTCATAAGTTATGTTGATGATTACATATACCAATGTGGCTTTCGATTTCGCCAATTAATTTGGTCGAGCGGATAGAATGATACAAATGTTTTGGTAAAACAGTTAAACAGCAGCCGGAAAACGGCCATACAGCGCCTACTTGATCCTGAACGCGAAATCAGCGGACTTGGGAGTGGGACTAAAAGGAAAGACCATGAAAGAAGGCATTCACCCCGAATACCGTGATGTTGTGTTTCTTGACCAGCAAACCGGCAACACCTTTATCACCCGCTCGACCTTGTCGAGCCGTGATAAGACCGAAATCGATGGCGTTAGTTATCCGTTATTCAAGTGTGATGTGACTTCTGAGTCACATCCCTTCTTTACCGGCGCACAGACACGTATGGTTGAAACAGGTCGCGTTGAGAAGTTCCGTCAACGTTTCGCACGCACATCCGGTACGCGCGGCAAACCTGCGGCCGAATAAATGTAGTCTTACGTCGGTTCAAGCGGGCAGCCCATGGGTTGCCCGCTTTTTTGTTTGTCAACCCGAATTGCGCAGACAGCACTGCGAAGGCTCTTGTCATCTACCAAAACGCGTAAAATCGAACGATCCTCTTAATGCGGCAAAACCCAAGCAAATTCGTGCAACCAAATCCGCCAACACCCGCCAGACTGACAGCCCTCGCCACTTCGCGTCTTCCGACACTGGTCCTAGTGGGTGTTGTTTTGCTGTATGCGCTTCTCGGCCTTTTTGCTCGAGACCCTTGGAAGACTGAGGACGTCGTTGTCTTAGCCTCGATGGTGACAGCTGTTGAACAAGGGGGCTGGACTTGGCTGTTCCCACACATTGGACAGATGCCTGTACCCGAATTGGGACCATTGCCCCTTTGGGCTGGCGCCTTGTTTGTGACCATTCTCAGTCCGGTAATGAACGAAATTGTGGCCGCGCGACTGACCACATTTACGTGGTTATTAATTTCGCTAGCCGCCCTCTGGTATGCCACTTATCTGGCCGGACGCCGGGCTGAAGCGCAACCACTGGCGCTGCCTTTCGGTGGCGAACCTAAAGAAGCCCAATATGGGCGTCTGCTGGCTGATATCAGCGTGCTTTTTCTGATTGCGACGGTTGGTATCCTTCTGCGCACTCATGAAACATCTCAAGCACCCGTGTTGCTGGCATGCCAAACCATTGCTTTGTTGGGCGCCATACGACTCAATGAAAAGCCGTTTCAGGGGGCCGGCCTTCTCTGCTTTGCTCTAGCCGGCGGCTTTCTGTCCAACGGAAGCATAGGCGGTTTACCGCTTCTCCTGGGATCGCTTTTGGTGTTGGCAAATCCTCGCGTTGGGGCGCGATATCGCATTTGGGCAATTTTAGGGTTGGGGCTGGCCTTATTTTTTACATGGATTTGGTTCCAAGCGGTTCATCACATCAACCCTGTCTGGGCACGTGAGTGGTGGTTTTGGAACCAGCCCCAATTTGGTTGGCGCTTTTTAAACGAATACTTCAAGACTCTTAGAGACCTGCCTTGGTTTTTATGGCCAACTTGGCCACTCGTTCTGATCGCAATTTGGAATTGGCGGCATCACTTTAGATCACCACATGTTTGGATCCCAACGGCCTTTTTGCTTGCGCAGTTAATCAATATCGCCCTAACACCAAAAGCCGGAGAGTTAGCATACTTGGCATTGGCAGTGCCATGTGCCATGTTGGCTGCGTTTTCGGTGCCAACGCTACGCCGTGGCGCCGTCAATGCCGTCGACTGGTTTGCGCTAATGTGCTTTTCCGTTTCGGGCCTCTTGGTTTGGCTTGGTTGGATCGCGCAACAAACAGGCTGGCCCTCAGGCATGGCACGCAATATTGCTCGACAAACAGTGGGTTACGACGGCGCATTTTCGGGTGGTGCTGTTGCCATGGCTTTGATTATTAGCACCGCTTGGATACTGGTTATTCTCTGGCGATTGCAGCTTCAACCCAAAATGGCATGGCGAGGTGCTTTACTTTGCGCTGCCGGACTGACCAGCACTTGGGTCCTATTGGTACTGTTGTGGCTACCAACGGTCGACTATGTGCGCAGCTACCGAACCATGTCGACTGAGCTCAAGTTCGTAATCACTCAGGCACAAATCGAAGCTGGCCGACCACTGTGCGTTCAGGGCACAGGCCTTGCAATAGGCCCCCAAGCATCGCTCTACGTTTTTGATCGTATTGAAGTGACACGAAACACAGCCTGCCCGCTGATGCTGCAACAAACAACAGCCGAACGCTTGCAACTCGGTAACGCGGGCTTTGACACCAACGCCCGCACCCTTTGGACAGGATCCAGAGGGGCTGACCGCTTCGACCGCTACCGCCTGCTTGAGATCAAACCGACCCAATGACAACAACGTCGGCACCAGCACAGTCAACCAGCAAATTAATACCCTTGCGCGGCATCCTCAAACAGTCCTGGCCAATCCTTATCAGTCAATGGGCCAGCATTGCCTTTGGCGTACTCGACACTGCCATGACAGGGCATGCCAGCCCGAAGGATTTGGCCGCGCTAGCTTTAGGGATTGCCGTGTTCATCACCGTCTTTATTGGTTTGATGGGCGTGATGCATGCCTTGATACCCATTCAAGCCCAGTCTTTTGGGGCGAAACGATACGGTGAAATCGGTCAAGCCTTCAGCCAAGGGCTTTGGGTGTCAATTATTTTGTCCGTTTTTGGTGGGCTAGTGCTGAGCTTCCCTGATTTGTGGCTCTCATTTTCCGGCCCCGTTGACCCTGGCGTGCGCGAGCGCTTGGGTGGGTATTTGATAGCCCTGACATTTGGACTGCCTGCCGCGCTGATGTTTCGCGCCATCTACGCCATGGCCAACGCCGTTTCACGCCCCAAGATGATCATGATGATCAACTTAGTCGCCATTGGGGTAAAGGCTTTTTTGAACTGGGTGCTGATCTTTGGCAACTTAGGCGCCCCTGAGCTTGGCGTGGTGGGTGCAGGTATTGCCTCAAGCATTGTGTATTGGCTAAGCCTGGGCATTGGTCTGTGGTGGATCATGCGCCAACCTTTTTACCGTCAATTTGATTTGAAATGGCGACGGCCCAACCTAAAAGGCATCACTGAAATCCTAAAACTTGGGATTCCCATGGGTGCCTCGTACGTGGTCGAAGTGGCCGCTTTTACCTTTATGGCACTTTTTATTGCACGCGAAGGCACAACCATCATCGGCGGCCACCAAATCATGTCTAACTTGGCAGCCTTGTGCTTCATGATGCCGCTGGCTATTGGGCTATCGACTGCATCTCAGGTTGCTCAGGCTCTCGGTGCACAGAATGACGAGCTGGCCCACCGAACCGGCATGACAGGGCTAGCCGTGGCTTTCACTGGCGCCATGATCACGGCTTTGGTGTTATTTTTTTTCAGAGTAGAAATCGTGTCCGTTTACACCAGCGATCCAGCTGTTGCAACGATCGCCTTGTCTTTGTTGGTGATTCTGCCTTGGTTTCACGTCATTGACGCCATGCATTGCGCCAACGTCTATCTACTACGCGCTCACAAAATCGCCATGGTGCCCTTGGTACTGCAAACCCTGGCGTTATCTTTGATCGGTCTGGGCGGTGGGTGGTACTTGGGTTTTGGTCCTGGCCAAGGGTTCATGGAACCTGTGCGACAAGCAATTTTGTCAGATGCCCCGGCAGGAGCTGCCACCATGTGGCTTATGGCAGCAGTAGGACTGAGTTTGTCCGCTATGCTGTTGTTCGGTTGGTATCAATACATCGTGCGTCTTAAACCAAAACGCCGTCAAGTGCAAGGGCAACAAGGCCGCGTTAAACCTTGATAAAATGTTTGCGATAGTAGCGCAATTCTTCGATCGACTCGTGGATGTCAGCCAAGGCCTCGTGCTTGCTGTGTTTTTCAAACCCTTTGAGCAATGCGGGCTGCCAGCGTCTCGCTAACTCCTTGATGGTGCTGACATCAATTGTTCGGTAATGAAAAAAAGCCTCTAGACCTGGCATGTACTTAAACATAAACCGGCGGTCTTGACTAACCGTGTTACCACACAGTGGCGACTTACCAGGCGGAACGTGCTGAGACAAAAATTCAATCAACTGGGCTTGGGCTTGAGCCTCGTCAAGGATCGATGCTTTGACCTTTTCAGTCAAGCCGCTTTTGCCATGGGTCGATTGATTCCATTTGTCCATGGCTTGCAACAATTCATCCGATTGGTGAATCACCAAAACCGGCGCCTCAGCCACAATTGTTAGATCGGGCTCAGTCACAACGGCGGCAATTTCTATGATGCGTTCTTTTTCTGGATCAAGACCAGTCATCTCCATGTCGACCCACACCATTCTCATTTCGGAACGAACCGGCGAGGCGATAGCTGCTGGAGAAATTGTTTCTGGACGTTGCTTCATGGCATCAACCTATGGGTGATCGGAGTTAACGGGTGCATCCGTGGAAAATGATGGGGTAGACTGACTCACCTGCCTTAAAATAAAAACGAGGCACTAACCTGATACTGAATATTCAATTTTCGTTATTTTCTCACATGACTGCCACGACGCTAACGATTCTCTTCTTAGTCTTTCTACTCGCCGGCGCTGCTGTGCGTGTTTGGCTCGCCACACGACAGATATCACACGTTGTAACCCACCGTGATCAAGTGCCTGAGGCGTTTATCGAAAAAATCGGACTGCGCAGTCACCAACGCGCGGCCGACTACACCATTGAACGCACTCGTCTTCGAATGGCTGCGGGACTGTTTGATGTCGTGGTTTTGTTGTGGCTCACGCTCGGTGGCGGACTCGCTTGGTTCGATGCGCAACTCATGGCGCTCATATCCAACGATCTTGCTCGACAAGTGACTCTGATTGCCGCAGTGGTGGCAATGCTCAGCGCCCTGCAATTGCCTTTCTCGATATACCGACAGTTTAAGCTTGAAGCCAAATTCGGCTTTAACCGCATGACACCGGTTCTTTTTATAGCGGACACAGCCAAAGGGTTGGTTTTGGCGTTGCTTTTGGGCCTGCCATTGCTGCTTCTTATTCTTTGGTTGATGCAAACGGCTGGTACGTTTTGGTGGCTTTGGGCTTGGGCCAGCTGGGCTATTTTTAACCTTTTGGTGATGCTGGTGTTTCCGATGTGGATTGCGCCACTGTTTAACAAATTCACACCGCTTGATGATCCAACGCTTAAAGACCGTATCCAATCCTTGGCTAAGCGATGCGACTTCGCCCTTCAAGGGCTTTTTGTCATGGATGGTTCCAAACGCTCAGCCCATGGCAATGCATACTTCACAGGCTTTGGAAAGTCCAGAAGGATTGTTTTTTTTGACACGCTTTTGACCAAACTCTCACCCGACGAAATCGAAGCGGTGCTTGCACACGAGTTGGGCCACTTCAAGCATAAGCACATTGTTAAGCGGCTTATTTTCTCTTTCACCGCCTCATTGATTATGTTTGCTATGCTGGGTTTTGTTACGACTGAGGCATGGTTTTATCAAGGACTGGGTGCCACACTGCATCTATCGGCCAGTAACGACGCCATGGCACTATTGCTTTTTTTCCTTGTTTTGCCTGTCTTCACTTTTGCTTTGACACCGCTGATAAGCGGATTCTCACGCAAAGACGAGTTCCAGGCGGATCAGTTTGCTGCCAAACAAAGCGAGGCGAAACATCTTGTGTCGGCATTGGTAAAATTGTTCGACGACAACGCCGCAACACTAACACCAGACCCTTTGCATTCCGCATTTTATGACAGCCACCCACCAGCCAGTATTCGCATTAGACAGCTTGTACCAGCATGAGCGAACAAGTTGTTAGTGCTCTTGTCATAGGTGCTCATGGCCGGCACTATGACGTAGAACTATCCAGTGGTGACGTTAGACGCTGTTACCCAAAAGGCAAGCGAAACGAAGCCACCGTGGGCGACACAGTCGACATCACGCTAGATGGTGACAGCGAGGGTTATCTGTTTGCCGTGCACCCCCGCAAGAACTTGCTGTATCGGTCAGACGAATGGCGCACCAAACAGTTTGCTGCCAATGTTGACCGTCTATTTATTGTCGTAGCAGTAGAGCCCACGTTTTCTGATGACTTATTGGGTCGAGCACTCGCTGGTGCTTGGGCGGCCGATGTCGAACCAGTAATTGTGCTAAACAAAGTCGACCTTGGATCTCGTGTGGACCAAGCCCGCAGCCGTCTTGCCCCTTACGTGTCGCTTGGCGTTCCGATCGTTGAATTGGTCGCCACAGACACGGCGGTTGTGTTTGATCGACTAATGCCGTTTATGAATGGCAAGACAAGTCTTTTGCTTGGACAAAGCGCCATGGGCAAGTCCACGATTTTAAATGCCTTGGTACCCAATGCCCGAGCTCTGACGCAGGAGCATTCGATTGCACTCGGTGCTGGTAAACACACCACCACCACTACCCGCCTTTATCACTTACCCAATAGCGCAGGCGATATTATCGATTCACCAGGCGTTCAAGCGTTTGGCTTGGCTCATCTAAGCCCAGAGGACATTGAACGGGGGTTTCCTGAGTTCGTTGAGCACAAGCGCCATTGCCGTTTTTACAACTGCTCACACCAGCACGAACCCGGCTGTGGTGTGTTGTCAGCCCTTGATAGAGGGTTAATTGACACGATTCGGCACCAACTCTACGGACGCTTATTAGAAGAGAAAGCTTCAGCCAAAACCTGATACATGCCCCTGAGCATGGCAGCAGTCGCACCCCAAATAAAGTAATCATCCCAAGCGATTGAGTAATAACGGCGGATCTGGCCGTCTGGCAGTTTTGCCTCGTGAAACCGGTAATTACGATGATCAGTCAAATGTGACAGCGGCACCTCAAACACTTGAGCCACCTCAAAAGTATCGAGGGTCAAAGTGAAATTGGGCTTCACCAATCCAGTAACTGGTGTGATCGCAAATCCCGTTCCAGTGAAATAACGCGGTAGACGCCCCAAAATATCAACGTGATCGGACGATAGACCAGTTTCTTCTAACGTTTCACGTAATGCCGTGGCTATCGGACTGTCGTCGTGTGCTTCAACCCGTCCTCCAGGAAAGCTCACTTGACCCGCATGGTCTCGTAAGTGATCTGTTCTTTTGGTTAACAGCACCGTGAGGCCACCTTCACGCATCACCAGTGGCACGAGAACGGCTGCCTCTGTTGGCGGTGAAATCACCGCAGAAGCCGCAAAACTGCGTTCGTCAGGTAGAAACAGAGGGCGATCAATGTAGGCACTAAGAACGTGTCTGACAAATGATGGTTGAAGTGACACCGCCGGGATGACACAAAACTCAGCGTCTGAGACCCGCCACGGCTGTGTCTTTGGATCAAACGACAATCGCGGGCGTGGTCTAGCCGATGCAACAATTCGATCAGTCGATTTGCTCATGTTTCATGCCACCATTCTTAACAAGCACTAAAAAAAACAAAAAAGCACCAAAAGGTGCTTTTTTGCGTATCTCAGTTTCGCTACTGCCTAAAATTAGGCGGCTGAACGACGAACGAGTTTCTCTTTAATGCGAGCCGATTTACCTGAGCGATCACGCAAATAATACAGCTTAGCGCGGCGAACATCACCACGTCGCTTCACTTCAATCGATGCAATTTGTGGAGAATACAGCTGGAATGTTCTTTCCACTGCTTCACCTGAAGAAATCTTTCGGACCGTGAAAGCAGAATTCAAACCACGGTTACGACGTGCAATAACAACGCCTTCGTAGGCCTGCACCCGCTTACGGGTGCCTTCAACAACGTTCACGTTAACAACGACGGTGTCACCAGGACCAAATTCAGGAACGGTTTTTCCTTCGGTCAAACGTGCCAGCTCTTCTTGCTCGAGGGTAGCAATTAAATTCATTTTATGACTCCATCAGCATCTTGCTCTCGGTCATCATGCGCACTGCAGTTACGCTAATGTGACATTGTTTCTTTTCCATGTTCCAAACCATTCAGA
>CAWUWI010000029.1:0-21996 GCA_963926245.1 uncultured Burkholderiaceae bacterium | reverse complement strand
TCGAACAGGGGACCTGCGGATTATGATTCCGTCGCTCTAACCAGCTGAGCTAATGCGCCATTTAGGCAATCTCAAGACCGCGATCATAGCATTTTTTGACAATCGATTCAGATTTCAATTTTTGAGTATCCTTGGCGTATGAAATCACCCAATAAAGCTTTAACACGCGTCTGGGATCTACCCACCCGCCTATTCCATTGGCTGTTTGCGACAGCAGTGATTGGCGCCATTGTCACCGTCAAAGTCGGGGGCACTTGGATGGACTGGCATTTACCCTTTGGTGTCACAGCTCTACTTTTACTGACTTTCAGGGTGATTTGGGGCTTTACGGGGTCTCGTTATGCCCGTTTTTCTTCATTCGTGAAGGGCCCCAGAACTGTCTGGCATTACCTGCGACACCAGGAAGAGCGTTCGCTGCCAGGCCACAGCCCATTGGGCGGTCTATCTGTCATTGCTTTACTCTTGGTCGTGGCCGTACAAGCCGGAACGGGCTTATTCGCCACCGATGACATCCTTACCTCAGGACCATTAAATCAGTTCGTTTCAGGCAATACGGCTGCGCTTTTAACCAGCATTCACAAATGGAACGAAAATATTTTGTTTGGCTTGGTTGGTGTTCACCTGGTAGCCATTGCCATTTACGCCTTTCGCGGCAAGCAGCTCGTGCCCCCCATGATTACGGGTAACGTACTCTCAGAGAACTTGCCAAGCGATACGGTGGCAGCACGCGACACAATGGGTTTAAAAATCTGGGCCTTGGCACTGATACTAGTCTTGGTTTGGCTGGGCTGGTGGCTGGTGAACTTGGCCAAGTCGGTGCCGATGGGGTTTTAAACACCCATTAACCGAGAAAATAAAACCAAAGCGCAACACTGACCTGAGGTACTGTGTTGCGCTTATGCACCGCTTTTCAGAACCGAAACCTCGGATAGCCGCCTATTTGCGGAAGTTATCGTGACATGCCTTACAGCTCGCACCGGTATTAACGAAAGCGGCACGCAACTTATTGAGATCTCCTTCTTGGGCAGCGGCCGTTAGTGGCTTGAGCGAGACCAGAAACTTGTCCTGAGCAGCTTTGAATCCATTGGTGTCGCTCCAGACCACTTCCAGGGCGTCACCACCCTCAGTGCCTGGCCCAAATGCGGCCCAAGGCAAGGTTGAAATCACGTCAAGCACTGACACTTCGGCGGCCACCCGGGCTTTGTCATAAGGCACTTGCCCCTTAATCACAGGTTGCAGTGCACTGAAATGCGCTTTGATCATCTGAAAAGCACCTTGCCGATACTTAACAGCATCTTCGGCTTTGGCAAAAAACTGTGCACTAGCGGTGCCCGCGAAAAACGGTACGGTCAGTGCCAGAACAGCGGCCGCTAGAAAAGGTTTCTTCATGATTAGCTCCTTAAAGTTCAGGCGAGCCCAGGTTGGCCACCTCGATAGAAAAAAATCCATCATTTGAATATAACCGCTCAGGGTTGCTTGGCCAGTGCCACCGACAGGCCGAGATAAGTGCGCGGTGACATTTCCAACAAACGCTCCTTGTCGGCTGCTGGCAATTCAAGCGTACCGATAAACTGGCGAAGCGCCTCTTTGGTGATACCTTTGCCTCGGGTAAGCGCCTTGAGCTGCTCATAAGGCTGAGGCAAACCATAACGCCGCATCACAGTTTGCACGGGCTCGGCCAACACTTCCCAGCACTCGTCAAGGTCACCATCAATGGCAACCGCGTTGACCTCTAGCTTTCCCAGCCCCTTGGCGCAAGCATCGTAGGACACCAGACAGTAACCAAACGCGACGCCAACATTGCGCAAGACTGTCGAGTCGGTCAAATCGCGCTGCCAGCGAGAAATTGGCAGCTTTTCAGAGAGGTGACGCAACATGGCGTTGGCCAGACCAAGATTACCTTCTGAATTCTCGAAATCAATCGGGTTGACTTTGTGCGGCATGGTTGAGGAACCCACCTCACCGTCCTTCAGTCTTTGTTTAAAGTAGCCCAGAGAGATGTAACCCCAGATGTCACGGTTCAAATCCAACAACACTGTATTGGTACGAGCAACGGCATCAAAGAGCGTCGCCATCCAATCGTGAGGTTCAATTTGAACCGTATGGGTGTTTTGTTCTAGGCCCAGATTGGAGAGCACTTTGCGACTGAAGTGGGCCCAATCGACATCAGGATAGGCGCTCAGGTGTGCGCTGTAATTGCCAGTCGCACCGTTAAGCTTAGCCATGGGTTTGACCGCTTTTATCGCCTCGATACAAAGCGCCAAACGGTGGCTCACGTTTGCAAACTCCTTACCGAGTGTTGTGGGCGTAGCCGGTTGGCCATGCGTGCGCGACAACATCGGCTGCTCAGCATGCTCTAGGGCCAAGCCGCGCACTTGCGCCAAAAGCGCATTAAGTGCCGGCACCACAACTTGGTCCCGAGCACGCGTAAACATCAGCGCGTGCGACGTGTTGTTGATATCTTCAGATGTACACGCAAAATGAATAAACTCAGCGGCCTGTGCCAACGAGGGATCGCCTTTTACCTTGTCTTTCAACCAGTACTCAACGGCCTTAACATCGTGATTGGTGACTTTCTCAATGGCCTTGATGCTGCCGGCATCCTCTGCCTTGAACTCACTGACCAAGCCCGACAACAGCTGCTTGGCTGAGTCGTTCAATGGCGCCATCTCTGGCAACCCCTCTTGTGCAAGCCCTTCTAGCCAAGCCACCTCGACCTCGACACGGTGAGCCATGAAACCTGCTTCAGAAAGCAAAGGTCGTAACGCATCACAACGATTGGCATAGCGGCCATCAAGGGGTGATAGCGCCGTTAAAGCGTGAAGTTCAAGATTGGTTGTCATGGGTTTGTAATGTGTTGTGAATTTTTGTAAATGTTGGCTAAAAAACGACAGTTCTTCGATGCCCGAGTTTATCACCTCGCGATTTACAAACTGAGGTGCTTTCAAGCTATACACTTAGCTCTAAGGTTGGTTGTGATTTTGAAGAAATCTCGACTCCTAAAATTTATAAACTGCGGATAAACCCAAACCCCCATGAAACTAATTGGCTCACTCACGAGTCCCTACGTGCGCAAAACCCGGATTGTGTTTGCAGAAAAGAAACTCGATTACGATTTTGAAGTCGAAAACGTCTGGGAACCTACAACAAAGATTCAGAGCCACAACCCCATCGGCAAGGTACCCTGCCTGTTGATCGAAGAAAATGAGTCCCTATACGACTCACGCGTTATCGTTGAATATCTAGATACGCTTTCGCCTGTTAGCCGCTTGATTCCACAAAGTGGCCGGGAACGCGCTAACGTCAAATGCTGGGAAGCACTTGGCGATGGCTTGCTTGATGCTGGGGTGACGATCGTGAAAGAAAAACAGCGCCCTACCGAACAAATCAGCCACGATTGGATTGAACGCCAACTCGGCAAGATCCACGCTGCGCTAAAAACAATGAGTAAAGATTTGGGCGAGCAATTGTTTTGTACTGGTGTGAACTATTCGTTGGCTGACATCGCGGTGGGTTGTGCGCTGGGCTATTTGGACTTTAGGTTTCCAGACATTGACTGGCGCATCACCTACCCCAATTTGGCCAAGCTCCACGAAAAAGTTGCCGCTCGCCAGTCATTCATTAATACCAGCCCGCCAGCGGCCTAATCAATTTTTAACAAGCTGGTCATCACAAATCGGCAGCCACCAGGTTGCCGACTCCAATCAGTTGATAATGCCACCACCCAAGCAAACCTCACCGTCATAAACAACAGCTGACTGCCCTGGGGTAACCGCCCACTGGGACTGCTCAAAATCAAGCACAAACCCAGTTGCAACTACCTGCTGTAGGCAGGCCGGCGTATCGACTTGACGATAACGGGTCTTGACCCCGTAGCCGAGCGTGCACGCCGGTGCAACGCCTGCGATCCAGCTGCTTTGCTGAGCGCTTAAGGTGCGGCTCAATAGCGAAGGATGGTCGTGCTCGGGTACAACATATAGCGTGTTTGAGGCCAGATCCTTTTTAGCGACATACCAGACAGGACCCGAACCGTCGGCTTGCTGATAACGGCGAATACCGCCCACACCTAGGCCTTTGCGTTGCCCCAAAGTATAAAAAGACAATCCGTGATGGGTGCCCACAATCTCTTGGTCAAGCGTTTTAATGGGTCCTGGGTCCGACGGCAGGTACTGATTCAAAAACTCACGGAATGGTCGCTCACCAATAAAGCAAATGCCGGTCGAATCCTTTTTTGCGGCATTGTGTAGCCCAATCTCTTGCGCGATCTGGCGAACCTGAGTTTTGGGGATCTCACCGAGCGGAAAACAGCTGTTAGCAAGTTGCGACTGATTAAGCCGGTGTAAGAAATAACTTTGATCTTTGGTCGCATCCAGCCCTTTGAGCAGCTCAAACCGCTTGGGGTCGGCCGGGCTCTGGCGCACGCGGGCATAGTGCCCGGTGGCAATCAGGTCCGCGCCCAGACTCATGGCGTGGTCCAGAAAAGCCTTGAACTTGATTTCAGCATTACACAAAACATCTGGATTTGGGGTGCGGCCAGCCGAATATTCACGCAAAAACTCGGCAAAAACACGGTCTTTGTATTCGGCTGAGAAGTTAACAGCTTCAATATCAACGCCCACCAAATCGGCCACGCTCACGGCATCGAGCCAGTCTTGCCGGCTCGAGCAATACTCACTGTTGTCGTCCTCTTCCCAGTTTTTCATGAATAGCCCGATCACCTCAAAACCCTGTTGCTTGAGTAGCCAAGCTGAAACAGACGAATCAACGCCACCTGACATCCCAACCACAACTTTACGCCCACGATTTAAATTTGACGGTTTCATGGTTTGAATTGTACGTCTCTGGTGTATAACCTTAACTAATAAAAAAAAGTTAAATATTTAATAAACAAGGAGAAACCGATGCAAATCGGCATTCCGAAAGAGACGCTAGACGGTGAAACCCGAGTTGCCGCCACACCCGAAACAATCAAAAAACTGATAACAGCAGGCCATGAGGTTCTCGTTGAGCACGATGCAGGACTTGCGGCACGGTTTGGTAATGACACCTACGAAATCGCTGGCGCGCGGCTCACAAACGCCGCTGAGACACTAAGCGCCCCATTGGTTTTAAAAGTGCGGGCGCCCACTGCCACCGAATTAACCCATATGAAAGCTGGCGGCGTTTTAGTAGGCATGCTTGACCCCTTTGATGCCCAAGGCCTAGAGGCCATGGCAGGTGCTGGGCTGATCGCATTCGCTCTCGAAGCCGCACCGCGCATCACCCGCGCGCAGAGCTTGGATGTATTGTCCTCACAAGCAAACTTAGCAGGCTACAAGGCCGTGATGTTGGCGGCCAATCAATACGACCGTCTCTTTCCAATGATGATGACAGCCGCTGGTACGCTTAAAGCAGCCCGCGTGGTTGTGCTCGGTGCCGGTGTGGCTGGCTTGCAAGCCATCGCCACAGCCAAACGGTTGGGCGCGGTGGTTGAAGCCTCTGACGTACGTCCCGCCGCCAAAGAACAAATTGAGTCATTGGGCGGCAAGTTTATTGATGTGCCATTTGAAACGGAAGAAGAAAAAGAGATTGCCAAAGGCGTGGGTGGCTACGCAAGGCCCATGCCACCGGCTTGGATGGCACGTCAAGCTGAGCTTGTTGCCCAACGCTGCGCTCAGGCCGATATCGTGATCACAACGGCACTGATTCCCGGTCGCCCAGCTCCCCACCTGATTAGTGCTGAAACGGTACACGCCATGAAGCCTGGCAGCGTGATCGTTGATCTTGCCATTGAACGCGGTGGTAATTGCCCGCTCTCTCAGATCAACCAAGTCGTTGAAATCAATGGTGTGGCCATCGTGGGGTTTACCAACCTGCCCGCATTGGTGCCCACTGACGCTTCAGCGCTTTACTCTCGCAATTTGCTGGACTTCCTGAAGTTGATCACCAATGGTGGCGAACTCGCCATTAACCGTGATGATGAGATTGTTCAAGCCTGCCTGATGTGTGAAAACAATCAAGTTTTAAGGAAGAATTGAAATGGAAACCATTGACCCTACGATTGTTAACCTTATCATTTTTGTGCTGGCGGTCTACGTCGGCTACCACGTGGTTTGGAACGTCACTCCAGCGCTGCACACGCCGCTCATGGCCGTGACCAATGCCATTTCTGCGATTGTGATTGTTGGCGCCATGTTGGCAGCGGCTCTGACCGAAGGCAACTTAGCCCGCGGCATGGGTGTCTTTGCAGTCGCCCTAGCTGCTGTGAACGTTTTTGGTGGTTTTTTGGTAACCAGACGAATGCTTGAAATGTTTAAGAAGAAACAAAAAAGCACCAAAAAAGATGGGGAGTCGGCATGATATCGATGAATCTCGTCACCCTCTTTTACCTGATTGCCTCGGTGTGTTTTATCCAAGCACTCAAGGGCCTGTCTCACCCCACCACATCACGCCTAGGGAACGCCTTTGGTATCGCCGGCATGACCTTGGCGATTTTGACCACGGCTGCGTTGATCTATAGCTTGGCACGTGAAGGCACAGCAACGGTCGGCTTAGCTTGGGTCGTGTTTGGCTTGGTTATCGGCGGCACCATTGGCACCGTTATGGCAAAGCGTGTCGAAATGACCAAAATGCCAGAACTCGTGGCCTTTATGCACAGCATGATTGGTCTGTCAGCAGTGGCCATTGCGGTAGCCATTGTGGCTGAAGCCTCTGCCTTCGGTATCGCTGAGCCGGGCGGCCCGATCCCGTTGGGTAACCGATTAGAGCTCTTTATTGGTACATTCGTCGGTGCCATCACGTTCTCCGGCTCTGTGATTGCATTCGGTAAGCTTTCGGGGCGCTACAAGTTCCGGTTATTCCAAGGCGCACCCGTGTCGTTTCCAGGTCAGCACATGCTGAACCTGTTCTTGGCCTTGTTGATGCTCGCCGCTGGCATCTGGTTCATGATGACCCAAGATTGGACACCATTCGTCATCATGACGATCTTGGCCTTTGCGCTAGGGGTTTTGATCATCATTCCAATTGGTGGTGCTGACATGCCAGTCGTGGTGTCAATGCTCAATAGCTACTCTGGTTGGGCTGCTGCTGGCATTGGCTTTTCGTTGAACAATTCGATGTTAATCATTGCTGGATCGTTAGTTGGCTCATCAGGTGCAATTCTGTCATACATCATGTGTAAGGCCATGAATCGTTCGTTCTTTAACGTGATCTTGGGTGGTTTCGGTGGCAACACCGATGACGGCCAAAGTGCGGCTGATCAGGGCGCTCGTAGCGTTCGCTCAGGCAGCCCAGAGGACGCAGCATTCCTCCTGGGTAACGCCGAGTCAGTGACTATCGTGCCAGGCTACGGCTTGGCTGTGGCACGCGCACAGCACGCCTTGAAAGAACTGGCTGAAAAACTAACAGCCAACGGGGTGACGGTTAAGTACGCCATTCACCCAGTGGCTGGTCGGATGCCCGGTCACATGAACGTACTGCTTGCAGAAGCCGAAGTGCCTTACGATCAAGTTTTTGAGATGGACGACATCAACAGCGAGTTCCCACAGACCGATGTGGTACTGGTCTTGGGTGCCAACGACGTGGTGAACCCCGCCGCCAAGAACGACCCAAAGTCGGTGATCGCCGGCATGCCTATCCTAGAGGCCTATAAGGCCAAAACCATTATTGTTAACAAGCGCTCAATGGCTTCTGGCTATGCTGGCCTAGACAACGAGCTGTTTTACATGGACAAAACCATGATGGTGTTTGGCGATGCTAAGAAAGTACTTGAAGAGATGGTCAAAGGCGTGGACTAGGGTTAAAACAGGCTGGTGCATATTGATCAGACGCTCGCTCAGAGCGCCTGATCAATTATCTCTACCCAGTGCTTAACCGGCGTGTCGGTACCTGACTGCAAGTGACCGATGCAACCGATGTTTGAAGACACAATAACATCGGGTTTGGCTTGGTTAATGTGTCCAAGCTTACGGTCTCTGAGCGCTGTTGAGATCTCGGGTTGCAGCACCGAATAAGCACCCGCTGAACCACAACACAAATGCGTTTCTTCAAAGGACTGCAGCGCCAAACCAAGTGAACTTAGCAAGGTTTCGCTCACGGGTCGCAAACCCTGCCAATGTTGCAGCGTGCAAGGCGGATGAAACACTGTGCGCACCGGTAAATTCGCCGTATTCATTTTTTCTCGCAAGACATCGGCCATTGGTGCCAAGATCTCGGCGATGTCTTTGACATGATCGCTCACGACCTCTGCCTTCTCTGCATAAAGCGGATCAAGCCTGAGGTGATGCCCATACTCCTTAACAGTCCCACCGCAACCCGAGGCGTTCATGACGACTGCCTCAACCGCTCCGCTATCAATCAACGGCCACCAAGCGTCGATGTTAGTGCGCATCTGCGAGCGTGCTTGCTCTTGCGCATCGAGGTGAAAGTTGAGCGCGCCGCAACATCCCGACTGCGCCAACACTTGCGAACCAATACCGACCTTATCCAGAACGCGGATCGTGGCCGCATCGATGTTGGGCATCATACCGGGCTGAACACAGCCGTTTAGCATCAATACTTGCCGCGGATGGTGCGACGTCGTCGTCGGCAGTTGACCTTTCGGTTGTTTGGCCACAACCTTCTTTTGTAAGGCGGCCGGCAACCAGTTTCTGACCATTTGCCCCATTCGATAGGCCGACGCAAACCACGGGGCATTCATGGTCTGGCGCAAGGCTTGGCGCTTAAAGCGCTCGGCCATAGGCCGCTCAATGTGTTGATCCACCATCTGCCGACCGATGTCGATCAGCTTGCCATACTCAACCCCAGAAGGACATGTGGTCTCACAATTGCGGCAGGTCAGGCAACGGTCTAAGTGCATCTGGGTCGTCTTGGTGACGGTTTTGCCTTCAAGCATCTCTTTGATCAGGTAGATCCGCCCCCGGGGACTGTCTAACTCATCACCCAAGATTTGGTAGGTCGGACAAGTGGCGGTGCAAAAGCCACAGTGCACACAACGCCTGAGAATCTCGTCGGCCTCTTGACCCAAAGCGGTGTCTTTCACTGACGCTGCCAACTTCGTTTGCATTTGGATCGTTTCCCTAAATACCCGCTACCAAGCGGCCCGCATTGAAAATAAACTTGGGATCAAGCTCTTCTTTGAAACGTTTAATCACGGCAATAGATGCTCGATCCAAGGGCTGAAAGACCCCATCAGGTGGCGTTTGCTGCACACGATCCCAGCGAAACAAGGTGGCATGGCCCCCGGCATCACTGGCCATTTTTCTGATGACAGAGGGTTGTACTTGGGCTTGAACCCAACGCACTTCACCACCCAGGTCAAAAGCTGTCGGCCCAATGTCGAGTGCTGGCGTTCGGGCTTTAACAGCCAAACGCCAAAGGGGTTGTTGTGCCAAAAAAGATGTCTTTTGATCGCGAAAAGCAGTCCACCAAGCCTTTGCTGCTGTCTCGTCAATCGCTTGACCGCCCAAAACCTCAGTGGCTTGTTTTACCGCTGACTGTGCACCACAAAGACGCAGCGCCAATTGACCAACCTCGCCGCTATCAGCAGGCAACCAAGCGGCGGCTTTCACCGGCCAAGTCTTCGATCTCAAAGTCTCACACAAAGCAAGCGCTTGCTGTTCACCGCAGTCGAAACAAAGCGTCTGATCAACCAATGGCTTGGGCATGACTTTGATGGAAACTTGCACAATGGCACCAAACATCCCCATGGAGCCGGTTAACAAGCGAGACACGTCGTAGCCCGCTACGTTTTTCATGACTTCGCCACCAAACTTCAAAATTCGCCCTTGGGCGTCAAGCAGTTGCGTACCCAGTACATAATGACGTAAGGGACCATACCCAAAACTCAGCGGACCAGACAATCCGGCAGCGATGGCCCCGCCAATGGTAGCCCCTGAACCAAACGACGGTGGATCAAACGCCATCATCTGGTTTTGTTCGGCCAAGGTTTCTTCAATATCGCTTAACGGTGTGCCTGCCCAAGCCGTCAATACCAACTCACTGGGCTGGTAATTCACCACACCCGTGAGTGTTGACATCTGCAACTGCAGCGTCTCTTGGCCAGTGGTTTCGGACGGTGGGTTACCGTAAAAACGTTTGGTACCACCACCAACGATTTCAATCGGGCGAAAGTTGGCACGTGCGGCCGTCACCTGCTCAGACAACCGAGACAAGATGTAATCCATGAGTTAAAACCTCGGGATATCGACGAATGGCAGTTTGCCGCCATGCACATGCATCTTGCCGTACTCAGCGCAGCGAGCCAGCGTTGGAATAACTTTCTCCGGGTTCAGTAAGCCGTCGGGATCGAAAGAGCGTTTGACACTCAAGAAAATATCAAGCTCGTCGCGCCCAAACTGTACGCACATCTGATTGATTTTTTCCATACCAACACCATGTTCACCGGTAATCGAGCCACCGACTTCAACGCACAACTCAAGAATTGCCGCACCAAACGCTTCTGCTTGTTCGACTTCAGACCCAATGTTTGAATCAAACAAAATCAGGGGATGAAGGTTACCGTCACCGGCGTGAAACACATTGGCGCAGCGTAAGCCGTAGGTGGTTTCCATCACCTCGATAGCCTGCAACACTTTTGCTAAATGACGTCTAGGAATCGTGCCATCCATGCAGTAGTAATCGGGTGAGACTCGGCCTGCGGCTGGAAATGCATTTTTTCTACCGGCCCAAAAGCGCATCCGTTCTGCTTCCGTCTCAGATACTTGAATACGCGTGGCGCCAACACCCTCGAAGACGGCTGTCATGCGGGCAATTTCTTCAGCAACCTCTACCTCAGTACCATCGGACTCACACAACAAAATCGCCTTAGAAGCCGTGTCATAGCCCGCTTTGACAAACGGCTCGACCATCTCTGTGGCCCGCTGATCCATCATTTCAAGCCCAGCAGGAATAATGCCGGCGGCAATCACGGCGGCAACCGCTTGCCCCGCCGTTTCAACATCATCAAAACTGGCCATAATCACTTTGGCCAGTGCCGGCTTGGGCAGCAAGCGCAATGTGACTTCCGTCACCACACCCAACATACCCTCTGAGCCGATGTAGGCTGACAACAAATCAGGACCGGGTGCGTCTGGCGCCTCAGAGCCCAACTCCAGAATTTCCCCGTCAAGCGTGATCACTCTGGCTTTGAGCACATTGTGAATGGTCAAACCGTATTTCAAACAGTGCACGCCACCAGAGTTTTCAGAGACGTTACCACCGATGGTGCAGGCAATTTGGCTCGATGGGTCAGGCGCATAATAAAGGCCATACTGCGCCACCGCCTCTGAGACGGCCAGATTTCGAACCCCAGGCTCAACCACAGCTGTTGCGCAAATGGGGTCAACGGATTTGATGCGGTTGAATTTAGACATGCCCAGCAAGACGCCTTGCGCATGGGGAAGTGCCCCACCCGAGAGGCCCGTGCCCGCGCCGCGGGTCACGACGGGCAGGTTAAGACGCTGACAAGCGCGTAAAACACCTTGCACCTGCGCCTCAGTTTCCGGCAAGACCACCATCAGCGGCAGCTCGCGAAAAAGCGACAGGCCATCGCACTCATAAGGACGCATTTGCTCCTCGCGCGCCAAGATGCAGTGCTCAGGCAAGACCGTTCTTAAGGCATGCAGAACCTCGTCGAAGCTGGCCCGCATCAAAGCGGATTCTCTGACTTCAGTGCTTGCATTCATGTTTAAAAATCTTACGGTTAGGATGTACCCATAATGTAGCGTCATTGGTACTTGGCGCCAGAGAGGAATTACCCGAAAGCAGGGGAATCCCCTAGCACAGGCAAGACCTTACCGGGATTAAGGATATTAGTGGGATCGTAGGCTCGTTTGATTGCCCACATTAACGCAAGCGCATCATCGCCGTGCTCTTGGCGCATAAAGTCAAGCTTGTGCAAGCCAATACCGTGCTCTCCCGTGCAAGTGCCATCGGCGGCGATCGCCATGGCCACAAGTTGCTCGTTTAGTCGCTCAGACTCTTGCCACTCTTGCTCGTTTTCTGAATCGAGCAACATCAGCACATGAAAATTGCCATCGCCCACATGCCCGACAATCGTGGTCGGAAACGAAGCCTTGGCGACCAGTTTTGTGGCTTCATCCAAGCACTCACCCAAGCGCGAAATGGGAACGCAAACATCTGTCGTACTGGCTCGGCAACCAGGCCGAAGCCCAAGCCCAGCAAAATACGCATTGTGTCTAGCCGTCCACAGTCGATTCCTATCCTCGGGTTGCTTGGCCCACTCAAAATCCATCCCACCATTATCCCGTGCGAGTTCTTGCACGGTCTGCGCTTGCTCTTCGACGCTCATGGGACTGCCGTGGAACTCAAACAACAACAGTGGCGTCTCGCGCAGTGTCAATTTGCTGTAAATATTGCTAGCCCTCACCGCATCGGCATCCATCAGCTCTACCCTGGCCACCGGGACCCCAAGCTGAATGGTTTGAATCACAGTTGACACGGCATCATGAACGGTTGAGAAATGGCATACCGCCGCGCTCACGGCTTCTGGCTGTGGATAAAGACGAACAGTCACCTCAGTGATTACACCCAAGGTCCCTTCACTACCCACAAACAAACGCGTTAAGTCGTAGCCAGCCGAGGATTTTCTGGCGCGACTTGCTGTGCGCACCACCTTGCCCTGCGCTGTGACCACTTCAAGACCCAGAACGTTTTCACGCATGGTGCCGTAACGAACCGCATTGGTGCCAGAAGCACGCGTTGAAGCCATGCCACCCAAAGAAGCATCAGCACCTGGGTCGATCGGAAAAAACAAACCCGAGTCGCGCAAGAACTCATTGAGTTGCTTGCGCGTCATGCCCGGCTGAACCGTTACCGTTAAGTCTTCTGTATTCAGTGCCACAACTTGGTTCATGCCCGTAACATCAAGCGAAACCCCCCCCTCGATGGCCAACAAGTGCCCTTCGAGTGATGAACCCGCCCCATAAGGAATCAGTGCGATGCCGTGTTCCGCGCAAGCTTTGACCACGAACACCACGTCCTCGGTCGACTGGGCGTAGACGACGGCATCGGGCAGCATATCAGGATAAGGCGACTCGTCTCGTCCGTGGTGCTCTCTGACCGCATGGGCCACAGAAAATCGATCGCCAAACTGCTGTTTAAGCTTGGCCAGCATCTCTGGTGGCACTGGCTTTCTCAAACGTTGAATGATCGGTGTGTGTCCCATGCTTATCTCACTTGCCAGTTGCGGCCAATGCCAAACGTCGATCTCGGACAGATTGGGCCAGTTCATCAAGAACGGCCACCGACTTTTCCCAGTCAATGCAGCCGTCAGTAATACTTTGACCGTAAGTCAGTGGTTGACCCGTGACCAAATCTTGGCGGCCACCGACCAGGTGGCTTTCAATCATCACGCCAATGATGCGAGTATCGCCTGTAGCGACTTGCTGTGCAATATTGTGACAAACCCCCGTTTGGTTTTCTGGTTTCTTTTCGCTGTTGGCATGGCTGGCGTCAATCATGACGCGCTGGGCCAATCCGGCTTTACTAAGATCCTCACAGGCCACCTGGACACTGGCTGCATCAAAGTTGGGGGCTTTGCCGCCGCGCAGGATGATGTGGCAATCTTCATTACCCACAGTCGAGACAATCGCCGAGTGGCCACCCTTTGTCACTGATAAGAAATGGTGCGGCTGGGAAGCTGCCTTCATGGCATCAACGGCAATGCGCACGCTACCGTCAGTGCCATTTTTAAACCCAACAGGGCACGACAAACCAGAGGCCAACTCTCGGTGCACCTGACTTTCCGTTGTGCGCGCACCAATCGCTCCCCAAGACACCAAGTCGGCAATGTACTGTGGGGTGATCATGTCTAAAAATTCGCAACCTGCGGGCAAGCCCAAGCTATTGACCTCAAGCAGCACTTGACGGGCCAAACGCAATCCCTTGTTGATTTGGAAGCTGCCATCAAGATCGGGATCATTGATCAGTCCCTTCCAGCCTACTGTGGTGCGGGGCTTTTCAAAATAGACGCGCATCACAACCTCGAGGTCACCCTGTAGACGATCGCGCTCTTTTTTCAACCGGTTGGCATACTCCATGGCGGCTTTGGTGTCGTGAATAGAGCATGGCCCAATAACCACAGCCAATCGATCGTCCATGCCATGCAAGATGCGATGTAGTGCCTGACGCGAATCATGGACCGTGCTGGCCACTGGCTCTGAGCAAGGGTACTCCCGCATAGTGTGCGAAGGCGGTGCTAATTCCTTAACCTCTCGGATTCGTAAATCATCAGTGTTGTGTGGCACGCTTAACTCCTTTTAGTCAGTTGACTCGCAGTCAATAAAAGTTCAGTTGTTTATGACGGATAACCCATTGCCCAACCAAAAACGAATGGTCATGACTCGAAACCCTCAAACCAAAAAAAACCGCCAGCTAGGCTGGCGGTTTGGGGATTCGGTTTGAACTCAGAAACGTCTCGAATGCCCTTGCGCCAGTTGCGGTGCAAAGCCAAAAAAGTAAAACCAAAGCATAAAGTGGCGAGTTTGTTTAAAAATCATGTTTCGAATTTAACATGGAAAAATGTTTCAACCACAATGAGCATCATGTTTCGAGCCCGCTTTTTGTCAGGATATCGCAGCAATTCGCAGCGAGTCATGGTTACTCAGAACGACTTAAGCGGTGCCGCCAACCGTCAAACCATCAATGCGAATCGTGGGCATGCCCACGCCTACCGGCACGCTTTGACCTTCCTTACCGCAAGTGCCAACCCCGCTATCAAGCTGCAAGTCATGCCCAATCATTGAGACCCTTGTTAATGAGTCGGGACCATTGCCAATGAGGGTCGCCCCTTTCACTGGGTAGGTGATTTGCCCGTCTTCAATCATGTAGGCTTCTGAGGCAGAGAAAACAAACTTGCCGCTGGTGATATCAACCTGCCCACCACCAAAATTAGCGGCGTACAAGCCGCGCTTGACTGATTTGATAATGTCTTCTGGCTCTTCTTGGCCGGCTAACATGTAAGTATTGGTCATTCGAGGCATGGGTAAGTGCGCAAATGATTCGCGCCGGCCATTACCCGTTGGTGCCACACCCATCAAGCGAGCATTGGTGGTGTCTTGTAAGTAACCACGCAGAATCCCATCTTCTATCAGCACGTTGCGTTGCGTTGGGTTGCCTTCGTCGTCCATGTTCAGTGAGCCGCGTCGGTCTGGCAAAGTACCGTCATCAACGACCGTCACGCCCTTAGAGGCCACACGCTCGCCGACTCGCCCCGCAAAGATACTAGATCCTTTACGGTTGAAGTCGCCCTCTAGTCCGTGACCGACCGCCTCATGCAACAAAATCCCAGGCCAACCAGGCCCAAGGACTACGGTCATCTCACCAGCCGGTGCCGCTTTTGCTTGCAAATTGGTCAGCGCCTCACCAACAGCTTTTTCGACGTACTGAGTCAGCAACTCATCCGAGAAGTAATCCAAACCCGTGCGAGCACCGCCTCCGGCGTGACCGGTCTCGCGACGACCATCTTTTTGTGCAATTACCGTCAAAGACAAACGAACCAAAGGCCTGACATCGGCGCATTGTCGCCCGTCACTACCGACCACTAACACCACGTCATACTCCATGCCCAGCCCCGCCATGACTTGCACCACATGCGGGTCGCGTTGACGCGCCATGCGCTCGATGCGCTCGAGCAAGGCCACCTTTTCTTGTGCAGGAAGCGACTCTACTGGATCAATACCGCTGTAAAGCGCATGCGCTGGCACCACTTCGATGGGCGGGACACGCCGATTTTGCCCAACGCGAGCGATTTCGCGCACAGCGCGCGCAGAACTCATCAAAGCATCAGACGACAACGCATCGGAATAAGCAAAAGCTGTTTTTTCGCCAGACACTGCCCTGACGCCCACGCCTTGACTGATAGAAAAACTACCCGTCTTCACAATGCCCTCTTCTAAGCTCCACCCCTCACTGCGGGTGTATTGGAAGTAGAGGTCAGCGTAGTCGACTTGGTGCAACATGATCTCGCCAATCGCCCGATCAAAATCGCGATTTGACAGGCCCCAGGGATCAAGCAACAAGGACTGCGCAGATTGCATGGCGGGCATAACGACAGCATTCATCAATTGATCAAAATCCTATGACACGGTGTTCAAGCGCTGGCAAGTTTTGGAGGACTTCGTCCGAGCGTGAGCAGTAAAGTTCACACATTACCAATACTTCACCATACGTTAAAAATGACATTATCTCACCCCAAGGATCAATCAGTAGGGAATGTCCCCACGTTTTTCTGCCGGAGGGATGTTCACCGCCTTGCGCAGGCGCCAGGACATAAGCTTGATTCTCGATAGCCCGTGCACGCAGCAAGATCTGCCTGTGTGCATGGCCCGCGGTTGCCTTGAAGGCTGCGGGAACCAAAGTCAAGTCCACTGGAAGCAAAGACCGATAAAGTTCGGGCAAAATGAGACCGTAACAAATTGATAAGCCAACCGTTTTCGAAACCACATTTAAACTTAACGGTACGTTCTCCGGGCAATATCGTTTGGGCTTGGTCATAGCTTTCGATCGCGGTTTCAAAATGGAATAAATGCATTTTGTCTTAACGCTCTAGCACTTCGCCAAGCGGCGAATAAACCACCAGAATTTTTAAAAAATGACCCGACGGGCCACAAGTCTCATTCAATATCGGCACTGTGGCACCGGCTAACCAGGTGCCGCATTGTTTTACCAAGGAAGCGAGAGCCAACTGAATGGGGCTCTCGCTTGGCGTTTGGTTAAAAGTCTAGGCCATGCGTAATTTCGATAAGTCAATTGCTCCGATGGCGCAGAAGTGCTGTGGCAAAGCAATCAATTGGGCCCCTTTTTGAACAGCTTGCTTAACCAAAACACTGATGCGTTCGAGATATTCCGACACAACCGCACCAGAAATCATTTGAATGCCCGCTACTTTAATTTTAGTGCTCATGCCTTTTTCTCGAAAGATAGATCTGATTTTACGAATCTGGTTTTCAGTGTAAATACGGTATTTCAATTTTTACTGAACTTAGCCTATAATAAATGTATTCATGATTTGTCTGAAAACTGGATTAATAATTGATTTAAATTAGCCCTTTTGAATAGTCATAATTTTGAAGACACGATTTCAAAGTAGTGCTGCAAATATTAGCTAGTCATCGCTGGATTCTTAAATTACTATAGAACAACATGTAACAACATGTAACAACTTGCACAATTCCCACCTAACGCTCTGAACCACGCCAGCAGAAACCATATGTTAGTCACAAACAGCTGGAGGGGTAAAAGTTGTTGAGCAGAAATGCTGGGTGGCTAAACTTACTTTATTCAAGGCATGCCTGATTAGTGATATTTTGAATAAACAGCCAAAAATTTGCAGCAAAAATATCTGGTATTTTGGCAACTGCTTATGCAACCAAATAATCAACTGATCCAATATTCATTAGTTTTTTTCATTTAATCTTTTGATCAATACGACTTTTAAAGGTGATTAAACATGGCTCGGCAACAAAACTACGCGGCTCTACAAGCAAGAATTCAAAAGGAAATTGAAAAGCTCCGTAAACAAGCGGATGTCCTGCAGCGAAAAAAACGCAAACCAGTCATTATGTCGATTGTGCGTTCAATGAAAGAGTTCGAAATCACACCCGAAGAGATCATTGCGGCTTTTGGAAAACCTGCCGCACGCGGCGCGACACGAACCGCCAAAAAAGCTGCTACAAGCACGCGCGCGCCAGTGCCTGTCAAATTCAAGCAGCCAGAAACCGGTGCCACTTGGACTGGCCGGGGCAAACCACCTCGTTGGGTCGTTGATGCAGAGACCAGCGGGAAATCGCGAAACGATTTTTTGGTTTAAGGCCAAAAATTTAGCTCCTTGCACCAATTGTCTATTTGAGCCAAGCGGTGCCGTGGGTCGCTACAATAAGGTGCTTATGGTTTACAGACCTTGAACACCTCACGGTAGCGACTCACCCAATGACGACTTTACGCACTGGCTACAAGCCCTATCCTTTTCAGATCCCAAAAGTTGAACTGACTTTTGATCTGGACGGTCAACGCACCGAGGTAATGCTGAGGATGCACGTGCGCCGCACCGACCCTTTGGCAAGCGACGCTTTGATCCTAGACGGCCAGTCGCTCGAGCGTTTGTCGGTGCGCGTCAATGAACACGACTGGCCAGAAAGCGCCATCGAGCAGACCGACAAAAACCTAACACTGTTAGAACTACCTGAATTCGCCGACATTGAAATCATCTCTGTCTGCCATCCAGCCGCCAACGACAGTCTGATGGGCTTGTACCTATCGGGCACAAATCTTTTTACCCAGTGCGAGGCCGAAGGGTTTCGCCGCATCTGTTGGTTTGCTGACCGTCCAGACGTGATGTCGGCCTACACCGTAACGCTTAGGGCTAACAAACGCGACTACCCCATTTTGCTATCTAACGGCAACTTGGTATTCGAGCGCGACTTGGATAACGGGCGCCACGAATCTTGCTGGCATGACCCTTTTCTTAAACCGTGTTATTTGTTTGCTTTGGTAGCGGGTGACTTTGAATGTCGCGAAAAATTCGTCCAAACGGCTGCTGGAAAAGACGCCTTGCTTCAAATCTACAGCGATCCCGGTAGCCTTGAAAAAACTGACTGGGCCATGCAAAGTCTTGAGCGATCGTTGCGTTGGGACGAAACAAGGTTTGGCCTTAGCCTTGATTTGGATCGGTTCATGATTGTGGCAGCCAGGGATTTCAACATGGGCGCTATGGAAAACAAAGGCTTGAATATCTTTAACGCCGCTTTACTCATGGCTGATCCAGAAACCACCACAGACGCCAACTACCAGGCCATTGAAGCGGTGATTGGTCACGAGTATTTTCACAATTGGACAGGTAACCGCGTAACGTGTCGAGATTGGTTTCAACTGAGCCTTAAAGAGGGTTTGACCGTCTTTCGGGATCAAGAGTTCACCGCCGACATGATGGCAGATGGCTTAAATGAAGCGCAGGCTTTGAGTGCGCGCGCGGTTAAGCGTATTGATGACGTCGCCACGTTAAAAGCTGCTCAGTTCCCTGAAGACGCCGGTCCCATGGCACATCCAATACGCCCTGAAAGCTACCAAGAAATCAGCAACTTCTACACGGCTACCGTCTACGAGAAAGGCGCTGAAGTCATCCGCATGCTTCACACCTTGCTCGGTGAGCCGACTTTTCAGTCAGGCATGCGCGAATATTTCCGTCGCCACGACGGTCAGGCCGTAACCTGCGATGATTTTGTTGATACGATGCAATGGGTTTGGCAGCAAATTGAACCCACGTGCGACCTATCTGTTTTTCGGCGTTGGTATTCACAAGCTGGCACACCGGTGGTGTCCGTTAGGATTGAACCGACAGCCAAGCCCGACGAAACATGTCTGACATTGACTCAGCACTGCCCGTCTGTGGGTGTTGAAAAAGAAAGTGGTTCTATCAAAAAGCCCTTTCACATTCCCTTTGCCGTTGGCTTTTTGCAAGCGAACGGTAACTCACTGACCGTTGAACTCGATGGCAAAAAGGCCCAGACGCTTCTGCTTGACCTGACGCAAGCCCAACAACAATGGATCATCAAGGGCACAACAGCAGATGCTATTGCCTCGATGAATCGAGGCTTTTGTGCCCCAATACGTGTTCAAGCTGCACAAACGAGCACCGAGCTTGAAACCTTGGCGATCCATGACACGGATCCATTTGCACGCTGGGATGCGCTGCAATCACTCTTTGCACGCTACCTGCTTGGCACTGATTTAGACCCGTGTGAATCAAGCGCCAACCCTGCGCTGATTCAATTGACCACCATTAGCGCGCAATTACTTGCTGACAAAACCCTTGATGCTGGCTACTTGACCCGACTGCTAACTCCGCCCTCTGACAAGTACCTGCTGCAGGCGATGTCGCCCATGGATCCCTTGCAGCTGGCCCGTCGCAAGCAATCGCTTGAGCAAGCGTTGGGGCAAGGACTAGCGAAGACCTTGAAACAAGTTGTTGCTGACCATGCGGTCGCAAGTCCTTACAGCCCTGACGCACGACAGTCCGGACCGAGAGCGATCCGAAATCTTGCGCTCGGCCTTCTATGCCAAGCGCGCAATATCGAAGGCAAGCGATTGGCATTGACCCAGTATGAGCTCGCCACCAACATGACCGACCGCCTGGGCTCTCTTCGCGCACTGCTGCAGTACCCAGATGAAGACGCCGCTATCACCGCGGCACTCAATAGCTTTTTCACACGCTTTCAAAGCGACCCATTGGTGGTTGATAAATGGTTCGCCCTCCAAGCTTGCGCACCGGACATGAGTGTCGAAGGCATCAAGTCCTTAATGCAGCACCCCGCTTTCACGCGCCGCAACCCCAATCGCCTTCGGGCCTTGCTGTTTCAGTTTTGCTTGAATAACCCAACGGGTTTTCATGCGCCAGACGGCAGCGGCTATCAATTCTGGGCCGAACAAGTTTGTTTAATAGATCAGGCCAACCCCGAAGTGGCGGCGCGATTGGCACGCGCGCTTGACCACTGGACCCATCACACGCCTGCTGTCAAATCCATGATGAACCTGGCCTTGACTCACGTGGCCAGCCAACCGGCGTTGTCAGCAAATACCCGCGAAATCGTCACCAAAGCACTTTCCCTTTGAGGTTTGATCGAATGAATAAACGGACATCTTTAACGCAGTACTTGGTTGAGAAACAACGAACCAACAATGCCTTGCCGGCAGAGTTACGACTTTTGATTGAGATTGTTTCTCGCGCCTGTAAAACCATTAGCCACGCAGTTAGCAAAGGCGCACTTGGTGAGGCTCTGGGTAGCTTGGAAACCGAAAACGTCCAAGGTGAGATCCAGAAAAAACTCGATGTGATTTCAAACAGCGTGCTGCTTGAAGCCAACGAGTGGGGTGGGCACCTAGCTGCCATGGCCTCTGAGGAAATGGAAACCATCCACTTGATTCCCAACCGCTATCCCAAAGGCGAATATCTACTGCTGTTTGATCCATTGGATGGCTCTTCGAACATTGACGTTAACGTGTCGATCGGAACGATTTTTTCAGTGCTCAAAGCGCCTGCTGATGCGTCTGGTCGTGAAATTGGCGAAGCTGACTTTCTTCAAGCTGGATACACGCAGGTGGCCGCAGGCTATGCCCTCTACGGACCACAAACCATGCTGGTATTGACTGTCGGTGATGGCGTTGTTGGGTTCACGCTTGATCGCGAAATGGGCTCATGGGTCCTGACCCACCAAAACATGACGATTCCCGCTGACACCAAAGAATTTGCCATCAACATGTCGAACATGCGCCACTGGGCGCCACCCGTCAAGCGCTACATCGACGAGTGTTTGGCAGGCAAGACTGGCATGAGAGGCCAAGACTTCAATATGCGTTGGGTCGCATCCATGGTCACTGACATTCACCGGCTGCTGATGCGTGGCGGTGTTTTTATGTACCCGTGGGACGCCAGAGAGCCCAACAAACCCGGTAAGTTGCGACTGATGTACGAGGCCAACCCCATGAGCATGCTTGTTGAACAGGCTGGCGGCATGGCTACTAATGGATATGAACGCATCCTGGAGGTCAAGCCCAGCAGTTTGCATGAAAGAGTCAGTGTGGTGATTGGTTCAAAAAATGAGGTAGCTCGAATCACTGATTACCACCACGAAGCAAAGAAGCAGTAAGTTAGTCCAGGCCAAAAAAAGCCCGCACGATATGCGGGCCTTTTTTTTTACCAGCGCAGTTAATACGAATTACTCAAGTACGAACACCGAGGCGCCCGTGGTTTTACGGCTGGCCAAGTCAGTGTGCGCTTGTCCAACCTGATCCAAGGTATAGCGCTGATCAATGCGCAATTGAATCTTCTTTTTCAGGACCAAGTCGAACAACTCATCAGCCGCGGCCTGCATCTTTTCTTGCGTAGTCACGTGCGTAGCAAGCGTTGGACGCGTGACAAACAACGAACCCTTGGCCGCCAAAATACCGATATTGACATTTTCAACAGCGCCAGAGGCATTACCGTAACTCACCATGAGCCCG
>CAWUWI010000028.1:0-79736 GCA_963926245.1 uncultured Burkholderiaceae bacterium | reverse complement strand
CACAAAAGCTAGCTATGAACTCGATGGCTTCATAGAGGGATGCTACTACGCTTCATACATTACCCTCAACACAGCCTCAGCTCAGGATGCCCTACAAAAACTACTCGACTCGTCAAGCATCAGTTCAGACCATGTTCTATTCAGCATGGATGAGGCCAACCCTGACTTGTTTGGTCAACCAACCGCAGCTGCCATTCCTTTCGCCTCTGACATCATCGCCTTTGAAGATATGCCCTATAGTGGGGACATGGATTTTAATGATGTTGTTATGTTCTATGGCGACTTTATCTAACCACAGACTTGCTAGTGCAAAAGGTTAATTAGAGTCTGGTTTTGGGTAACGTTCAGGTCAGCACCGTATTGATGCCAGTTCAGTTTTGCTGTAATGCTAGAGTGGCTAGAGCTATAACTGAATCTGGTGTTTGAAGGTTTTACAAGAAGGCGGTATATCCGTTGTATGGTTAGTTGGTAGTGACCAAATCAATAACTAGCCATAGGAGTATGCCGCCATGAGTAAAAGTACCAGCAATGTTGTTGCATTTGCAGACCCAGCAATCGAGAAGGATCTGCTCACAGAGTTGATCCGACGAGGAGCCCAGCAGTTGCTTAGCCAAGCCATTAAGATTGAGTTAGAAGAACGCATGGCCGAGCGTTTGGAGCGTCGATTGCCCGATGGTCGCCAGGCAGTGGTTCGCAACGATTACCATCCTGAGCGTTAGGTGCAAACAGGCATTGGCCCTGTGACGGTACAGATCCCCAAGATCCGTGCTCGGGATGGAAAGCCAGTGGTCTTTCGGTCGGCATTGGTGCCGCCCTATGTGCGCAAGAGCCGGTCACTAGAAGCTGCATTACCCCGGCTGTATCTAAAGGCGTGTCTTCAGGGGAAATGTCAGCAGCATTGGTGACACTGGTGGGACCAGAGGCCAACGGGTTTGTCAGCCAGTACGGTGTCACGGCTCAAGAAGGACTGGGGTAACGATTACGATCAATGGTGCAAGCGTCGTCTTGACAAAGACCAATGGGTCTATATCAGGGCTGATGGCATTTACAGTGGACTAAGGGGCAGGGACAGCAAGTTGTGTGCGCTGGTGGTCATTGGCGTCAATGATCGTGGGGAGAAACACTTTCTGGCTATTGAAGACGGGGTGCGCGAATCCAAGCAAAGCTGGCGCGACGTGCTGCTTGATCATGAAAAGCGGCTCTGATAATTTTCGGTCGTCTAGCATTCAGGGCATCATGAAGCGCATTAAGGCGCGTGGCATTAAAATCATCACTTATGAACCAACCTTGAGAGAGCTAGAATTTTTTAACTCTCCCATCTATACCGATTTTGAGGCTTTTAAGCGTGACGCTGATCTGATTATCAGCAATCGGATGGCGGATGAGCTTCGCGATGTTGCGGACAAGGTATGCACCCGTGACCTCTTTGGTAGAGATTAATCGAGTCACTGACCAATTTACTCAACCGTGCTGCCATGGCAAAAAATTCGCTGTTATTCTGGGTTTATGGGATAACCGATGGTGAATGCATTATTAGGAGCCTGCCATGAACAGCCATTCAACACTTTTGGTTTCTGAGTTGACGGTTTTAATCACGGGTGGTGCGCGTGGCATCGGCGCGGCGACGGCTACCTTATTGGCACAAGAAGGCGCCAAGGTTTTGTTGACGGATGTGCTTGACGCTGAGGGTCAGCAGTTGGCAGAGTCGCTGGGGCAAGTGCGTACACCAATGACCGCACAAATGCCTGAGGCCGCAGTGGTTTCTCAACCAATGCCTCGATTCGGTGGCGCCGATGAAGTTGCCCGCATGGTTAAGTTTATGTTGACTGAGGCGACCTTCAGCACGGGCAGTGAGTTTGTGGTGGATGGCGGGGCGGTAACCGGTCAGGTGTTGCCGCTTAAGTAACATGCCTTTTCAAGGAGGTTGGTTTGTGAAGTGCTAGGCTTACTGGCCAATAATATCACCACTGGTTGACGAGCGCGCGCGCTGTTAACCTTTGTCAATCTGTCGGGGTTGGCTCAAGGTTTGGGGGGCCTTCGATGCACACAGACAACAAACAGGGATACCAATGAGCGCCGCCTCTCATGAGCTTTGCCCACAACGCTATTTTGATGACTTTACTGTCGGTGAACGATTCAATATTCCGTCGCGCACCATGACGGAGGCCTTGTTTGCCGCCTTTCAGCTGGCCAGTGGCGACAACCATCCGGTGCACTACGACGTGGAATATTGTCGTGCACTCGGTATGCCGCACATGCTCGCCCATGGTTACCAAGTGCTGATCCAAAGCGCCGCTGGGGCTGGCCTGTTTCCGCATATGGTGGAAGCATCGCTTAAAGCGTTCATCGAGCAAAGCTCTCGGTTTGTTAATCCTGTTTTTGTGGGTGACACGCTCTACCCAAGTTTGACAGTCAGTGAATTGATCCCGGGCCGTACAACCGGTGTGCTGGTGATGCGCTCGCTCATTACCAATCAGCGCCAAGAAACCGTGCTTGAAGGCGAGCAGCGGTATCTATTGCGAAAAACACCACAAATTTAAGAGAGCGCGCCATGCAACCATTAAAAGGCATACGGATCTTGGATCTGAGCAAGGTACTTGCAGGCCCTTTGTGTGCCCAGTATCTTGGCGACATGGGTGCTGATGTCATTAAAGTCGAACCGCCAATTACCGGCGATGATACCCGCGCGTGGTTGCCTCAAAAAGGTGGCGAATCTGCAACTTTTTTGGCGGTCAACCACAATAAACGCAGTCTGGCGCTGGATTTAAAGACCGCTGCGGGTCAAGCTGTCCTGCATCAGCTTGTCAAACAAGCTGATGTGGTGATCCAGGGTTATGCAGCC
The DNA here is from genome assembly GCA_963926245.1 of uncultured Burkholderiaceae bacterium. Taxonomy (GTDB): domain Bacteria; phylum Pseudomonadota; class Gammaproteobacteria; order Burkholderiales; family Burkholderiaceae_B; genus Algicoccus. Next base: position 76,894 of record CAWUWI010000028.1, on the reverse strand, counting down.
GGCACGGCACATAAATTGAAAGTCGATGATGTGACGTTGTGCGCCATCAATCCCAAGTTGGTTTATTGCGAGATATCGGGTTACGGGCGCGATGGCCCGCTCGGTAAGGAGCCTGGCTACGATGTCATGTTGCAGGCCTTTGGGGCCATGATTAGCACCATGGGTGACCCTGAGGGTGAGTTGGCACGTGTTAGCTTCTCGCCGGTTGATTTGGGTACAGGTATGCACGCCTGTACGGGCATCTTGGGGGCGTTGCTGCATCAGCAACGAACCGGCGAAGGCGCCTATGTTGAAGTATCCCTGTTAGACACAGCCATGGGTTTCATGGTTTATCTAGCACACAACTTTTGGGCGAGTGGAAAAGTGCCAGGGCCTATGGGTTCAGCACACCCCTCACTGTGCCCCTACAAATTGTTTAATACATCAGACGGTCATGTGATGTTGGGTGTGGCCAACGATCGCGCTTGGCGGCGGTTTTGTGAGGTGGCCGGTATGCAAGCGCATGTGGCTGATCCCAAATTTGCCACCAATTCGGATAGGGTGCGACAATTCGATGAAACCAATGCATTGGTGCAATCTTTTATGTTGCAAAAAACAACCGACGCATGGATAACCTCCCTGCGCCAAGCTGGGGTTCCGGTGGCGCCCATTCACACGCTAGATCAAGCGCTTTCCAATGACCATGTGCTTGCGCGTGGGGTTGTGTCGACAACCAACCATCCAACCGTGGGCGAAGTCAAGCACATCAGCCATCCGGTGACGTTTAATCGGCAAACTCGGCATTCGCAGCGTCCCGCGCCAACCTTGGGGCAGCACACACACGAGGTTTTGCAAGAAGCCGGTTTTACAGCTGATGAGGTTGCGCGTCTTGCCGCTGATGGTGTGATCGGCTAAGCTCTAAGCTCGATCTATCGGGAGTTTTTATGTCATTTTTTGAGGCCATCGCGGCTTGTTTTTCTAGATATGCAGACTTCAAGGGTCGGGCTGCACGCGCTGAGTTTTGGTGGTTCTTGCTGTTTTTATTGCTGGCGTCTGCCTTTGCCAATCTAATGACCAAGTCATTTTTCGGGGACATAGCCGCTAATGTCGTGAGTTCGATTTTTTTCTTGGCGGTGGTGGTGCCGACAATGAGTGTCAGTGCGAGACGGCTGCACGACATGAACCACACCGGTTGGTGGCAATTGCTCTCTGTGTTGGGTGTCGGCACAATGATTCTGTTGATTTGGTTTATGTTGCCTGGCACCAAAGACGTCAATCGCTTTGGTAACCCGCCACCGTCGTTCGAAGATTAACTAACGAGCGTGTCAATTTCGTCTGACGACACATTAACTATCTTTACCCAATGTAACGACTTTGACTGTATGAACGGCTAAGCTTCTAATTGTTATGGTTATTTGGGCGCATCATGAAAACACTGTTGTTGGTCAGGCACGCAAAGACGGCATCTGCGGGACGAGACCAATCCGACCATGACAGGGCGCTTGAAGACAAAGGGGTGGCTGACGCTGGCAAATTAGCCCATTTTTTAAAAAAGAAGGGTTACTGTGTTGACGTCATGCTTGTTAGCTCAGCCAATCGCACCCAAACCACTGCTCAAATCCTTTTGACCGCGTTTGGTGCGCATCCGCCCAAGGTGGTTGTGTCTCCGGACTTGTACTTGGCCAGTGATGATCGAATTTGGTCGGCCATTCAAGGCGCAGACCAAGCCATTGATACCTTGTTGATTGTGGGGCACAACCCTGGGCTAGAGACCTTGTCAAGGCGGTTCTTGCCTGAATTGACCAAACTGCATCCCGGTCAAATGGTGAGGGTCCGTTTCAACACTGATTCGTGGCATTTGGCTAGTGAGCCGGTAGCCCAAGACGTCAAGTTGGTGTGAGTGCCATCAAAGTGCGGCACAGCTTAATCCCTAGCTCGAGTCCACCATGACCAAACAAAAAAGCACTGCTAGACAAAAGATTGTAATTGCGCATCGCGGGGCGAGCGGCTACTTGCCTGAGCATACGCTGGCTGCCAAAGCGATGGCTTACGCTCAGGGGGCAGACTATCTTGATCAAGATTTGGTGATGACTCAAGACGGCCAATTGGTGGTCTTGCACGACCTGTTCCTTGATGACGTCTCGGATGTGGCAGAGCAGTTTCCGGCAATCCGGCGTGAGGATGGTCGGCACTATGTGATTGACCTGACGCTCGCGCAACTGTTTACGATTCATATGACAGAGCGGGTTGATGCGCATGGCACCCCACGGTTTCCCAACCGCTTTCCCCCGAAGCAGTCGTATTTCACGGCCAACACATTTGATCAAGAGATTGAATTGCTGCAAGGCTTGAATTGTTCGACAGGCGGTTTGGTGGGGTTGTACCCTGAAATCAAATCGCCCGCATTTCACCACGAACACGGCTTAGACATAGCAAGCGCCATGCTCGATGCATTGAAAGTCTATGGTTATGTGGGGCGTGACAGCGGTGCAATCGTGCAGTCTTTTGATGCGACTGAGTTGCAACGTTTGAAACATGAACTGATGCCTAAAAGAGGGCTTGATTTGCCACTGACACAATTGTTGTCTGGCGCCGAGCTATCCCATTTGGGGTTGGCTGAAATCGCCACCTACGCTGACAACATTGGTGTTGCGCTTGCTATGTTGTTTGGCACCAATGGCCAGTCGGCATCTGTTGAGCCAACCAACGTGGTTAAGCAAGCTCACGAGCACGGACTCGCGGTGCATGTCTATACGTTACGCGCTGACCAGTTACCGTCGCCATTCACTGATCTTGATGATTTGCACCGGTTTGTTTTTGAGCTTGCTGGTGTCGATGGTGTTTTTAGTGATTTTCCTGACCGAAGTGTTCGGTTTTTGAATGGATAGTTTGCGGTTGGGTTTGCCAAAGTATCGTCGCAACACCGGTTGCGACGATACGACTTAATGGCGGTTTGACTGAGCCATTCGCCGCGCTTAGTGCCCTTTCATCGTTTGGGGTTGCGTCGCCTTGCCACCACCGGTGAAAGTCGGTGCCATGACCTTGAATTGAACCGTGGTGACTTGACCACCGTCAAAGTTTAAATTGACCGAAATCGTTTCACCTTCTTTAAAGGGCTGTTTCAAGCCGGCAAACATGATGTGATATCCACCGGGTTGCAGCGCAACTTTGCCACCGGCTGGCACCTCGATTTGTTCGACTTCGCGCATCTTGGCCACGCCGCCTTCGCGAATGATGGAATGTATTTCGACGCGATCAGCGCGATCACTGTTGACGGCTGTCAGAGCAGCGGGCTGGATGCTGTTGTTGCTGATTTCCAAATAACCGGCGCCATTTTTTTGTCCGGGCACTGACGCGCGGATCCAGGGATCAGAAAAGGTCAATTTGTCGGTGATTGTTTGTGCTGTGGCAAGACCGCTGGTCAGCAACAGTAAAGTGCAAGCAATTGATGATATGCCTTGTTTCATTTAAATCTCCAATACACTTTTCATTTGCGACACGGCATCGTCATGCCGGTCTGTGGTTGTTATGTGATTGCATCAGTTCTACGTGCGGCAAGACAAGTAAGCCACTCGTTGGCTGAAGGCAGGTTGGGGTGGAAAGCTCATCGGGTGGCGTTAAAGGGCAAAGGCTAGCTGAAAAAAACAGGTGGAGCCCTGATAGCAGCAGTAGCCCAATGGCAGGGTGACCGGTTAACGCTTGCAAAAGTGTTGTGTGGTGGTTGATCTGGTGTTTGATGCTCGATGCTGCCGCGTTGCAGCGATCCCAAGGGCGTGTCACCACCGAATGAGCAAATAAGACACTGGTGAGATTGATGAGAGGGATCGGCTCCTGGCGAAGTATCAGTGGAGTACCAGCGGATGTATGCCATACCGCTGGTGGTACAGACTGCAATTTTTTGACCGTCCTGAGTCCTTATGTTGCTGACAGCGTGGCTAAAGCCTGGGGCGACAACACCAAACATTAAACAGAACAATAACCACCCGCACACCCATGGCCGGGCTCGTGGGCGGTTGAACTGAAGGAGTGAAAAAGCCATTAACCGTCGCATGACTTTATTTTAAGTCAAGTCATTGAGCAGTGCTGTGAAATGATGATTGTTGGGCTGGGCTGGGGTAGCGGTGTCACCGCTTGTGGTTTACAGTTGATTTTTACACATTTTTTAGGGATAAACGCGATGGCTTTCATGAAAAAATACGACATTAATCATCGTTTGAACGACTCGGTCTTTGCTGGTCGAGACACGAATAAGCCACTGCCGAAATTTCAATTCCCTATCCATGAAAGTCGTCCAGACGACATTCGTCAGTTGGTTGAAGATGAGCTGATGCTCGATGGCAATCCAAGACAAAATTTGGCTACGTTTTGTCAAACCTTTGAAGAGCCAGAAGTGCGCCACATCATGAATTTGGCGATTGATCGCAACATGATTGATAAAACGGAATATCCGCAAACCGCTGAACTCGAAATTCGCTGTGCGCACATGCTGGCTAATTTGTGGCATGCGCCTGATGCTGTTCGTACGATTGGAACGTCAACGGTTGGTTCGTCTGAGGCCTGCATGTTGGGCGGTATGGCTGCTAAGTGGCGCTGGCGCGCGCGTCAGTTGGCCAAAGGCAAGTCTGCTGATCGGCCAAATTTGGTGTGTGGTCCGGTCCAAGTGTGTTGGGAGAAGTTTTGTCGATACTGGGATATTGAAATGCGACAAGTCCCAATGACCGAAGACCACTATCAGATGGACGTTGATGGGATGTTGTCGTTGGTCGATGAAAACACCATATGCGTGGTGCCCACTTTTGGAGTGACTTACACTGGACATTACGAGGATATCAAGGCAATGTCACAAGCGTTAGATCAGTTGGCGCTCGATAAGGGCATTGATGTGGATATTCACGTGGATGCGGCATCTGGTGGATTTTTGGGGCCCTTTTGTGCACCTGATATTGAATGGGATTTTCGGTTGCCTCGTGTCAAGTCCATCAGTACCTCTGGCCACAAGTATGGCCTTGCCCCTCTTGGTGTGGGTTGGATCGTATGGCAAGATCGTGGCGATTTGCCCGAGGATCTGGTGTTCTCTGTGCCGTATCTCGGCGGCAGTGTTGGTACATTTGCCATTAATTTTTCAAGACCAGCTGGGCAAGTGGCAGCACAATACTACTTATTTAATCGTCTGGGGTTTTACGGTTACAAACGTGTGCAAATGGCCAGCTATCAGACAGCCCAGTGGCTCAGTCATGAAATCGAAAAACTCGGCCCATTTTCATTTATCAATCGTGGCGAGCCCGAGCAAGGCATTCCCGCCGTTTGTTTTAGGATTACCAAAGGGCAAGAATCGGCATTGGGTTATAACTTATACGACTTATCTGATCGACTCAGTACGAGGGGTTGGCAGGTGCCAGCTTTCCAACTGATCGATGGGGCCAAGAATATTTGCATTATGCGACTGATGGTTCGTCAAGGGGTTAGTCAGGACATGGCTTCGCTTCTGGTCGATGACATCAGGCGAGCCATTGAGGGTTTTAAACAGCGACCCGTGGCCGTTGGTTTAACAGAAGAGACGCGTGGTTCTTACACACACAACTGAAGGCCAAGCGAGTGTCACGAAAAACGGACACTCGCTTGATAGCCGCTACAGGGACTGCACCACGGCCGCCTCAAACTTACCAGCTCGGTAGTCTTGCAAGGTTTGCTGAATTTGTGCGTCGGTGTTCATCACAAAAGGGCCGTACTGGGCGATAGGCTCAGCCAACGGCCTACCTGCCACAATAAGGCATTGAGTCGCGACAGTGCTTTCAAGTTGAACGCAATCGGCGCCATTGTCCGTTAGGATTGCCATGTGCCGGTCGGGCACAGTATGGCCTTGAATGGAGGCCTCACCTCGATAGGTATAGGTGAAGGCATGATGACCGACTGGGATATGAGCAGCAAAGGTGCTGTTGGCTGGCAAGTGCACGTCAAGAATCAGTGGTTCTGTGTCAGGCCGCTGCACCGCACCAGCGGTGTTGCCGCTGGTTCCTGCAATCACACGCACGCGAACACCCGACTCGGTGATGTATTCGGGGATATTCTGAGCAGCGATATCCCGGTAGCTTGGCTTGATCATTTTGTGCTGAGCAGGCAGGTTCAACCACAGCTGAAAGCCTTCCATCAGACCACCTTCTTGCTCCGGCAGTTCAGAGTGAATCAGGCCGCTACCCGCGGTCATCCACTGCACACCGCCCGGGCCAAGTAGTCCCTCGTTTCCGGCACTGTCGCGGTGGCGCATACGCCCTGCAATCATATAGGTGATAGTCTCAAATCCGCGGTGGGGGTGATTGGGAAACCCACCCATGTAATCCTCTGGGTTGTCGTTGCGAAACGCGTCGAGCATCAAAAAGGGGTCTAGACGTCGCTGCAGTGACTGGGTTAGCACACGCGTGAGTTTTACGCCGGCACCGTCAGAGGTTTGTACGCCCTGAACCAAGTCTTCTACCAAGCGTGAGGTGGCTGTTGAGTGGGTGTTCATTTTTTTGCTCCTGATTTAGGCAAACAAATCACTGATCTGTTGTTCGGCCTCTTGCATCGCGTTGGCTGCCGCCTCGGACCCCATGGCGAAGCCTTCGGCATAAATGAAATTCACATCTGTCATCCCAAGAAAACCGAGTATCAACTTTAGGTAAGGCACCTGCGTGTCGTTGGGTGTGTTGCGATAAATACCGCCACGGGCGAGTGCAACGTAAACCGTTTTACCCATGAGTAAACCGACCGGGCCATTCTCGGTATATCGGAATGTGACACCTGCTTTGGCGACGGCATCAAACCATGACTTCAGTTGGACGGGAATGCCGAAGTTATACATGGGCACACCGAGCACGATGGTGTCGCTGTTTTGAACTTCAGTGATGAGTGCATCATCAAGGGTCATGCGGGCGTGTTGCGCTTCTGATCGTTGGTCGGCAGGTGTGAACAACGCATTTAATGCCGGCTCATCGAGTATGGGATGGGGATCGCGAGCCAGGTCACGCAGACGAAGGCTTGCCTCTGGTTGCTGCTGCTTTAAACGCCCCGTGATGAGATCCGCCACCGCGGTCGAATTGGCGCCGACGGACCTTGCGCTGGTATTGAGTTGAAGAATTTGCATGGTGTTGACCCTGGGTTTTGGAATGACACGTTGACGTAAATAAAATTGAAATTCATTTTATTGCACCATTAATAAAAGAAAAACCCCTGTTTATGGGTATTATTATCCCAAATATGAAACAAATTTAACGTCATGACCCTTGTAAACAGACCGTCTCAAAATAACAATGGTTCTAAACCCACACATTGGATCACAGGCCAAGCCGACGATTTGGTGCTGTTCGGCCATTTGATTGATGCTGGGAGTTTTTCTGCAGCGGCCGAAAGGGTGGGTATCCCCAAGTCGACGCTGTCTCGGCGTCTGTCCGCCCTTGAAAACCGATTGGGCCAACGCTTGGTGACACGCAGTACCCGTCGCTTGGCGCTAACTGATTTTGGTGAACGCATGCTCGAGCATGCCAGGCGATTATTGGATGAGCTTTCGGCAGCCTCGGCATTGGCGCAGCACGAACAAGTCCAACCACAAGGCTTGTTAAGGGTGTCGATGCCACCGGATCTTACCCATGTTGACCTCGCGACCCTTTTGTTGCAGTTTGCCGCGCGATACCCCGAAGTGCGGGTGGCGCTAGACCTCTCCGCTAGGCGGGTTGATCTCTTGGCTGAGCGCTTCGATCTCGTGGTGCGAATTGCGAATCATCTGCCAGATGACAGCACTTTGGTGGCCACAAAGCTGCACGACATGCGAATCTATTTGTATGCGAGCGCGGCTTACTTGAAGCGTTTTGGAGCGCCGAAAGCCCCGAGCGAATTGATGGCACACAATTGTTTACCGTTAATAAGTAGCCGTGGTGAGTCTGTCGCTTGGGAACTTAGCAGCGCGTTCGGTCAATGGCAGGGTATGCCACCGAGCCGACTGTCATCGAACTCACCGGCCACGCAGCGGGCCCTAGCCGTTAGCGGGATGGGCATTGTGGCGCTACCCGAGGTGCTGGCCGCTGAATACGTGGCGCAGTCACAATTGGTCAAAGTGTTGCCCGAATGGTCTCTGCCATCAGTAACAGTGTGGTGTGTGACGCCAGGGCGGCGCTTATTGCCCTTGCGCACCAAAGTATTTATCGAATTGTTGCGCCAAATCATGACAGGCAAGCCAGTAGCTTGAACGATTACTTTTGGACAGGGCCTAGAACGTCATCGACGGTTTTTTGACCATCGGCAATCAATTGAGCAATCGTTTGAGCAGAGAAGTCGTAAGCCTTAGGGGCTGGGTGTTCTGGGTCGGTGAGGCGCGTGATCCGAATGCTCTTGTTGGGCTTGGCTTGATCGACCAATTGAATATAGAGTGGCTCTCGGGAAAGACGTCGAGCGCTTTCGGGTGGTAATTCAGCCATCAAGCTTTTCACCAGCTGTTGATAGTTGTTGATGATGTCTTGTTGATAATCGTCGTGCTTGAGGCGATCAGAAAACACAATCTCGTCGCGACGTGCACTGACCTCCGTGAGGGATTCGGGCAGGTTGTCGCGATGACCTGGAAATAGGTCAATGAAATAAATATCTTTGCCCGTATGACCAATTCGGCTCAGGGTCGGTCGCAGCGGTGAGTTACTGACAATACCGGCATCCCAGTAGTGTCGATCACCAATGGTGATCCAAGGGAATGCTGGCGGCAGACTACCACTGGCCAAAACATGGTCGACGGTGAACGTGTCAAGGTAACTGTCAAACAAGACGACTTCGCTGCTTTGCACATCAACAGCGGTCACCAGCAAACGCACGGGGCTGTGCTTGAGGTTGTCAAAGTCAACATATTGGCGGAGTAATTTTTTTGCCGCTGAAAAATCATAGAGGCTTGACCAATTGCTGGGCATCTGATCAAAGTTTTGCCACATCTGAGTCCAGCGCGGCTCAAAAAAACCGGGTACACCAAACATGGCGATTTGTTGACTTGACCACAAGCGACGCGTCGCTTCATCACCGGAAAACGCTGAGGTGGTTGACAGATCATGCCAAAAAGCCATTAGTGCTTCGTTCGCATGATCAGGGTTGCCCGCAACAATGGCGCCGTTAAACGCACCAATGGAAACGCCCGCCACGACATCGGGTCTGACACCGCGTTTGTGTAAGCCATCAATAGCGCCGCACTCAAACGCCCCAAAAGCACCACCGCCTTGCAGCACGTAAACCACCGGCGCGGGTATCTGTGCCAAAGTAAATCTGGGATCACGCAGCGCGTGCTTTGTGCGCGTTAAGGCTACATGGTTACGGATAAGGTCTTCTGCCGCGCGCGTATTGGCCGATGAGCGCCCCAGTGTAAAAAAAGCACAAGGCACATCGTGATCGAGATAAATCGCCTCAAACTGTCCCGTTTCCAATGAGCCACGATCAATGCGCTCATTGGCTGGTGAGGGAAATCCGACCAGATTAAAACTTTGGTCAAAAATATGGCTGTAAAAATAGCTGACCGCGGTAAAGGGCTCACGGCGTCCCATCATGTTACGAGCGGCAAGCCGGCCTTGTTTGATGGCGTTATCCCAGTGCTCAACGCGAAACTGTGCCTTAAAAAACGGGTGGTACACACAGGCAACATCACCGGCGGCATAAATTGAGGGATCGTTTGTTTGCAAAAACTCATCGACCATCACGCCGTCACGACAGCCAATCTCGGTTCCCCGTAAGAACTCAGTGCGTGGCGTGACACCAGCCCCGATGACGACCAAGTCGCACAGGATTGTTTCGCCGCTTTCTGTCATCACTGATTTCACTCGCCCACTGCCTTTAATGGCAGCTGGCGGATCGCCGATGATACAACGCACGTTGTTTTTCGCTAGGATCGTTTCAGCAAAGCTCGAAATATTCTCAGCGTGTAATTTGTAAAGCAATTGTTTGGCTTCGATTAGCGTGACTTCAACCTCAAGCGAACGCAAAAGACTGACAATCTCTGTGCCAACAAAACCGCCGCCGATAACCACGGCTCGAATCTTGGCCGTCGATTTGGATCGGGCGGTGCCTGCGGTGGTGCGCTGGGCATCGGACCGGATCGCCAAAGCGTCTTTGAAGGTGCGCAAATAATGAACACCTGCCAATTCAGTGCCCGGTATGGCGAGTTTGGTGGGTGAGGCACCAGTGGCGATAAGTGCTTTGTCATAAAAAAGATGACGTCCACTGGCCAGTTGCACTGATTTTTTAGTGGTGTCTATGGACGTGATGGCCGTGTTCAATATCAGTTCAATTTTAAGCGCAGCTAGGTTGGCTTCAGCAAGAACAAAGTTCGGTTCAAGGGGGTGATTGGGGCGTGATGACGTTTTTGATAATGGGGGACGTTGGTAGGGTGCAATGGACTCTTCGCTGACGATGACGATGCGACCCTGTGCGCCTTCTTGTCGCAATGTTTGAGCCGCTGTCGCTGCGGCTAAGCCACCACCTAGCAACAAAAATTCAATCGGTTTTGAATGACGCGATGCGCGAGCCGTTGTTGCCTTGCCCATTAAAAAACCGCCATTGAAAGACCAGCGGCAAACAAAAACCCGAGGTTCTGACAAGCGGCCAATTGGTTTTCAGTTAACTGCTTGGGTGACAGAATCTCTTCGGTTGTTTGTGCATTCACGTTGATAATCAGCGCCTCTTGAATCGGTTTTAAGCGCCATCCAGTGGCAATTCGCTCGATTTGCTTGGCAGCACCGTGACCATCGCTGCCTGCGCAAACCATGGTGCAATAAGGGCGGCCTTGAACCTGATCGATGACGCCATAGTAGGTGCGATCGAAAAAATCTTTCATCAGACCACTCATGCTGCCTAGGTTTTCTGGCGTGGCGAACATGTAGCCATCGGCCTGTGTTATCTCTGTAACGCCCACATCTACCGCTCGTCTTAAGTCAACAACGACGCCTCGCTCTGCGTTGGCCGATTGTGCTGCGGCCTGAACCATGTGCTCAGTGCCTCCTGTCGTGGAGTGATAGACGATGAGCAGGCGCTTGGGCGGTGGTGTTTGCATTTCGCTCCATTAAAACGCGTGATGGGGTTATGGGTTTGAGCCAATCCATAACCTCATCGTATCAGCCTTCTTAAAACAGCAATGGTGTCAGACGATAGACAAGCCATGCCGCGCCGTAGGCCAGGACGAACAGGTAGGCCGCTGCCGCCAGTGGCATTGCCCAGCCACCAGTCTCACGCTTGATGGTCGCCAACGTTGCCAGGCATTGTGGGGCAAAGACGTACCAAGCGAGCATGGCCAAGCCTGTTGCTACACTCCACTGCTGGGCAAGAAGCGGTATCAGTGCGGTTTCGGCATCGTCGCCTGTGACTGATAGGGCGTAGACTGTCCCCAGCGCACTGACGGCCACTTCTCGTGCCGCCATGCCAGGGATAAGTGCGATGGCGATTTGCCAATTAAAGCCAATCGGTTCAACAATGACAGCCAACCACCGACCGAGCATGCCTGCGTAGCTGTACTCGATAGGGGCGGCCAGTGCATTGAGGGGTGGGGCTGGATAGCTGGCCAAAAACCAAAGTCCAACAGTAATGGTGAGAATAATGCCACCAACGCGTTTCATAAAAATATTGGCACGGTGCCAAAGGCCAATGGTGACGCTCAAAGGATTAGGTAAGCGATAGGCGGGCAAGGCCATCATCAAAGGTCGAACTTGACGACCTGAGCGTGTCAAGGTTTTGAGTAACCATGCCACCGCCATGGCTCCCAAGATGGCGGCTATGTACAAACCAAACATCACCAACCCTTGAAGCTCAAAGCCACCCCAGGTGCTGTGCCGGGGTATGAAGGCGCTAATCAGTAATGTGTAAACCGGTAGTCTTGCCGAGCAGGTCATGAGCGGCGCAATCATGATTGTTACCAAACGATCACGTGCGTTAGGGATAGTCCGCGCGGCAATGATCCCTGGTATGGCGCAGGCAAAGCTTGAGAGCAACGGGATAAAAGAACGTCCCGATAAACCCACGGTACCCATCAATCGGTCAAGCAAGTAAGCCGCTCGTGGCAGGTAGCCTGACTCTTCGAGTATGAGAATGAAGAAAAAGAGAATGAGGATTTGCGGCAGAAACACCATAACGCCACCCAAGCCAGCGATGATGCCTTCAACCAAAAGGCTTCTCAACCAATGGATGGGTAGGGCCTCATTGATTAACACAGCAAGCCATTCAAAACCTCTTTCTATCAAAGACATTGGGAATTGTGCCCAGCCAAACATGGCTTGAAAGATCAAAAACAAAACCGCTAGCAAAATGATTGGGCCAACAACGGGATGCAGCAGCACACGATCTATAAGCTCGCTTTTGGTGTCAGGCATCACTCGATCGAGACCCAAGCTTGCGAGAATGTCCTGCACCTGTTGATGGTCTTCGGTGATTGCAGGCTCGGTCCGTGTATTTTTAGCCATGGTTACGATCTTAGTTTTGTCCTCTAGCATGGCCTCAATCGATGTGCGCAGGGCAGTGTCACCACCTGATTTGATCGCGACCGTTGGGACCACGAGAATGCCCAATGCTTTCGACAAGGCGTTGGCGTCGATGTTGATGCCGCGAGCGCGAGCCTCGTCTGACATGTTCAGCGCAATCAAGCAGGGCAAACCAATTCGTTGTACCCCCAGAACCAAACGCAAACCACGGCGTAGGTTGGTCGCGTCCACCACGCAAACCACCACGTCAGGCGTTTTTTCGCCGATTACCTGCCCATTGAGCATTTCGCAGGTCACGCGCTCGTCGGGCGAGCGTGGGTAAAGGCTGTCGGTGCCGGGTAAGTCAAGAATGCGAGCGCGTTTGCCGGTGCTTGTACGCAGTTGTCCTTCTTTGCGCTCAACGGTGACGCCGGCATAGTTTGCAACCTTTTGGCGGCTGCCAGTCAGGCGATTAAACAAAGTGCTTTTGCCACAATTGGGATTGCCAACCAGGGCAAAAAGTAAGCCAGTGGGGTGAACATGGATAATATTTTCTTTCATCGTGAGGGCCTCAAGCCACAAAAATGCAAGTGGCTTCAATTTGACGAAGCGCAAATGTGCTGGCACCAATTCGCACCACGATAGGGCCTGCGCCAAAGATCGCTCGGCGCTGAACAACAACTTCTTCACCAGGCAGAAAGCCTATTTGTTGCAGGTGAATTACGCGCTCAGTGTTGGTGCCATCGAAGGCAAGGTGGTGAACCTTAAAGGGGGTGTTTGTCTCGGCATTAAAAAGTGTTTGCATAGTTTTTTAATAAAAATGATTATCATTTACATATTCTAGCCTAAGTTTTACATGGCTTGAATTTGCTGTGCTGGCTCTCACGAGCTGAACCAATCGCTAAAGGTCTTGGCCACGGTTTGCGAAGCGATAAACTGTGCGTTGTTGGGAATTCACAAATAACAAATGGGGAAAGCATCCATGGCATTGCATCTTGAACAAGACGGCGTTGAAGTGGTTGGACTAGGTATGCACTTTGATGAATTGCCAGTCGGCAGAAAATTCAGAACAGTGGGCCGCACGATTACCGAAGCTGATTTGGTCGCTTTTGTGAATGCGACTGGTTTTACCGAAGTGCTTTTCACCAACACGGAGTTTTTGCGTGAAACTTCTGACATCAAAGGCCGGTTGGTACCAGGGGCCTTGGTTTACGCTATGGCTGAGGGACTCTTGATGCAAGCGGCCATGCAGCACACGGGATTTGCTTTTTTAGAGATGGAAATGAAGGTGCACGCCCCAACCTTAGTGGGGCAAACCATCAACGTGATGTGTGAAGTGACCGAGGCACGTGCCAGCAACAGCCGACCAGATCGAGGTTTGGTACGAACTTTAAACACTGTCCTCAATGAAAAAGGCCAAGTGCTGTTGACTTATACGCCGCTGCGGTTTGTTAAGCGGGTAGTGTGAGTTTTTAATCGACTGTAAAAGTGACACTAAACCATTAACGTGTTAGGTTCTTAACGCTAACAAGTTGTCTTTTCGAAAAGCTTGGTTCCTTGCGTTTTGACAGATCTCGCCGGACCTTAGTTCAGGACTGGATAGAGATTCAAGCCAGCCAGCAATGAGCGGGTCTTGCGTAAATGAACTTTCAGCACTTTTGGACGCAATGTGCTGCTTGAGGTAAGTATCCGCTCCACTGTCGTCTAAACAAATGGATAATTTTTTTAGCTGTTTGATTATTTTCGATCAGTCTTAAAGCAATAAGCAGATTTAGACACCTTTTTGACTTTGCCATCGCGTTGCGCCGTTTTTATTTTTTTCTGGAGAGAAAAATGTGTTTCATTTGTAATCGCCTTTCACTGGGATCCTCAGCCAATCAAAAGCCTCGGTCGCTGTCACGGCGATCATTATTGGGCGCAGTGGGGGCCTTACCGCTGGCTAGTGCGCTGGCTTTAAGTGGTACGGCTCAAGCAAGTGTCCCCCCACAACCGGAAAATGTACTGAATCCCGATCAAGCGCTCGAGCGCTTGATGGCTGGCAATGCAAGATATGTTTCTGGCAAGACGACCCCTGTTAATTTCGCCGCCACTCGGCAAGCCCTTGCGGGTGGTCAAAATCCTTACGCTTGTTTGTTGAGTTGCGCAGACTCTCGCATCGGCCCTGAGTTCTGCTTTGATGAGGGGCGGGGTGATTTATTTGTGGCGCGCGTAGCCGGTAATTTTGTGAACACGGATATTCTGGCAAGCCTTGAGTACGGTACCGCCGTACTCGGGGCGCCGCTCATCATGGTCTTGGGACACACGAGTTGTGGCGCGATCGGCGCAGCCGTTCAAGCCTATACTGAAAACGCTGATTTCCCAGGCCATATTCAAGCACTGACGACAGCACTTGCACCCGCTGTGCGTCTAGCCACTCAGTCAGCGAAGGGTGATGCCTTAATCCTGGCTGCGACACGCGATAACGTTCGACTGAATGTTATAAAACTGCGCGAGTCCAACCCTATCATTAGCGAGAGAGTGAACCAAGGAAAGCTAAAAATTGTTGGTGGTATTTATGAATTAGAGACGGGAAGGGTTGATTTGGTGAGCTGAAACAAAGGCTGGCTTAAAAAAGTATCACCGGCTGAGGAAAGGCCTTCTGAGCCTAAGTGGCTGCAGAAGGCCTTTTTTTAAAGCGTTTGGTTTATCCCACCATTTTTGGCGGTAACATTTTGTACCAAAAGCTATAAACCCAACACGCCGCACAGAACGAAAAAACCCATTCCAGTGAAGAAAAAATCACCAATGCGATCGTTGGCACTACCCAAAATGAATTGCCAGCGAAGTAAAGCACGCTAGCAATGGTAGCGGCAACGAACAGAAGCTTATTGGCAAACATCTTAGCGCCCGCACTTTCTATTTTACCGGCAGTCTCGGCTTTATTCATGAGGTTCAAAAACACTCGGTGTGAGGGGCAGTAAAAGTGTCCAAAAATTCCGCGCACCAAACCCATCACGGCAAACCCCGTCCCAGTGAAGTACCCATCGACGGTGTATGGCCTAACGCCCGCCAGTGACGTCAACGAGCGTGCCATGGACGTAAGAGGCCGCATCAGAAGCTAACCAAATGACAGCCTGCGCGACTTCTTCTGGTTGACCAATACGACCAAGGGTGGCCGAAGCTGCTGCAATTTCAGCGGCTTTTTCAATCCCACCGCGCGCGGCTTGAATCTCAGTTGCAATAATGCCGGGCCGAAGACCACACACACGGATGCCTTGTGGGCCAACCTCGTGGGCGAGGGCCAAATTAAAACCATCGACCGCTGCCTTTGAGCTGGTGTAAGCGTTGCCGCCGACCATATTGCCAATACGTGCTGCGACCGAAGACATATTCACAATGACACCGCCCGAGCCACCCGAAAGCGTAGACATCCGTTTGACGGCCTCGCGGCTGCAGTAATACATGCTGAAAATATTGGCAGCAAAACTGCGACCGACTTTTTCAGGGGTGGCCTCGGTGATCGAAAACGCCTCAAGGATACCCGCGTTATTGACCAACACATCAAGCCCGCCGAAGGCCTGATCGACGTCATTGAACAACCGATCAACTTGGTCAGAGTCACTGACATCAGCTTGAAAGGCCTGCGCCTGACCACCGTCGGCTTCAATTGAGCGAACCACTTCGTTGGCAGCTGTTGCGTTGCTGACGTAGTTCAATGCAACACGCCAGCCTAGGGCGGCGCAGAGTTGAGCGGTTTTGGCGCCAATACCCCGGCTAGCGCCGGTGATCAGCATGACTTTTGATGGCATGGCGTATTACTCCAATGTGGTTGATATTATTATGGTTTCAGGCGACTTATTGGCTGCGTCAGTTTGAGAGATGCACGAAGCGACAGGCTGTTTTAGGTGCTCAAAATACTTTAGTGCACTGGTCACGGTCTGCGCATGAATCGATACGGTATTGTTGATCTCATTGCCGTAACCGCCGGCCATGGTTACCGCAACAGGAATGCCGAGTTGGTGTGCAAAGTCAAAGACACGTTCATCGCGCCGCTTTAATCCTTCAAAGGTCAGGCCAAGGCGGCCCAGTCGGTCGTCCTCGTGCGGGTCAGCCCCTGCTAGAAAAATCAGAAAAGCAGGTGAGAACTGTTTATGAACAGTATCCAGCGCTTGGTCGAGCGCCAAGAGGTAGCCCTCATCATTACAGCCATCAGGCAGAGGCACATCCAAGTCGCCATCTTCTTTACGAAACGGGAAATTCTTCTCGCCATGCAATGACAGGGTGAAGATAGACGGATCTTGGCGCAGGATGGATGCCGTCCCATTGCCTTGGTGCACATCCAGATCAATGATGGCAACCCGCAGCCGGTTTTGAGCGGCGAGCGTCGAATGGCCTTGTCGGTGATCACGCTGTAAAACACGGGCTGCCACTGCCGCGTCGTTGAAAACACAAAAACCGCTGCCTTTTTCACGATAAGCATGGTGGGTGCCACCCGCCAAATTCACAGCGACCCCGTCAATCAATGCTTGGCGACTCGCAGCGATGGTCGCACCCACCGAGCGACGCGAGCGCTCGACCATGCCGGCGGTCCATGGAAAACCAATCTCACGTTGTTCTTTGGGCTCAAGCGTGCCTTGAATCACCCGCTGCAAATAGGACGGGTCATGAGCGAGCAACAGCTCAGTGTCAGAGGCCGCGAGTGCTTCAGTCAATTCAATAGCGGGCATTGCTTGCACGCGTTCGCGCAGCAAGCGATACTTTGACATTGGAAAGCGGTGGCCCGCGGGCAGAGGCAAAACGAAGTGGTCGGTGTAGAAAGTTTTCACGGTGTTTTTGATGGTGCTAATTAAGTCCGATGCACAGCATATTCAGTTACTCTGGGCGAACTGTGGAAAATTTGGAGCCAAGAGAAATGCCCTACTGTCAAACGCCGCAGGCGCTATGTCGATCTACTAAAATAACCAAATGTGAATTACGCGCAACGCAATTGCTTTTGACCACAGCCTTGGTCTGCGCCGCTTGGTCGATTAGTGCACAACCCATGGTCTCGGGATCAACCGAAACGCGATTCTCGGTGAGTAATGTCAATCAGTTTAAGACCGATTTGAATCAAGGTGGTGACTTTGATTGGTACTCGTTTGATGCGGGATTTCGTGTCAGACATCAAGTCAATTCGGCTTTTAATGTCGGGGCCAATATCGGTTACGGTTATGAGCGCTGGTCTTGGCAAAACCCAGCCGCTTTCGGTGGTCAAGCACCCTGGAGCAATATAAGCACGCCAAGCGTTGGGCTAAGCCTTGAGTACGTTCCAAAGCCTGGGCTTCGTCTTGGGGTCAGTCCTTCGATCGAGTGGGCGGGCGAAGATGGCGCGGGCACGTCACCGTCGGCAATTTATGGCGCCATTTTTAGCGCGACCAATAGATTCTCCCAGACATTGACGTTGGGGCTTGGCCTTGGCGTTTTTCGTGAGCTAGACGAAAACAAGATTTTTCCTTTTTTTGCGATCAATTGGCAAATTGCTGACCAATGGACACTTAAAAATCCACTCCCAGCAGGACCAGCAGGTGGGGCAGGTTTGGAGTTGGCTTATCAGGTCAACCCACAATGGACAATTAGCGCCGGTGGTGCTTATCGAAATTATCGATTCCGTTTGAATGATTCTGGACTTTATGCGGGTGGTGTGGGTCAAAACCGATTGATTCCAGTCTTCACGCGAGTCAGTTACGCCTTGACCCGTGCAACATCCATTGATTTTTATGCCATTGCCGCCCTCGGTGGCAACGTGCAAATCGAGTCCGCCGACGGCACTCAAACGCTTAACAGCAGCTACGACACGGGACTTGGTCTAGCGGTGAACTTGTCGCATCGGTTTTAGCGCCGACGAGCTTGAGTCGCTGCAGACGCAATGGCCTTGGGATTGGGCTTGGGAACTCGCATGAACGTCTGCTAAGATAATTCATTTTTCATTGTGGCTAAGGTCAATGAAATTCTTCCAACAAAAGCCTATTTACTCGTACCAACATTATCTCCTTCATCCAAGGCATCCACGGTTTAAGATATTTCAATCGTTTCATCGTCTGTTCAGGGTTTTACTGTTGTTCTTGGTAGGCCTGATCGCACTCTCAGGCTGTTCCGCGAGCCTATTGTCTGCTGCTGGCCCGAGTTACCGCAACTTGGTCGAGGCAACGGAAAGTGAAACAATTGCCTTTGAAATCGTTGAGCTATCCGCTTCAACGATAGGCCCTTACAAGCTTGAGGAACCGACCGTTGATACAAGCTTGGTGCTAGACGGGATGCTGTCCATCACCCTAGCCCCAGGCGATGTGCTCACGGTGATGCTGGCACAAACTGACAAAGAACCTGCCATATTCGCTGCACTTTCAGGTGGTGGCACCAGCTTTAGCAATGTCCGGGTTGAGCCCAATGGTAATATCGAAATCCCTTATGTGGGCCGGATAAAAGCGCAAGGCTTAACCACAATCGCACTGGCCCAACGGATTAAGAAAAAGCTAGAACTCAGCTTAAAGAGTCCTGAAGTCAGGGTGACGCTCTCGAGCGACATTTCTGGATCGGTCCTCATTTCGGGTGCCGTTAAAACGCCCGGTCGTTATTCAGCCATCGAGGGACCATTGACGTTGCTCGATGTGATTACTCAGGCCGGTGGCGCCACGACTGAACCACACTTGATCAATGTCACGATTCGTCAGCCCAGTGGTGTAAAAAAACTGGCCTATCAAGATGTTCTTTATGGCCAGAACATGGTCTTAAGCCCCCGTTCAGAAGTGGTTCTGCAGCGCAACCGACAAAGTTTTATTGCGATGGGTGCAGTCAGCTCACCGGGCTTATTTGATTTGCCCAGCAGCCATTCGTCCTTGTTACAAGCGCTTGGCGTGGTAGGCGGCTTGCAACAAGCCACGGCAGACCCAGCTGGGGTATTCGTGTTTCGTCGGGGTGGTTTTGACGCTGACGGCAAACCGATTGCCAAGGTTTTTCGGCTCGACATGAGCCGACCCGAAGCAATGCTCCTTGCCAGTGCTTTTCAAGTGAAGTCAGAGGATGCTTTATATGTGACCAATGCGGGCGTTTATGAGGCTCAAAAGATCATTGCACCCATTGTTCAAATGATTATTTTGGGCAATACAGTGACGGTTGATTAGTGACTGACAACACACCATAGTTGTCTTCATACGTTTAGTGGGCCCGCACTTTAAAGCATGGGCTGATAAGAATTACCTTAGGAGGGAGTATGAGGATAGCAGCGGTGGGTGCTGGGTTGATCGGCCAAGCTTGGGCCATTGTATTTGCTCGCGCGGGCCATGAGGTCGTGTTGTGGGATGGGCAGGCGCCTGCCTTACATGAGGCACCTTTGGTGATTGCCAAGTTGGTTCAAGATTTGGTGCATGCAGGCTTGGTCGATGATGCGGCCAAAGTGTTGGCACGGATCACAACCGAGACGGATCTAGAGAGCGCGCTTAAGGGGGTTGAGTATGTTCAAGAAAACCTGCCTGAGAAGCTTGCGCTAAAGCAAAGCATTTTTGAACGCCTAGATGCGCTTACTCCACCGGATGTGATTCTTGCGAGCTCGACCTCAAGCATTCCTGCCTCTAAATTTACTGAGACCTTGTCGGGCCGTGCGCGTTGCGTCATCGCCCATCCTGTTAATCCGCCTTATTTGGTCCCTGTGGTTGAGATATGTGGCGCGCCTTGGACTGCCCCCGACGTGATTGAACGGACTTGGCAATTGATGAAACAAATCAACCAAAAGCCGGTTCACATCAAAAAAGAGTTGGAGGGTTTTGTTCTTAATCGATTGCAAGGCGCTTTATTGCGCGAAGCTTTCAGACTCGTGCAAGAAGGCTATGTGGATGCCGAGGGCTTAGACACAACTGTCAAGGATGGCCTTGGACTCAGGTGGTCATTCATGGGCCCGTTTGAAACCATTGACTTAAATGCGCCGGGTGGCTTGGCTGATTACGCACACCGTTATGGCCCTCTTTATCATTCGATTGCCAAAGAACAGATGGATACTTCACCTTGGACCGAGGCGGTGATTCAGACCTTGGATCGTGAACGGCGCGAGCAACTGCCTAAAGAAATGTTGGCTGATCGGCGCTTATGGCGCGATCGAAAACTGATGGCCATGGCCGCACAGCGTAAGCGCTCGGAAAAGGACGGCTCTGGGCAATAAAGAGACTTCAGTCATCAGAAAAAAAGACAAACACAGCAGCAGTTTTGGAGACAAAAATGAGAAAAGTGATCGTGACCTGTGCACCTACTGGGGCCATCCACACGCCAAGCATGTCCCCGCATTTGCCCGTGACAGCCGAGCAAATCGCAAAAGCCGCAATTGATGCCGCGCAGGCAGGTGCAGCTATTTTGCACCTGCACGCACGTGACCCCAAAGATGGCAAACCCACGCAGGACCCCGAACTCTTTCGCCCTTTCCTAGAGGCGATCAGGACTCAAACCAACGCCGTGATCAACATCACAACCGGTGGCAGTCCCCACATGACGGTTCAAGAAAGGATGCGCCCGGCCATGACGTTCAAACCGGAGGTGGCCTCCTTGAACATGGGCTCGATGAACTTTGGTCTGTTTCCCATGTTGAACCGGTTTAAGCAATTCGAGCATGATTGGGAAAAAGCTCACCTTGAAAACAGCCGCGATTTGGTTTTTAAAAACACCTACCAAGACATTGAAGCGATTCTGCGCATGGGCACAGAAAACGGCACCCGGTTTGAGTTTGAGTGCTATGACATCAGCCACCTTTATAACCTTGCTCATTTTGTGGAACGGGGCTTGGTCAAAGGCCCTATATTTGTGCAATCGGTGTTTGGCATTCTTGGGGGCATTGGCCCCGACCCTGAGGACTTAATGCACATGCGCCGCACAGCCGATCGATTGTTTGGTGACAGCTATCAGTGGTCGATTCTTGGCGCAGGGCGACATCAAATACCGTTGGCCACCATGGGTGCGGCCATGGGTTCGCACGTCAGGGTTGGGCTTGAGGACTCGCTTTGGATTGCACCCAAACAGTTGGCGGCTTCAAGCGCTGAACAAGTGCAACGGATTAGAGTCATCTTAGAAGCACTGAATCTGGAAATCGCAACCCCAGATGAGGCACGCCAAATACTCGGCCTAAAGGGTGGCGACCAAGTTAACTTTTAAGTGGCAACTTTGTCTGTAAAGGTGTCCGTGCTTTCTTTCTTGTGGGTTTGGCAAGGGTATTGAATAGCCCTTGCACAAGCCGAAAGCACCCAGGCATTACACAGGTGCCACAACCAATGCAGCCTGCTGGTAGATAAGCACAGTGGCATGTCTAATTGATGCATGGTCATCGAAACCGAAAATAGACTAGCAGCAAACCATAAAAAAGACTCGCTGACCTGCCATCGTTGGTTGCTGACCCTAAGCGGCGTGTTAGTGGTGCATACATCAATGATATGGGCCAAGCGCCAAGATAAATGCTCGGGGGAAGCCAATTCAGTGTTACGAGCCAGCTACCGACCAAGGCCGTCAGTGCCAGCAATAAAACTGAGCGCCAACAACATGGCACCGAGTCCCTGCCTTCTTGTTTGTTGCCAGCTGACCCTAGGTAGTAGGTAGGTAAAAGCAACAATGAATGAAGCCAATCATAATGGCGACCAGTTTCACCGCCCCTTGAGCTTGCACACAAGACCAAAGCAACCCGCCAGCCATTAAAAAACCCAGTTGGTTAGCGCATTGATGGTCTCAGACCCAAAGCTCGGATTAGTTCGTTCGCAGTAGATATTGACAGCGGTTAACCAGCGCCCTGCATGCGCTCATCACCTCAGCTTGTAATACTTAACAAAAGATAGCTTAAGGGGCAATCGTGTCACGGAGATGACTGGCAACAAAAGGACTGACGCAAATACCCACAATACACGTCGTTGTCCATGTTTCGAACACAAACCGTCACACTCAGCGCTTTTGCGTCACGCCTTAGAGCGGGTAGCAAACCGAAATGGTCTCAGCAATACAGGCCGGTTTGGTCGCCCCTTCTAGCTCAACGGTGGCGGTGAAAGTGCATTCAAGCCCACCATCCTTGCGCTCGTTGATATTGGCCAATTCATACTTGGCGCGCAACTGGCTGCCAGACGGCACAGGTGATAAAAACCGAACCTTATTCATCCCGTAGTTGACCGACATGCTGGTTTCGGTGATTTCGAAGGTTTGAAAGCGCATCCCAGCTAGCAAAGATAACGTTAAGTAGCCATGAGCAATCGTGGTGCCAAACTTAGAGGTTTTGGCTTTTTCTGGGTCAACGTGGATCCACTGAAAATCGCCCGTGGCCTCAGCGAACTTGTCAATTCGGGCCTGATCGATCAGCCACCACTCGCTGGTTCCGATTTCGGTGCCGACCAAAGACTGTAATTCTGCAAATTTAACTTGCCGCATCGGTGTTACTCCCCTGTAAAGTTCTAACTTTCATCTATCCTCAAGCATACACAAACAACAACTGGAGACCATCGATGATAACGATCTGGGGGCGAACGAACTCGCTGAACGTACAAAAGGTATTGTGGGGCTTAGAAGAGCTCGGGCTGACTTACGAGCGAATTGACGCCGGTTTGCAGTACGGCGTGAACGACACGGCTGCGTTTAAAGCCATGAATCCAAATGGCTTAATCCCCGTTTTAAAAGAGGACGATTTTGTGTTGTGGGAGTCGCACGCCATCTTGCGCTATCTGACGGTACGCCATGGTCGTGGCACCCTTTTGCCCGATGATGACCAGGTCGCTGCCCGAGCAGACCAGTGGATGGATTGGAGTGGTAGCATTATTTGGGCTCACATGCGCCCTGTATTCCATAACCTCGTGCGCACACCCGCTGACCAAAGAAACATGCAAGCCGTGGCAGAAGGCTGCGCTGGTCTTGCAAAAAGCTTTTTGATTTTGGATGATCACCTCAAAAAAAATCCCTTTGTGGTCGGTGACGTTTTTACGATTGGCGATATTCCGTTGGCCCTTTTGATGTTCCGCTGGGTTTCCTTGGTTCAAGAACGACCAGACACCCCTGCGCTTGATCAGTGGTTCAAAGACGTCTCAGGCCGAGCGGGATTCGTGAAGCATTGCGCCGCGCCACTCACATAAGAGCGGTCTGAGCGCAGCTATTTGAACTGGTACGTTAGCACCAGCCAGCTTACGTCATCAAACAGGGGGTGGCTGGTGTTTGCAGCCAGCCACAATCAGTACGGCACCGATGAGCATCAAACCTGCCGCTAGAGCGATCGCCAATGAATAACTACCCGTTTGGTCATGCATCAGCCCAAAAATAGCGGGCCCAAGGGCTGAGATCAGTTGCATGAAGGTGCCGGTGATGCCAAACACCTTTCCAAATGAAACGGCACCGAACTCGCGCCGCACGATCAGAGCCGGCAGGGTTGTTAAGTTGCCCACATTAAACCCAAACAGTAGGATGCCGATGATCAACGCCAAGGCACTGTTGGCCATTGCGATGACAAGAAGTCCGGCAGCCGATAAAACCAACACGGCGCTGGCGATCCATCGAATATTGAGTCGATCTGCGACCCGCGCTAGCAATACCCGACCCAAGAAGGCGAGCGCGCCGGACGTCAATATAACCATGGCCGTAATCGTGGGTGTGACAAAGGTTTGCAGCAGATTGACTTGATGGCTTAAGAAGCCGAGCTGGACCATTAAAGCAATACCAAAGGTCACAATGGTTGAGCGCAGCGCAAAGGTTTGAAGCGCTTGCGCGCGAGTCCAGGCCCGATTAGCTGGATGCACATGGGTGCTATCGTTAGGCTGCCCGTCAGGCTTAAGCCCAAGGTCTTGAGGGCGACGACGCAAAACGAGTAAGGCAATCGGCACCACCCCGAGTACCACCAGCGCAGCGATCGTGGCCATCGCCGAAGAGAACCCCAACCAAGACACCAGCAGTAGAGTGATGGGTATGCCAAGCATGCCACCCAAGCTTGCGCCCAAAAGGGCGATTGAAATGGCCTTGCCTTGAAAGCGTTCAAACCACGGGGCAACGCTGGAAGAAATGGCGATTGTCGATAAGCACGACCACCCAAGACCCATGAGTGGGAAAGCAATAAAGGCCTGCCAGGGGCGAGTGATTTGTCCAATGGCTGCGATACCAAGCCCCAAAAAAACCGCACCCACTGCCATGATCACTTGAGGGCCATGACGGCCGATAATTGAGCCGACAAAGCCAATCGAAAAGGCATTGATCAGAAAAGCAAACGTCAGCGCCATGGAGATCAGGCCAACGGACCAGCCAGTCTTTTCGCTAAGCGCGTAGATATAGACGCTTGGTCCGTAAAGCGCGAAGGACCAAGCGATAAAGGCAATGAATAAGCAAGCCCAAACAATGCGCCAACCATAGAAGGTCGGCGCATTTCTCATGCTTTAAGTCGGCAAGCCTTAAAGGCGTCTGTTGCCTCAAAACTGCTCGCTAGGTTCGCAAGCGCTGGATGCGATTCGCTAGAAATGACCTCAGGCAACGTTGCTCGGACAAAGCTATAACCCACTGCCGCCGTGATGTCGGCCAAAGTGGCCTCATTAACGCTACCAAACCGGCCATCGGCCACAAGGGTTTCGATTTGATCAATCCCTGCTCGTGCCTGTTCTGTCAGGGTATCGAGAAAGGGTTGGTGAATCTTTTCTTTTGGGCGTTTGGTTTTTTCATAGAGAGCAGCCACGGCCTTATCTAAGGCGCTGGTCATGATGCCACTGCGCTGCAGTACGTCACGTCGCGCTAAGCCTGATGCAGGTAGTAATGTTTGCCCTGGCATCGTCTCCAGTAAGCTATCCAAAATTAATGCACTATCAATTAAAATTTCGCCGCTATCAAGCACAACCGCAGGCACTTTATTCATTGGGTTATAGGGGCGCACTTTAGCCCCGTCCGTGCCGGGCGACAGCGAAAGATGTTCAAACGGTTCTTCCAGCCAACTGAGGGTCACGCCGACCCGGCGAACAAAAGGCGATAAATAACGACCAATAAGAATCATGCTGCCTCCGTGTTAATGAGTATGATCTAGTAGCAGTATTACGCAAAGAACCGCTAACATCAATGCGAATTTAGATCGCTTAAAGGCTTGTCTCTTTTGGATATTAAGCTCATCACAATCGCGGCAACGTTTTGTGTCTCAACCATGGTTTTGGCCTCACCCGAGCGCATGCCTATTGGTTCAGGTACAGATGCATTTGTCATTGATCGCACAGAAGTGACCATTGGTGACTTTCTTGACTATTCAAAGCGACAAAATCTTGTAACAGCTGCCGAGCGCGAGGGCGGCGGCTTTGAGTATCGGCTGGGGTGGCAAAGGCGCCCAGGTTGGACCGTACGCACACCTGTTGGTGAGTCTGCATTGACAAACGAGCCAGCTGTGCATGTGAGTTGGTTTGAGGCGCGCGCTTTCTGTCAGGCGCACGGTGGCGATTTACCAACTCAAAAGCAGTGGTCAAGGGCAGCCTATCAGGAACAACGCAGTCGGCCACCTGAGCCCTACGAGTCAGGTGTTGTTTACCCGTATCCCACAGGGCTAGACCAAGCCGGTGCCAATACCGTTGGTGACCAAGACGGCTGGGGGCAGCACGCGCCTGTGGGCAGTTTTGCGCCAGGTGTCAATGGCTTGTATGACATGGGTGCAAACGTGTGGGAGTGGTTGCTCGATGCTAAGGGTGACTCTCGTCTGACGGCCGGCGGTTCTTGGTGGTACGGATCGAGTCAGATGAAGGTATCCGGGATGCAATACAAAGCCGCTGATTTTTATGCTGTCTACGTCGGGTTTCGGTGCGTATACCTGAGCTAGGCTAATGCATTGGCTGCCAATCGGCCGGATCCCAAGGTTGACAATCGATGGCTCTTTGAAGATCGGGGACACTGGTGATGAGTGCCACACTCATAAGGTGAGTTTGGTTGAGTTGGTTTTGCCAGAAGCGCCAAGCTTGCGAGGGTTCGGCGGCTAAGTCGAGCACTGACAGTCCAATATCTCCAAAGAGGTCAAACTCAACCGCATCCAAGCGCTGTGACAGGCCCCAACCCTCTGCTTTAAGAAACGCTTCTTTTAAGGTCCAGTACCGTAGAAATAACCGAGCTTGCTCGCTAGGTGCGGTTGCGGCAATGTGTTCGTACTCGCGCCGCGAAAAGTAGCGTTTGGCGATATCAAGGTCAGGTACCTGTCGTGACAGGTCTTCAACATCTATACCAACGGGTTGGCGACTGGCCGCAACAGCCACCAGGGTGTGCGTGTGGCTTAAGTTGAAGTGCCAGTCAGTGGCCGTTGCAGGGCTACTGATTAGGGGCTTACCCCGGTCAGCCGCCTCGAATCGCAATTCGTTGGGTAAACAGCCTGTCAATTGCGCCAAAAAGCTGCGTTTGAGGCCGTGAGCAGCCAAATAAACATGGGCCAACGATGCCCGAGAAAACTTTTTCATGCATTGTTGCTCATCAGGGCTTAGCCCTTTAAATACGTGATCGTTGAGGGTTTGGCTGCTGATGCTCGTGGGGTCGAAATAACGGATAACGACGGCCGGCGACTCGCCGGACAGTGGCAATTGTGATTTTGCATTGCAATTACGTGACTTCGGTATCATGATTCAGTACGCTAACATTATTCGCAATCATACGGAGTTTTACAGATGTCGACCCCAATCAGTCAGATCACACCCGATTTTTCTGTGGCCCCGCAACTCAGCCCCGATGATATGGCTGCCGTGGCGGCCGCTGGCTTTAAGAGCGTTATTATTAACCGTCCTGACTATGAAGGTGGCCCTGATCAACCGACAGCTGAAGCTGTTTCGGCAGCGGCTCGCGCCGCAGGCCTGCGAGTTGAGTTTCAGCCTGTGGTTAGCGGTGGCATGACGACTGAGGACGTGGTTAAGTTTTCTGAGTTACTGCAGACCATGCCGGCACCGGTTTTGGCTTACTGTCGCACGGGAACCCGTTGCACAGTGCTGTACCGTGCTGCCAGTGGGCAAGGGTAAGACTCGGTTGCCGTTTAAGTGACGTGCCAATTTATTGATCCTGATTAAGTTTGGCAAGAGCGTTTTACACTTCATGACGTTTTGAGCTAGGATGAAGTTCAGGCCGGTCAATCGTAGTCCGGTATTTACGTAACTAGGGAGTAAAAACCATGTTCAAGAAGATTTTGATCCCAACAGATGGCTCGGCTTTGTCGGCTCAAGCAGCCAACGCCGGTATCTCATTCGCACGTTCAGTGGGTGCTGAAGTGGTTGCGCTTCACGTCGCTCAACCATTTGCTGCCACCATTGGGTTTGATGGCATGGCAGCTGCGTACGCAATCACTGACGAAGACTACGAAAAAGCGACCGCTGAGCAAGCCAAAAAGTACTTGCAGGCAATTGTTGATCGTGCAGATACGGCTGGCGTGAAAGTTACCCATGACTCAGTCACAAATTTCAATGTGGCGGACGGCGTCGCAGACGCAGCCCAAACCCACGGTTGTGATCTCATTTTTATGGGTAGTCATGGGCGCAGTGGATTGTCGCGGCTGCTTTTGGGCAGCGTAACAGCCAAAGTGTTGTCACTGGCTCATGTCGCCGTGTTGGTTTACCGTGTGAAAGAAGAATCATGATTGTTTTCTGCTGACAGTGTCAGCAAGCGTCAGTCAGTTTAACGAGGCTGAGCACCACATCAAGTGGTCCTCAGCCTTTGCTTTTTTGTCGCCAATCAATGTGATCAGACTAGCGTTCTGACCGCGCTGGCTTTAAGGCAGCACATGACACGCTGCGATGACCCAACCGTGATGACTCAGTCGCTGTTGTGAAAAAATCGCCACACGGGTTGTGCACCTTTGCCTTGCCAACAACCCCGCGCATCGTTATAAGAATCATAAGGATAAAAAAAGCATTAGCGAACCTGTTGAGGAGACAAATGATGCAATCACCATTTGCGGTTTTTGTGACCGCTCTTGGCGGACCGGACGTGTTGCAGGCTCAAGCGATTGACATGCCTGTGCCTGCTGAAAACGATGTGCTCGTCGAGCACACTGCGGTTGCCGTGAATTTTGTTGAGATTTACTTGCGAGCGGGTCAACCCCACTCGCACAATCCCACCCCTCCCTTTGTGCCAGGTGTCAGTGGTGTAGGTCGCGTCATAGCAATGGGGAAGGCTGTCTCTGGTTTGAGCATCGGAGAAAAGGTGACTTATACCAACGCTGGCGTGGGCAGCTATTGCACCCATGTTGCAGTACCTGCTGATCGCATCATTCCCGTTCCTGAATCTTTAGACGATATTCGCGTTGCCGCTGGCATGGTACGGGCGTTAACGGCACAGTATCTGCTTAAGCAAATGCGCCCATTGGCACCTGCCACGACAGTCTTGATTCATGCCGCTGCGGGTGGCGTTGGACAGATCTTGGTGCAATGGGCCAAGCTGCTTGGACTAGAGGTGTTTGCAACAGCAGGGTCCGATGAAAAAATTGCGTTTGTAAAGTCACTTGGCGCAGACCATGCGATCAATTATCGAACCCAAGACTTTGCCGCTGAGGTCATGCGCATCACCAACGGTCAAGGTGTCAGCGTGGTGTTTGACTCGGTTGGTAAGGATACTTTTGATGGCTCCGTGGACAGTTTGGAACCCAAAGGTCTTGTTGTGAATTACGGTACCGCTTCCGGTCAAGTGGAGGGGTTTGCGTTGCAACGCTTGCATTCAAAGTCGCTTTGGGTTTGCCGTCCGACGCTAAAAACATACGTCGCTGAACGCACCAATATGTTGGCCATGAGCCAAGAAGTGTTTGAACGTTTGGCTGATCAAAACTTGCGTCTGGATATTGAAGCGGTTTTGCCCTTGAGTCAAGCCGCCAAGTCGCATGAGATGCTGGAAAGCAGAACAACCAAAGGTGCGATTGTTTTGGTGCCCGATCAGTTACTTAAACAATCGTAAATGATTCGAACGGTTGCGTGGTGTGGTGTTGTTCTTTTTTTTAAAGCCTCGTTACCCACTTGATCATTTGGAGGTATAGCGTTTTTTTGTGGGCATGACCTTATTGGGTCATTGTCCGGTGAGGATGCATCACACCGATCAGCTGATATTGGCAAAGACCAATACGCTTTGTGTCATTTTGGTGTGATTGCTGTGAAACCCGTCCATGACGGGATGCTGGGTGATCTGATGCTGGCAAACGCGGTCTTTTGTCACGTGGTTTGAACTCGATTTCTGTGGACAAATCGCGTGAACAATTGGTTTTTGGGGTCTTGTATTTGGTGGGTCAAGTCGTGACCATCAGACCAACTGGATCAGGGCCAAGTGTTTAATTTGTGATAAAAAAACTGAAATAAATGGGAGACAAAAATGCATTTAATGAAATTAGTGGCAGGTGCTTTGGTAACTCTTGGGGTCGCATCAACGGCTTTTGCTGATTACCCTGATCGACCAATCAAGATGGTGATTGGTTATTCGCCGGGTGGGGCGGCCGATAAGTTAGCCCGGCCATTGGCTGAAGAAATGTCAAAAGGATTGGGGCAAAACTTTGTGTTTGACTACAAACCCGGTGGGGGCGCTACGATCGCGCTCGATTATCTGGCCCGACAGCCCGCTGATGGCTACGCCGTGCACCTGACCGATTCGGGGCCAATGACGATCGTGCCTCATATTCGGAAGCTTGGTTACGATCCGCTAGCAGATTTTACGCCTTTGGGCATGGTGGGTGGTGGTGGTGTTGTGATTGTGGTTCCCGCAAAATCACCAGCCACAGATGTGGCCTCACTGATCGCATTGGCCAAAAAAGACCCGGCCGCTTGGAGCTATGGCACATCTGGTGTGGGCGGTGTTGGGCACTTGGCTGGCGAACAGTTCAAAAAGGCTGCAGGACTTGACATCACACACATTCCTTATAAGGGTGGTTCGCCGGCGATGACAGAAGTACTCGGTGGACATGTGCCGTTTCTGTTTTCTTCATTGGGTGCGGCTGCTCAGCACATCAAGGCAGGAACCGTGAGGGCTTTGGCGGTGTCATCTGCGGACCGCAGTTCGATGTTCCCTGATGTCCCCACCATTGCTGAATCAGGTTTCCCGGGGTTTGACGCCACGATTTGGTTCGGCGTTGTGGCACCCAAGGGTCTTCCTGCTGATGTGCAAAAGCGGTTAACCACAGAGATGGCAAAAGCAATGCAATCCAAAGAGTTGCAGCAGGCCATCAAGTTTCAAGCTTATGAGCCGATGGTTTTCACACCGGAGCAAATGGCGCAGCGTATCAAGGATGACTATGCTGCTTGGGGGGTGACTGTTAAGGAAGCTGGTATATCGCAGAAGTAGATCAGCTTTCTGATTTGAATCGCGACAGGGTTATTTGCGCAAACAAATGCCGTTTGAACTGATGTTCAAACGGCATTTTTTCTAAGCAACTGGTACTTGTGCTTCGAACCAGTCAGCGATTTGTGCTGGCAATAAAAACGTGGTCTGTGGGCTTGCCATGAGTGCGTCAAGCATGGCTTCGAACTCACCAAAACGGTGCGGCACACCCATCAAGTGGGGGTGCAAACCAAGCGCCAATACCCTGGGGTGTCGAGCAACTTCTTTTTCAAACATGGCGAGCGAGCGTTGCGTGCGGTCTAAAAACTGTCCAGTGACGTGTTTTTCAATCGCGTAAATGATGGAATCGTTGAGCTCAAGGTTGTAAGGCATACTCAAAAGGGGCCCATGGTCGGTACGCATCCAGTTGGGTAAGTCATCGATACACCAGTCAAGCACATAGCGCACACCTTCTGATTTGAGCACTTCAGGACTGCGTTCAGACTCTCGCAAACCGGGGCTCAACCAGCCGTTCACGGCTTGACCGCTAAAGCGCCGCAATTTCTCTAAGGTTTGGGCCACGACTTCTTCTTCTGTGCCCGCTTGTTGGATCGATTTTTGGTGCATGCCGTGGCCGATGAATTCCCAACCCACGGCCAGCATGGCTTCAGCCGCGCCGGGGTAGGCATCAATCACGCTCGCATTGATACTTGTTGAGGCGGGTAGGCCACGTTGGTGTATCGCTTCAATCATGCGTGGAAGTCCGGCGCGCATGCCGTAGTCAGCCCAAGAAAAATTCGGCACATCGGGCACGGTTTCTTTGCCATGGGGAGGGGTGATGATGGTGCGTGGCATGGCCGCATCAAAACTCCAATTCTCGACATTAATTACCAAGTGAACCAAAATAGGTCCGTCCTCGTGGGGAGTTAAACTTGGACCATCGTTGGAAAAACGATACGGTACGCGTGGATTACTCATCGTGAATGCCTTTTGTCAGTGAGATGTCTGTTTGCAATGGATGGACTACCGGCCCTTAAAGTTAGGTGTTCTTTTTTGTGCAAAAGCTTGCCGACCCTCTGCGTAGTCTTCGCTGTCAAAACAAGCAGCCACTGCTGCTGAAATCTGGGCAGGGTTGGGAGCACTCACCCCCTGACCGAGGTGTTGTAATGCCATTTTTACTGAACGCAAGGTCAGTGGGGCAAAGCTGGCAACGCGTTCAGCCACACTCTGTGCGTGGGTGAACACATCATCAACGCAGGCGTGTGCCAAGCCAAGACTCACTGCTTGGGGGCCTTTGTAGACATTGGCGGTTAACAACAATTCGGTGGCGTTTGCTGAGCCAAGAATACGGTGTAAGCGCCTGACATCTTCAAGCCCATAACCCAAACCAAGCTTGCCGGCAGGCAAACAAAAGCGGGCGTCGTGACTGCTGTAACGCAGATCACAAGAAAGCGCGATTCCTAAGCCGCCGCCGTAACACACCCCAGAAATAGCTGCGATAACGGGTTTGTGACAGGACCCGATCGCGACTTCTGCGGCTTCAACCACGTCGTCATATATGGCGACAGCCTCAGGCGTTGCACGCACCGACTCAAACTCTGAAATATCGGCCCCAGACACAAAGGCGGCATCACCGTCGCCACGTAAGACCACGACCCGCACTTGCGTGTCATTGGAAAGCGTTCGCATGATGTCGTGCAATGCACGCCACATTTGCAATTGCATGGCATTCATGCGGGTGGGGTTCGACAGTGTGACGGTCGCAATGCCTTGGGCATCAATGTTTGATTGAATCGTACCCACTTTAGACAACACCCGCGTCGTAATACGCTTTGATCTGGTCGGCATTAAAGCCAGCCTCCTTGAGCACTTCATCAGTGTGCTCACCCCATTTAGGGGCGGCCACTTTGACCGCTGCTGGCGTGCGTGAGAGCGTCATGGGTTGGGTGATGTAGTGCATGTCTTTGTCGTAGACGTTTGGCAAGGTGGCGACCACATTTAAGTGCTTGACTTGTTCGTCTTCAAAAACCTGTGGCACGTCGTAGACGGGGCCTGCGGGCACACCCGCATCGTTTAGGGCGACGACCCAATGGTCAACGCTCTTATTCGCAAACTCCACTTCTAGCAGTGCGGTCAATTTGGCGCGGTTGGTGACACGCAGCTTTTCTGTTTTGAAGTCAGGATCTTCAAGCCATTCAGGATGATGCACCAGCGCACACAACCGTTGCCAGTTACCTTCGCCTGATGCCCCGATATTGAAAATACCGTCTGAGGCAGTGAATAAACCCATGGGGCTGCTGGTTGGGTGGTCGTTGCCAACCCGTGTCGGGATGTCGCCATCGTTTAGATAGCGCGATGCCTGAAAATCCATCATGGCAATTTGTGAATGCAACAACGAAGCGTGAACCCATTGGCCTTTGCCTGACTGTTCCCGCTCTAATAAAGCCACCAAGATACCGAGCGCGGCATATAGGCCAGCACTCATGTCCGCCACGGCCAACCCTGCCCGCACTGGACTGCCTTCAGGAAAGCCTGTAACTGACATGAGTCCTCCCATGCCTTGCATGATTTGGTCAAAGCCGGGGCGTGTGGCGTAGGGGCCTGTTTGACCGTAGCCTGAGATGCTAGCCAAGATGATTCGTGGATTGACTTTGGCCAAGGACTCGTAATCCAAACCGAGTTTTTTTTTGACATCAGGACGCCAGTTTTCGACCACCACATCAGCCGTCTCAACGAGCTTCATAAAAATTTCAAGTGCCCCCGGTTTTTTGAGGTTCAATGTCAATGAACGCTTATTGCGGTTCAGGTTCTGAAAATCACCGCCATGGCGGTTGGCCGCAAACATGGCCTCATTTGGGTCAATGCCCTGCGGGGGTTCAATACGGATGACGTCAGCGCCAAAATCGGTCAAGACGCGCACACAGTTGGGACCTGCGCGAACGCGCGAAAGGTCAAGTACCCGAAAGGGCTTCAAAGCCTCTGCTGCTTGAATTTTGCTCATAAGATGTGCTCCTCCTAGATTTGGCAGTCCGGCTTGATGCCGTCTACGCCGATAAGATCTTGCTGTAATTGTTGAGCCACTGCAAATAAGTGGTGCTCATGAAATGGTCGGGCAACGAGTTGGATGCTGACAGGCAGTCCATGGCTATCACGGCCGATGGGTATTGACAGCGCTGGCAGTCCCAAATAGTTAATCCAACCGCAATAGCGATGTAATGCCAAAAGCTTGGCGGGTTCGAAGGTGCTCGTGCCTGTGTAGACTTCGTCAGCGAGTGGCACTGACGTAACCTGCAAAGGCAGCAACAGCACATCTGTTTGCGCAAAGGCATCGCCAATAAAATCATGCGTGCACTGCTGTCGGATGCTTAGCGCTTGGTTAAACCAAGCAAGTGGTGTGGCCAAGCCGATCGTGCCAAGCGCGGTTACTTGCTGACACGCCAACCCTTGGGCAATGCGAAAATGGTGAGTTTGTCCTGTTTCGTAAGCCATGACCAATTGTTGTAATGCCGTACCACGTTGCTCATGTTCAGTTAGATCAAGCGTGTTTTGTCCATATTTTATGAAGACCGGCTCAGCCACGGCCCTGATTTGGTCTTCAATGTTTGCGCCGTCAAGCCAGAATGCTGTGCGCAGGGGATGCACTACGGTTTTAGACTGAATGTCTTTGGACAATACCCCTAAAACGCATCTTAAGTCCTGAACGCTTCGCGCTAAGATACCCACAGAGTCAAGACTCGGTGAAAGAGGGCTGACGCCTTGGGCACTGATTAAACCGTGAGTTGTTTTTAAACCCATGACACCACAAGTCATCGCAGGCATACGCACGGAGCCTGCTGTGTCCGTGCCCATAGAGGCATAAACCATGCCTGCAGCGACCGCCACAGCACTGCCACTCGAGGATCCGCCAACCGCCAAATGTTTGCCCAATGGGTTAAGTGGCACCGGCAGGTTAGCCGTTTGCCCCGTTGCCGCGCAGGCGTCTTCGGCCATGGCCAGCGCCCCAAGGTTAAGAGCGCCCGCTTGCTGTAGGGTAGATATCGCTTGGGCTGTTTGAACGCCTGGCGTTGCGTGACCGTGGTCGCGGCCCAAGCCTGGTGAGCGACCGTGAAGATCAAAAATATCTTTGTGCGCCATTGCCACGCCAGCCAACGGTTGTGAGCGTGGCTCTTCGCTCGCGGGTTCTTGCGCAAAGTAGGTAGTTACCGTTTTAAGTCTTTGACCCAGTTCGTTGAACTGTTTGAACTGATGGGCGATTGACTCTTCCCAGCCAATGTCACCCCTTTCCAAGGCGCTTCGCAGTGCCAAAATCGTGCTGGGTAGGCTGCTACTCATCGATAGGTGGCCAAGTAAGTCTCAAAATTTTCGTTGTTATGAGCGTTGGTGTCGGTGTTGCAAGTGTTGTAGGGATTGTCAATCCAATTCAATCCAGCCTTTTTGAGAGCTGTACTTAAACGCGTCAAGCTTTTTTCAATCTTACGCTGTTGAACGTCCGAGAGGTTCAAGCCCGCTTGTTTGAGTTGCTCCTTGCTTGACCCGTACCAAGGTTGCCAAGCGTCAGGTTTGTTTTGCTGGGCTGTGTCGATTGAAGACATGATTTCTCCAATATTGTGGTCGGCTGCATTCCAGTGATTTAGCAGCCTGTTCTGCCAGCGGCATGTCGTTGGTAGAACAGGGTCGAACGTTGATAGGTCTTTTAGTTTCTGATCGTATCCGGCAGCCAAGTGGCGATCTCTGGGAACAAGATAAGCAAGATGGTTGCGACCACCAGCAACAAAAAGAAGGGGAATGCAGCTTTGGCCACGTACCACAGGTTTTTGCCTGTCATTGACTGCAGAATGAACAGGTTAATACCCACGGGGGGAGTGATTTGCGACATTTCAATCACAACCACCATAAAAATACCGAACCAGATGGGGTCAATGCCCGCTTGGTTAATGATCGGCATGATGACAGCAGCCGTTAGCACCACAATAGAGATGCCGTCCAGAAAACAACCCATGATAATGAAAAGTACGGTCAAGGCCAGTAGCAATTCAAACTTGCCCAATCCCAGAGTACCCACCCATGATGAGAGTTCGCGAGGAATACCCGTGAAGCCCATGGCGGTTGACAAGAAGGCAGCGCCGGCCAAGATGAACGACACCATGACGCTGGTACGGGTAGCGCCCAAAACACTGTCGATGAAGCTTTTTTTGTTCAGTGAGCCCGTAAAAAGCGCGATCAACAAGGCACCAACCACGCCCACTGCGGCGGCCTCAGTGGCTGTGGCAATGCCGGCATAGATTGACCCGATGACAGCGATCATCAACAGCATGATAGGGAATAGCTTGGCGGTTTCGCGTATCCGCTGAAAGAACGGGATTTTTGGTTCGCGCGCAGGGACTTTCGACGAGTTCAGCATTGACCAAGCAGCCAAGTAACCCATGAACAGCACCATGAGCATAAGACCGGGCAACACGCCTGCGATGAACAGTCGTGTAATTGACACGTCCGCTGCTACACCGTACACAATCATGATGATCGATGGTGGTATCAAAAAGCCCAGAGTCGAAGAGCCGGCTAAGCTACCGATGGTGGTTTTTTCATCGTAGCCACGTTTGACCAGCTCAGGAATCGTGATTCGGCCAATTGTGGCTGTGGTAGCTGCAGAGGATCCAGACACCGCTGCAAAAATGCCACAGCTGACCACGTTGATGTGAATCAGTCTTCCAGGGAAACCCGCCAGCCATGGCGACAAGCCTTCAAACATGTCTTT
Source organism: uncultured Burkholderiaceae bacterium (assembly GCA_963926245.1). GTDB lineage: Bacteria > Pseudomonadota > Gammaproteobacteria > Burkholderiales > Burkholderiaceae_B > Algicoccus. Next base: position 40,489 of record CAWUWI010000028.1, on the reverse strand, counting down.
GGCTAAGCGCGTGCGATAAAGAATCTCGCCCATCCAAATAAAGAGAGGAAGAGCGGTCAGCGCCCAGCTCGAGCTTTGGCCCCAGATCACCGTTGATTGAATCGTCATCGCCGGGGCGTGCGAGAACAACAGCATACTGATTAAGCCTACTGACATTAATGTGACAGCCACCCATACACCTGATGCCAAAAGCACCAGCATGATGACTGCCACGATCAAACCAATCGTTGAGACATCCATGGTTTAGTCCATTACCTGTTCTTTGTTTTTTTCAAAGTTTGGCTCTTTGCCGCGGATCACATTAACCAAGTCTTCAATGATCGCTAAACAAAAAAGCGTCACACCGATAGCCATGCTCAGCTGAGGAATCCAGAGTGGGTATTTGAGAATGCCTGTTGACAGCTCGTTGTATTTCCAGCTTTCTTGAACAAATGCAATCGAATTAAATGCCCAAATACCGATCATGGCGATCGCAAACACCAAGATCAAGATTAACATCACACGTTGAGTTTTGGACGACAAGCGATCGGCCAGCAAGGTGACGCGAATGTGCGAGCCCGAGCGAAACGAATAAGCCAAGCCCAGAAAGCTGCTGGCAGCCAAGCTGTAGCCCGCGAACTCGTCTGCTGACGGAATTTGGGTATTGAACCAGCGCGCCACAATTTGGGCGACAACCAAGATGGCGATAATCACCAAAAAAACGCCGGCAAGGTAGCCGCTCCATGTAAATAGGCGATCAAGAAATTTACCGAACATGGTGTCCTGTTCCAGAAAAAAAACAAAGCCGGCGGATTGCGCCGGCTTTGTGACCACTCGGTCCGTTTAACGCAATGGCGCCAAGATCTTCTCTGCATCTGGACCCACTGCCTCGGCCCATGATACGGACATGACGTCACCGATTTGAGCCAACGACTTAGTCAATTGCTCGCTGGGTGTGCGGTACTTCATTTTGTTTTTCAAGATGTTCGTGGTTTCCGTGAAAACCTCTTCGCTCATCTTCCAGCCGCGTGTTTCAGCTGTCTTACCTGCGTCAACGACGGCTTGCTGAGCTTTAGGGCTCAAACGCTTGAAGGCTGCCTCATTCACATAAATCATGTTCTTGGGCATCCAAGCCTGTGTGTCGTAGTAGTAGTTTGAGAACGTCCATGCCTCTGTACGCGCACCGGTGGCAGCAGATGTCACCATGGCGTCAACGATACCAGCAGAAAAAGCCTGCGGAATTTCAACGGCTTCCACAGTGGTTGGCACGCCTTTCATCAACGAAACCATTTTTTCCGTGGTGGAGTTGTAAGTGCGAAATTTAATGCCTTCCATGTCGGCAACGCCGTTAATTTCGTTTTTGGTGTAGAAACCTTGTCCTGGCCAAGGTACGGTGTAAACCAAACGCATGCCCTGGTCTTTCAGGTAGGTTTCAACGAAAGGACGCTGACCTTGCCACAATTTTTTTGCGCTGTCGTATCCGGTAACAAGAAAGGGAATGGCGTCAACTTGAAAAATTGGGTTTTGGTTGCTCAGGTTAGCCATCAGCGTTTCGCCGATTTCAACTTGGCCGGAACGCACGGCGCGAGGGATTTCTGGGTGCTTGAAAAGAGATTGTGCTGAGTGCACAGTGATTTTCAGCTCACCACCAGACAACTTCTCAACGTCAGCAACAAATTGTTGAATGTTGCGAGTATGAAACTCTGCCTCTGGATATGGTGTTGCCATGTTCCAGGTTGTTTGTGCCACAGCGCCAAACGACAATGTTGCCATTGTTGCGGCTGCCAATAAATTCTTGTACGAAGTACGCATTTGTTTTTCTCCAGTTTCGAAAAGCTGTCTCAGTTGCCTGAGTCATTGCAAGATTAGCAGTGTTAACTTCTTCTTACCACTAAATTGTTGAGTCTCAAGCAAGTCTTAACCTGTCGTTAAATTGAGATCTGCACTGAATTTGTTCGGCGCTCAAATTCAAGACAATAGGGCGCACCCAAAGGGTGCGTCATGTTCGCTGTTGGTGCGTTAATAATGCACTTAAAGTGGCCAATCGCGAGACGCATGATTGTGCATCAATTCAACTCGGGTAAACCTTGACAGGACAAACCCTTGGTGACGGTAGGCGCCCAAACCCAACCCAATCAAAGCGAAGCAAAGCAAACTCGAGGCAAGGTCAAACCATGCAAAATAATGGTGCTTAATTTTGGGTCGTCGGGTTCGTGTCGGGTGTAGGCTCTGAGGACACCAGTGGCTCGGGTGGTTCGATTGTCGCGCACTCCTTAAACGCCCTGACGCGACATTGACTGCAAACGTCATGGTCAAGTTTAGCGAAGATCGTGGCGATGGCCTGTTCTTTTGTTTTAAAAATGTGGTCTGGCCCAAGCCGATCGGTAAAGCCAGTGCGTTGCCACATTCTGAGGACTTCGTCGCGGGGGCGGTGAAAGTATAGGTCACCACCTATTTTATGCCGGGCTAGGCGTTCTTGCTCCCAGAGCTCAGCGCCAGATAAGTCAACAAAGTTCATGCTGCGCGACATGATCAACAGGTGTTTGGGGCTGTTGACGCCTCGCCGTAGATCAGCCAGACGCGCTGAAACGTGAGCCGTGGCGCCGAAGTACACGGCCCCCTCCATTCTGATCATGGTGAGCTGTGGGCATGACAAGACCGCTTCGCCCTCGCTGTGTTCAATGTTCTCTAAGTGACGGCTGGGGTTGCGTGACAAAAAACCCATCAACCGAACAGCTGGTTTCGATGTGCGGTTCAGATACACCACGAGTGAAAGCAGAGTACCCAGAAAAATGGCCATTTCCATTCGCAATAAAACCGTGGCACTGGCCGTGACGGTGGCAATTAAAAACTCAGTTCGCTGTTGGCGCCAGAGGGTCTGCCAGCGTGGCAAATCAAACAGCGACCATGCCACCATCACTAAGAGCGCGGCGATGGCGGCCTGCGGCAAATAAGAGAGCGCTGAGCCAAACAGAGTCACCGCACTGACCAAAATTAAGGCACTGGCAACAGAGGCCAGTGGGGTTTTGGCGCCTGCCTCAAAATTAGGCAGTGAGCGATTCAGAGAGCCACAGGAAACATAGCTAGAAAAAAAGCCGCCCGCAATGTTGGACAAGCCTTGCCCCCAGAACTCTTTGTTGGGGTCAACCGTTTGACCCGAGCGCAGACCAAGTGCCTTGGCAATTGAAGTCGATTGACCCAGCGCCACAATGCTAAGCGCCAAGGCAATGCCAAACAGCTCTGGCAATTGATCCCAATTGACGGTGGGTAATTGCAATTGTGGGATGGCTGAGGGTATGTGACCCACTTGCTGCACCACACCCCAGCTCACGGGTGTCGTCATGGCGTTTAGGACCACGCCAATGAGCGCCCCGATCAGAAGACCAACGAGCATGTAGGGCCAGCGAGTTCCCAAAAAACGCTTGACGATCAGTGCTGATGCTGCCGTCGATAGGCTCACGAAAAGGCTGGCCCAGGCAACGGCGTCGAGGTGTGAGAGGTAATAATTGGCTGTTGCGATGGCGCCCGACACATTTGTCGGTTTCACGCCAATGGCATCACCCAATGCATGCAGCGCAATCAACACAGCTGCACCACTGGTAAATCCCCCCAAAACAGCAGGCGAGATAAAATTGGCCAACATGCCAAGTTTGAACAACCCAATGGCCGCTTGTATCAAACCCACCAATATGGTGACAGTCAGGGCCAGTTGTATGTATTCGGTGCTCCCAGCGATCGCCAATGGCGTTAACATCGCAAATAGGGCTAGAGATAAGGCATTGGTTGGCCCAGACATGACGTAACGACTAGAACCGAACAATGCCGCCACCACGCAGGGCACAATCGCCGTATAAAGGCCGTATTGGGGTGGCAATCCCGCTAACATGGCAAATGCAATCGCTTGGGGTAGTACCAACACCGCGCCCAGTAAGCCCGCGATCGTATCTGCACGCAAAGAGCGGGCGTTAACCTCTTGGGTCCAATCCCCAAACAAGCGTGACAGTAAAGAGGCGACTGATTTCATGGAAAAATAGTCATTGACTCAAGGACATGTGTACACAGTGGAAGTAAGTGCCCTATGATACGCCACACGAATATTTGCCACTAAGGTGGCTCAAACGGAGAACATCAAATGACAGTTAAAGTTGGAGATCGCGTCCCTAACGGCACGCTAACCGAGTTTATCGAAACCGAATCCGCCGCGTGTTCGGTGGGACCAAATAACTTTGAAGTGGCTGATTTGGTTAAGGGCAAAAAGATTTTGATGTTTGCTTTGCCAGGTGCTTTCACGCCAACATGCTCTGCCAAGCACGTGCCTGGCTTTGTTGCCCACCACGATGCCATCAAGGCCAAAGGCGTTGATGAAATCTGGTGCGTGGCAGTCAATGATGCTTTCGTGATGGGTGCGTGGGGCCGTGAACAAAAGGTTGATGGCAAGGTTCGTATGTTGGGTGATGGCGCAGCCACTTGGACCAAGGCCATGGGTTTGGAGCTTGATTTGACGGCGCGCAACATGGGCGTTCGTTCACAACGCTATGCCGCCATCATTGAGGACGGCGTCATCACGACACTGGCTGTTGAAGAAGCTGGCGCTTTTGAAGTCAGCTCAGCCGAGGCAATGAGCGCTCACCTTTAAGCATTGGTAGTTCGCAAGACAAAAAACCGATCTGATTTGATCGGTTTTTTTTTGGTTGCGAACACTGATGTGGACATGGTGAGACAGTTGTGACTTAGACTGATGGCATGCATCGAGTTTTCTTTGTCACAGCGACCGACACCGCGTTAATCTTAGAAGCACACCGATAAACGTTATGTTTGCCACACTCGCTTCTTTTTCTTCGCTCTTCACCTCTACCTTGGTCATGCTCCTAGGTGTGGGGCTTTTTAACGTATATATGGGCCTAAAACTATCCGCTGACGGTGTCAGTGAGGTGTGGATTGGCGCTCTCTTATCGGCTTATTACTTTGGCCTCGTGCTTGGTGGCCGCGTCGGTCACATGATGATCGTACGTGTAGGGCACGTGCGCGCATTTGCGGCGGCGGCGGCGGCCTGCTCAGTGATGGTCCTAGCCCAGACCTTGATTGATCACATGACCGTCTGGCTGTTGCTTAGGGCGGTTGCGGGTGCAGCCATGGCAGTGCAGCTGATCGTCATTGAGAGTTGGCTCAATGAGCAAATTGAAAACCAAAACAGGGGTCGGGTTTTTTCGTTTTACTTGGTCATGTCAGGCTTAGGCACAGCCATTGGTCAGATGGCCATCATGATGTATCCCACACTGGACTTGCGTCCACTGACATTAGTGGCCATCTGCCATGTGGTGGGTTTAATTCCCATCGTGTGGACGGTACGATTGCATCCCGCGCCACAGTTGCCGGCGCCGCTTGATTTTGCGTTCTTTTTTAAAGTCGCACCGGCAGCGCTAATCACCCTTTTTCTGTCAGGCAATATTTCTGCGGCGTTTTACGCCTTGGCACCGGTTTACGTTGTTGGTCTGGAATTCAGTACCAACGAAGTTGCCGTTTTCATGTCGACAGCCGTGGGGGCGGGATTACTGGCGCAGTGGCCAATCGGTTGGTTATCTGATCGCGTTGGGCGGGAACGGTTGATCCAAATTAACGGAATAGTTTTAGTGGTCAGCACCCTTCTTTTATGGGGATGGTTAACCGTGCCGTATTGGCTGTTGTTGGCGGTGGCTGCGATCAGTGGTGTTGTTCAATTCACCCTCTATCCGCTAGCTGGATCCTACGCCAATGATTTGGTGTCAAGTCAACGGCGAGTGAGCCTTAGTGCTGTGCTAGTAATATCCTACGCGGTGGGTGCCTGTCTTGGACCGTTGATTTGCGGCTACATCATGCGCGTCGCTGGTGTGAATATGTTTTACGTATTCATGACCGGCTGTAGTTTGTTACTCGTACTCAACACTTCCATAACAGGAAAACTGAATGCAAGCGCTTCCCGGCAACCTTCTGGATAATCAAAGAAAGTTTTAACCCAACTGAGCGACATCGTTTATCGAGTGGCGCTTAACCGGGCTCAAGCGCTCGTCGGGTAAAGCAGAAGAGCCAAACCGGCCATGATTGCAAGCGAGCGTTTCCAAATACTGCCAGGCACAATAACGCCGTATGCCACAAGCGTTGTGGCAACACCCACTTTGATCATCGCAAGGATAGCGGCGACGGGCTGATCGCCTAATTCAATCAGTTCAGGCGTAGAAATCATGCCCAACGGGATGAGGTAAAGTCCGATGCCAAGGGCCATGGCTTTCCAGGCCACCTTCAACCAATTTTCTTCAACCATACCGGCAGCAATAAAAACCGCACCACAGACTGGCGGGGTGATGGTTGAAAGTAAGGCAAACCAAAACACAAACAAATGCGTTTGCAGTGTGCCCAAACCCAGCGCTGTCAGGGCGGGACCTGCGACCGAGACGCAGATCACATAGGCCGCAGTGGTTGGCACCTCCATGCCCAGCAAAAGACACGTCAGGGCAGTTAACAGTACGGCAGGCCAAAGTAAGCCACCGGATCCAGACAGAATCATGGAGGTGATCTTAACGCCCAATCCTGTCATGCCAAGCACACCGACAATCAAAGAGGCACACAAGATGATCGAAGCAATCATGGCGATCTGTCGCCCAGAGGTCTCGGCGGCGTTCACCAAGCGACCCATAATGAGGCGGGGCTCAAACCTAAACTGATCGTCAGTTAATAAAAGCACAGCGCCTACGACGATAGCCATGCAGGCGGCGTATTGGGGCGTAAATCGCAGTCCAAACATGCCGTAAAGAAGCACGGTAAATGGGATTGCAAAAAAACCAGTGGTAATGAGCACTGTCTTTGTGGCAGGTCTGTCGTTTGCTGGCACACCCGGCAAGTCATACCGTTTAGAGAATGCGTTGATTCCCATCCATACCGTAAAAAAATAAAGCAGTGCCGCCGGCAGAGCGGCGAGCATGATGTCCTCGTAGGGCACACCAGTGAGCTCAACCATGACAAATGCACCAGCACCCATCAGCGGCGGCATGATTTGGCCGCCTGAAGAGGCGACCGCCTCAACAGCACCCGCCAAAGAACGGGGGTAACCCAAGCGCCGCATGGCTGGCAGCGTGATCGATCCGGTCGAGGCAACGTTGGCTGAGGCAGAGCCTGATATGGAACCGAAGAGGGCGGACGACAACACGGAGACTTTGGCTGCCCCGCCTGTTAGCCTGCCAGCAACAGCGGCAGCAATGTTCATAAAGCCTGAGCCTGCTTGCCCAGCGTTGAGGACTGCGCCAAAAATGACAAATATGGCGACGATGGTCACTGAGACACCGGTAAGGCTTCCCCAGAGCCCACCTTCTGTAATGGTCAAGGTACCCAAAAAACTGCCCAATGGCATGCCAGCGTGACCGAACTCGCCTGGGATGTGTTGGCCGAGCAACCCATATAGCAAGATGAGTGCTGCAATGAATGGCAAAGGCCAACCAACCGCCCGCCGTGCCATATCGATAGCCGCCAATATCAAGACAACAGCAAGAGTGGTCTGTAACGTACCGTCCAAGCTGCCGTATTGGTCAGCCAGTGAATTTTGCTCGAAAGCCACCCAAGCACAGGCAACCAAGCCAACCAAACACGCCAGTGCACTCCAGATACCAATGTGTTGGCCTTTGGGCCGCCACAGAAAGACCCACGGCAACGCCAATGCCATGTGAATGGGGCGGCTAATGAGGTTAGGCACCAGTCCGGCAAAAATCAACCAGAGGTGAAATGAGATGCAAACGATGCCCAGCGCGGGCCAGAAAATATCTCTAAATCCGAGCAAAGGCATCGTGGGGTGACAACTATTGTTTATTGATTGGCCGCTGAAAGTGCGATGTTTTGCTCTTTGTAGTAACGCACTGCACCAGGATGGATTTTGCCGGGAATGTTCGCCAGCATTTCAGGTGCCACACCACGCCACCAAGCAGCCGTCTCGGCCATCCGGGTGCGCTCTTCCCAAAATGTCTTGGTGAGTTCGTACGCTGTTTTGTCATCCATTTGAGTGGTTGCGTAAGCAATCACTGGCAACGAGGTGGTGTTGATTTCTTTGGTTTGCCCAGCATAAGTATTGGCAGGAATCGTCACTTTGGCGGCGCCTGTCTGTGCAATTTGGGCGTCAGACATCGATAGAATGACCACTGGCGTACTGGCAGCCACTTCGATCACGTTGGGCGCAGGAAATGAGCCAGCTGTCACAAAAGCGTCAATTTGGCGGTTCTTTAAAGCGGGGACGGCGTTGTTGAGCTCGACGTCAGCGACGTTGACCTTGCCCTCTAAGCCGAACAAGTTCAGGTATTTCTGACCTTCGCGAGCAGAAAACGTGCCCTTACCGATTAAGACGGTTTTGCCAGCCATGTCTTCAAACGAGTTGATACCGGCTTGGCCGTGCGCCACAAAGTGCATGGTCAGCGATGGGATTGGGAACAGCGCGCGGATGTCTTGGTATTTTGGCGAAGGCCGTTTCTCAAATGGCCCTTTATTGGCCATGGCTGCTTTCACCAAGGATGGTGGGGTCGTGAAAACGTAGTTGCCTTTGCGGGTAGCGCTTTCCATGACGTTTTGCACAGAGCCTTGACTTTCTTCTAGCGTGATGATGATCTCGCCGTTGGTGCCGGCTTTCATGGCCTGGGCCAATTCAACACCCATTTGGTAGTAGGATGAGCCGGCTTTGGCCGATTTATAAGTGACACGCGTTTCAGCATTGGCTACGCCGACACTGCCCAGAATTAGGCTGGCCAGAAGAGCAGGGATAAGGCGTTGGGTCGCTTTCATTGGTGGTCTCCGTTTTTTGAATAAGTGGCGCAGATTATAGAGCTCGAACGAGGTTGGTGCTGATTAAAACGCTCACTTCATGCGGTCGTGTTGCAAGGCTTTGCATTTTCTGATGGCTTAGTCAGTCTAGTATGTGGTTTGCGGTGAGTAAGAGTTAGCTGTTAGTGTAAGTTTGGCTTAAATGGCAGTAAGCTTTTGATCAATCAATGATGTTTTCAATGAGAAAGAGACGGACAAAACGTGAGTCTAGGTAAGTGATCTTAGCAATGTATTTGGCAGCAACGCCCCAGCGTAGAAAAAACCGATTCATGCTATTGATATGCACCTTGTTGCTGGCTGTGTCGGTGACCGGTTGTGCTGGCCTAGCTTCTGTGGGACCCGACTACCAAACCCCAGACGTGACGGTGCCAGCGCAGTGGCAGGAGTCTGTCAGCCCAGCTTTGACCGAAACAGCCGTTTTTGAAGTTGACCCCAAACAAAACCCAGCCAATTGGTGGCTCGAACTCAACGATGCCGATTTGAACTGGTTCATTGCAGCTGCCCTTGCTGAAGACTTATCCATTGAGCGGGCGCAAGCGCGTTTGCAACAAGTCCGGGCCAATCGAACGCAAGCTGTGAGTGCTTTGTATCCAACAATCAACGCCGATGTGGTGGCGACGCCGACTTTTTACGGCGCACCGGAATCGGAGCGGCCTGATACCACTCAATATGATGCGGGCTTTGATGCCAGCTGGGAAGTAGATATTTTTGGAGGCACAAGGCGCTCTATCGAGGCAGCTGATGCTGACTTAGAGGCCAGTCAAGCTGATTTAGAGAACGTTCAAGTCTCAGTGATTGCTGAAGTGGCACAAAACTACGTCGATGTGCGTAACTTTCAGCAGCGGTTGGCGATTGCGCGACTAAACTTGGCCTCGCAAGCCGAAACACTACAAATTGCCAAATGGCGCTACCAAGCAGGCCTGGTGCGTCAAACAGACGTGGCGCAATCGGTCGCCAGTCTTGAGCAGACTCGTGCCACCATACCGGACTTAGAGATTGAACTGGCGCGGGCCAAAAATCGTTTGGCGGTTTTAACGGGACGTGTGCCTGGCACTGTCAATGATCGGTTGGCGAGCGTTAAACCCCTGCCAATTGTGCCCGCCCGTGTTGCCACAGGGGTCCCAGCCAATGTGCTCACGCAGAGACCAGACCTGCGAGTCGCTGAACGCAATCTTGCCGCAGAAACTGCCCGCGTGGGACAAACCATGGCCAAGCGTTACCCGAGCCTTAACTTGGGGGCCTCGCTGGGTTGGACGGCATTTAATATAACGGGACTGGGCGTGACAGACTCTCTTATTGGCGTGGTGTTTGGCACGTTGAGTGGCACTTTGTTTGATGGCGGTCGACTGCGCAGTCAAGTGCAAGCCCAAACGTCAGTACAGGAGCAGGCCTTGATACAGTACGAGCATGCGGTCTTACGGGCGCTTGAAGATGTCGAAAACGCCTTGATCGCGCATGCTTTTTCTAGGCAACGCAGTCAGGCCCTGTCGGAATCGTCTGTTGCTGCGGAAAGTGCTGCGCAACAGTCGCGCGAGCTTTATCAGGCGGGCTTGGTTGATTTTGAGCAAGTCTTAATTACCGAACGGTCGCAATTGAATGCACAAGAAAGCTTCGCACAGTCCCAAGCTACCCAGCTCGTGACATTGATACAGCTTTACAAGGCATTAGGCGGTGGCTGGCAAGATACCGCTGTGATGAGTGCCACGCCAACGAAGGACACCCAATCGCCATGAATATGAGACACGATAAGACAACAGCTGCATCGGATCGTCCTGATAATCAGACCCCTGATTTGGTCAAAATGCTTGAGCAGGCGCAAAAAAAGCCGCGCCGTGGCCAGGCTATTTTGTTGTGGTTGTTGCTTTTGTTGTTGGTTTCTGCTGGAGCCTATTACTGGTATCAGGCGCGAGGTCATGTAGAGATTAACTATTTAACGAGTCCAGTGACTCGCGGCGAATTAGTGGTAACAGCAACCGCAACCGGTACCATTCAACCCACCCGAACGGTAGAAGTGGGTTCTGAGTTGTCAGGTACTTTGGAAGCTATCTTCGTGAATGAAAATGACTTGGTGAAAAAAGGGCAGTTGCTCGCTGTGCTTGACACGGATCGTCTCAATGATTCGATTTCCAAGTCCAGTGCTGCTTTGGCTGCCGCCCAGGCACAAGTGTTACTGGCGCAAGCAACGGTGGCTGAAACGCGTGCCACGCTAGGGCGGTTGCAAATGGTCTTTAAGCTGTCAAATGGCAAAGTGCCGTCTGCAAGCGAACTTGAAGTGGCTGATGCCATGGTCAAGCGAGCATTGGCCAATGAAAACGCAGCCAAAGCATCGGTCATGCAAGCGGCCGCAGAACTTAAAACCAACGAAACCAACTTACAGAAGGGCCAAATCACATCGCCTGTTGATGGTGTGGTGTTGACGCGCGAGGTGGAACCTGGCAACACGGTGGTGGCGGCCATGTCGACGCCAATCTTGTTTACCATCGCAGAAAATCTCACCAAGATGGAGCTGCAAGTACAAGTTGATGAAGCCGATGTGGCTAGCGTTCGCCCTGGGCAAACGGTTACATTCACTGTTGCAGCTTGGCCGGGAAGACAGTTTCCAGCCAATATTGAAAGGGTTGGGTTGGGGTCAACGACAACCGACAACGTGGTGACATACAAAACCATCCTAAGCGTCAATAACAATGACCTCGCTTTGCGCCCAGGAATGACGGCATCAGCCACCATTACAGTGGCTGAGCGTCGAGATGCCTTGTTGGTGCCCAATGCGGCCTTGCGCTACGTCCCGCTGACGGGTGAGTTCGGCCAACCAAAAACGACGTCTCGCACCAACACCAATCAAGTTTGGTCACTACAACAAGAAAAACCACAGCCCATCGACGTTCAAGCCGGCATCAGTAATGGACGCTTAACAGAGATTATTTCGGGGGATATAGCAGTCGATGATTTGGTTGTGATTGGGCAGGAGCGGATAAAGTGATTGACGCGCTGCCCACGTCCACCCCTGCTGCCCTAGAACCACTTATTAAGCTGCGTGGGGTCACCAAGACGTACGGCACGGGAGCTGCAGCGTTTGAAGCATTAAAAGGCATCGACCTCGATATTTACGCTGGTGAATTTGTGGCCATCATGGGGCCGAGTGGGTCAGGTAAGTCAACCGTGATGAATATGCTCGGGTGTTTGGACTCCCCGACAACAGGTCAGTATGTGTTTCAGGGCGTTCATGTTGAACAATTAACGCGCCAACAGCGCGCCTTGCTGCGCCGACATGCGCTGGGATTTGTGTTCCAAGGGTTTAATCTATTGTCACGCACGAGCGCCCAAGAAAACGTCGAGTTGCCGCTGCTATATCGCGGTGAATCAGCGCCAGTTCGCAGAGAGCTCGCCGCTAAAGCTTTGGAGAGTGTTGGTCTAGCCGGTTGGGAGGATCACACCTCGGCCGAACTATCAGGCGGGCAACAACAACGCGTGGCCATTGCTCGCGGCATCGTGACCAACCCTCTAGTGTTGCTTGCTGATGAGCCGACTGGCAATTTGGACAGCAGCCGTAGTAAAGAAATCATGGGGTTGTTAATCACGTTGAATCAAACCCGAAAAATCACAGTTTTGATGGTGACACATGAGGCTGAGATGGCGGCTTATGCCAGCCGAGTGGTGACATTTGTTGATGGACGGGTGCGCGGTGATGAGCAGCAACCGGTTCTTGAGATAAATGCGCCGTGAGAGGATCACTGATGTGGTTTAACGCCTTTTTGTTGGCGCTACGCGAAATTCGACGCAATCTCATGCGTTCGTTTTTGACGGTGCTTGGCATCGTGATTGGGGTTGCCGCGGTAGTCACCATGGTCACTCTGGGCAACGGTGCCACGGTCATGGTGTCTGAGCGAATTTCAAATTTGGGTAGTAATTTGTTGGTCATGCGTGCTGGCCAACGCTTGGGTCCGAGCAGCGATCGGGCTGGATCAAATGCTTTCAACATTCAAGACGTTCAGGCTTTACAAGAGCAAATTGTGGGGCTCAAAGCGGTGGCACCAGCGGTCACGCGAGCCATCACCTTGGTGGCTGAAAATAGAAATTGGTCTTCAACCGTGGTTGGCACCACAAATGATTATTTCATCACGGGCAATTGGGTTCTTGCGGATGGACGCAAATTTGAAGAAGATGAGTTGAAGTCTGGTCGATCGGTTTGCGTGATTGGTGAGACGGTCCGGCGAGAGTTATTCGGTGCTGTTAACCCCATCGGCGACCGACTCCGTGTGCGAAATTTTGACTGTCAGATCATTGGCTTGTTGTCGCCAAAGGGTCAGGGCGGTATCGGTTTGGATCAAGACGATACGGTGCTGATCCCATTGACAACAGCGCAACGCCGGTTGTCGGGGAACTTGGATGTTTCACCGATTTTGATGTCGGTTAATGATATGGCTGATACAGAGCAGATCGTCGACAGCATTAAGCGCTTGATGCGCGAACGAAGAAATATCGCAGAGAAAGATGAAAATGATTTCAGTGTGATCGATACACGCCAGATTGCACAGGCGCTTTCGGGGACGATTCAGATCATGACGGCGCTGTTGGGCGCTGTGGCTGCTGTTAGTTTGCTCGTTGGTGGTATTGGCATCATGAATATCATGCTTGTCTCAGTGACTGAGAGAACTCGTGAAATCGGGGTGAGACTTGCCATTGGAGCGCTCGAACGAGAAGTTTTGTTGCAGTTTTTGATTGAAGCAGTGGTTTTGTCAGCTTTTGGGGGCATCGCGGGTATTATCTTAGCGTTTGGTGCTTGTTATGCGGTAACAGGTTTGATGGGCTTGCCTTTTCTCTTTGATCCCGTCATCAACGTCATGGCGTTTGTTTTTTCCGCAGCCATCGGGGTGGTGTTCGGGTTCGTGCCGGCACGAAGGGCAGCGCAATTGGATCCAATTGATGCGCTGCGTCACGAATGAGTGAACCTAAAAATGAACCGAGAAAAAAATGACACCAGATTTAGATTTAGGCGGTATCGAGTCGCGCTTGCGCGTTGAGTTAGCAGAGGTCATGGCGGCATTGGTTGATGTCGCTGACACGGTGGCCATCGTTGCATTAGATCAATCGGCGGTGGGACGCGTTTCACGAGGTGACGCGTTGCAGCAACAAGCCATGGCTATGAGTCGCCAACATAAGTTAGACATTCGTCGACGCAAATTGGATGCGGCCCTAAACCGCGTCGCTGCCGGGTCATATGGGATCTGCTGCGAGTGTGAAGTCGCACTAGACCGAGCGCGTCTAGAGAGTGATCTGGCTGTGGTTTTTTGTCTAGATTGCCAAGAAGAACGCAACGGTTAGAAAATAGCCGTCTAAACGAATCGGCAGTTGACAAACCCGAGCTTACCAAGCTGGGCATGGATGATATCGCCCGCTGCTACGCTTTTCATGGGGCCCAGTGAACCCGATAAGATAACTTCGCCGGCTTTGAGTGGTTGACCGTGCTTAGCCATCGTGCAGGCCAGCCAGTAAGCCGCGCGAAGCGGGTGGCCCATACAAACCGTGCCATTGCCAACGACAGCAACCGAGTGATTGATCCAGAGTTGCATGTCAATCTTCTGCAGCTCGATTGTTCCGAGACGCACGGGCTGGTTGCCCAGCACGTACCGGGCAGCTGAAGCGTTGTCAGCCACGGTATCAACCAGCGAGATTTGCCAGTCTTTGATTACGCTGTCGACGATTTCAATGGCCGGTAGGGTGTAGGCTACGCACGCGACGAACTCAGCAAACGAGGCAGGCTCGGCACTGAGGTCGCGATCCATGATGAAGGCCACCTCAGCCTCAACCTTAGGCGCAATAAAAGCATCGAAAGGCACGTCGTCGTGATCTAAGTGCTCCATGCCGGCAAAGAGCAAGCCGTAGTCTGGCTCAGTGATGCCCAGCTGTAGTTGTACTGATTTGGCTGTGAGTCCCACCTTTTTACCCGTAACGCGGCCCTGTGCTTGATGTTGGAACGGGTGGTTAATTTGCGCGATGCGATAAGCTTGTTCTGCTGTCGTGATGCCATGAGTGATGGATATCGGCTCAATGGGGCATCGGTCTAATCGTGCTTGGCGGATTGCTTTGGCAGCGGCTTGAAGGTTTTCGGGGTCAATGGCCATGGTTTTGCGAAGCAAGTTGAGTTTTAAACCCAGAAAATGTACTGCATTTTGACGCTGAGTAAAGACCTTTTTTTTTAGCCACCTTGCTCGAAGTTGTCGCAACCTTTATCTTGCATAAAAGCACAATAAGCTTTTCGTGGTGACAACTGCCGACGATACCAAGGGATTCCATGAAACAAACCATTAGAATAGGTACCGGTTCAGGTTGGTGGGGAGATCGTATCAGCCCTGCGGCTGAATTAGCCCAGCATGGCCAGTTGAATTATTTATGCTTTGAAACCATGGCAGAGGCAACGATTTCAGCCGCTCAGGTGCGAGCCCGTCGTGACGCAAACTTCGCGGGCTACGACACTTATTTGGAAGATCGCCTGAGGGCTGTTTTGCCAGCCTGTTTGGCAAACGGTACCAAAATCATTTCCAATCAAGGTTGGATCGATCCAGACGCAGCAGCAGCGAAGACCATCGAGATTTTGAGGCAGCTTGGGGCCGCGGGTGTAAAGGTGGCTGCCGTTAACGGCAGCCTGATCACCGAACGCGTATTGGGTTTGACCGATAAGATTTTAGAGAGTGGCCAATCAACGCAAACCTTGGCAGACACATTGATTTCGGCTGAGGTTTACCTGGGCGCAGAGCCCATTGTTCACGCGCTTGCTCAGGGTGCTGACATTGTTTTTACGGGCCGCGTTGCCGATCCGTCGCTTTTTTTGGCGCCACTCATGCATGAGTTTGGGTGGGATCCTTTGGATCACAACCGACTGGCTCAAGGGTCAGCAGTCGGCCATTTGTTAGAGTGTGGTGCGCAAGTCACGGGCGGCTATTTTGTGGATCCAGGATTTAAAGACGTTGAGCGTCCTTGGGATCTTGGTTTTCCGATTGCTGAGGTCGACGAAGATGGCAGTTGTGTCATCGGTAAGTTAGCGGGCACTGGCGGTTGTGTCACACTTCAAACGGTTAAAGAGCAAATGCTCTACGAAGTACACGATCCGGCCCATTACCTCACACCTGACGTCACGGTTGATTTTACGACC
This sequence comes from uncultured Burkholderiaceae bacterium, assembly GCA_963926245.1. Classification (GTDB taxonomy): domain Bacteria; phylum Pseudomonadota; class Gammaproteobacteria; order Burkholderiales; family Burkholderiaceae_B; genus Algicoccus. The sequence continues at coordinate 24,528 of CAWUWI010000028.1, read as the reverse complement.
GCTAAGATCGAGATGATTGGCCCGGATCGTGTTCGAGTCAGTGGGGTCAGTGGCAAACCGCGTCCGCCTACCTTCAAAGTATCGATGGGATGCCAAGAGGGTTTCGTGGGTGAAGATATGTTTTTTTACGCAGGCCCCGGCGCAATGCGTCGCGCTGAGATCGCCAAAACCGTCTTGCTGGAGCGTTTTAAGATTGTCGATCTTCAGTCAGATGATTTGCGGATTGATTTCTTGGGTTTGAATGCAATTCATGGTTTGGCCACGCCTGTTGATGCGCCTGAACCCTATGAAGTGGCTGTGCGCGTAGCAGCACGCACACGCACTCGCGCTCAGGCCGAGAAAGTTGGTCGTGAAGTTGATGGCATGGCTGTGTCGGGTATTGCGCACACGGGCAAGCGAGTGCCGTTTCAGGACCGTGTAAGAGAAGTCATTGGCATTTGGTCTTCGCTTGTAGCCCGCGACGCTGTTCAAGCCAAAGTCACCATTTCGGAGAGCTAATCGATGATAGTCAAACTGCGGCGCCTCGCGCATACCCGTTCCGGTGACAAGGGCAACACATCAAACATCGCTGTATTTGCTTTCGAAACTCTTTTTTTTCCAGTGTTGCGTGAACAACTAACGGCTGAACGATTTAAGGATTTTTACAATGGTGCCATTACCGGCCAGGTGGCGCGTTACGAGGTAGCCAATATCGATGCCTTTAACTTCGTCTGTGAAGGCGCGCTAGGCGGCGGTGTTTCACGCAACTTGGGTCTTGATAATTACGGTAAAGCGTTATCGTCAGCGATTCTGGGATTTGAACTTGATGTGCCTGATGATTGGGGCGAGTTGTTGCACGGGCCAGTGAGCGAAATCCGGTGAGTTGACATCAGTTTGGGTACCCGATGCCGAGCAAGAGGCCCTCCGAGATCTCGTGCTTGCTCGTTGCGAATCCTTACTTTTGCAAACCCAGGCTCGCCAGCGACTCAATGCGTTCTTGTTGCGACATGGCAAACGCTTTGGTGGCAAGAGCAAGTGGACACAAGCTCACTTTCGGTGGTTTGAGACGGTCAAATGGGACTGCCCCGCGCAGCAGATCGTATTGCAGGAGTACATCGATGCGGTGACGCAAATGCAAAAGCGCAATAAAGCGCTTGACACACAAATTGAGTTGGCGGGCAAAGAATCGACATCCAGAACCTTGATCCAGGACGACATGGCGCTGTGAGGCATTAGCCGCTTGCCTGCCATGGCAATTGCCACAGGGCTCGGCGACTTAACTCGGTTTGCCACTGCGACGCAGTTAATGGCCTATCTCGCGCGAGTGCCTAGCGAGCACTCCACTGGTCAAAGTAAAGTCATGGGTGGTATTACTAAGATGGGTGGTGGCCATATACGACGATTACTGATAGAGGCGGCGTGGGCGTTCAGATACTTGGCTAGAAAGAGTGCTTATCGGCGACGACAGTTCAAACAAACGCCAGAGCCAATTCAGGGCGTTACTCGGAGAGCTCAGCAACGAATCTGTGCCCGAAATTGCGGCTACATCCAACGCGACAAGGTGTCGACGCAAGCCTGCATAGTCGTTGCTCGCGAGCTGACCCGTCAAGTGATTTGAAACAATCACTTGACGGGTCAAGACAAATGAGGGCGCAGGGGATCTTAATGTACATCAAACCGTCATGCCCTTGAAGTACGGCACGGTAATGGCTGGGCAATGTGGCGTAAACGTTTCTTTCTTTTGCTGTTTAAAAAGTCAATTCCTCAGTCACGAGAGTTTCAAATGCCCGCTAACCGGGTGCACGAATTAGGATCTCGGTTGAAAATTTAATCAGTGAGTAGCCACGCTTAAAAATCGCGTATTCTTTCATTTATGTGCGCTGTTTACCGACCAACTAACGACACACCTTGGGCCAAAAATAGGTTAGGCATCGATTTGCCGCGCGTTGAGCAAGATGTTTATCCTGGGCAATTTGGCCCGATCTTGGTTCAAAGCCGACGTGATGGTCGACGCGGTGTTGGGTTGGCGCGGTTCGGTCTGATCGCACCTTGGGCTAAAGACACGAAGCTTGGTCGCCACACTTATAACGCTCGCAGCGAAACAGTCGCAATCAAGCCGAGTTTCAAACAAGCTTGGCGATCGCAGCAATTTGCCGTGGTTTTGGTGGATCATTTTTTTGAGCCCTGTTACGAAACTGGGCGAGCCGTAAGGTGGCAAATCAGGACGAATTCAGGTGAGCCATTTGGAATTGCCGGCCTTTGGCAACGGTGGCTCGACCCAGAAAGTGCTGAGGTCGTGGTGTCTTTTACGATGCTCACGATCAATGCGGATGAGCACCCTGTGATGCGACGATTTCACCGTCCGGCAGACGAGAAGCGTACGCCTGTTGTTTTGGCAGCCAATTTGTTTGATTTATGGCTGGCAGCCACAGCTGAATCGGCACCGTCTTTTTTAGACTTGGCGGTGCTCCCCGAGTTGGTGTCTGAGCCAGTCAGCGGCTAATAGACTTCAACCTTGCCAAGCATTTCATAGGATTGCGATGCAAGCGTTAATTGGTTTCACCCTGTTGCTGCTATTTCAAGTACTCGGCGAGGCCCTGTCTTGGGTGTTGCCACTTAAATTACCCGGCCCCGTACTCGGTCTACTCTTATTGTGGCCGTCATTATCAAACACTTGGATTTTGCAGCACGTGCGCGCTGTAGCCGAGTTTTTGTTGGCTAACCTGTCTTTACTGTTTGTGCCTGTGGGTGTTGGCGTAATCATCCACCTCGACGTGTTGGGGCCCATTTGGTGGCAAGTGGGTTTGATTTTGTTGCTGTCGACCCTGCTTGGGTTGGTTGTTACTGTGGCTGTTTTGGCGGGACTATATCGGCGTGAGGGTAATGATGGCTGATTTCGTTGAGCTATGGACGTACTTGTCGGCAACCCCTTTGTTTGGACTCACGGCAACCTTGCTTGTGTATGTGATGTGCGCATCTGTTTATCAGCATTGCGATCAGTCACCTTGGTTAAATCCAGTGCTATGGAGCATCGTTCTCATTGGCGCGTCTTTGCTTTGGTTGGGGTTGCCTTACCAGCGTTACTTTTCTGGTGCGCAGTTCATTCATTTTTTGTTGGGCCCAGCCGTGGTTTCATTGGCTTTGCCGCTTTGGCTTAGAAGAGCCGAGTTAAGGCAACACTTTGGGCGTTTGGTGCTTGCTGGATTCATGGGTGGCGCGGTGAGCGCTTTAAGTGCCTATGGTTTGGCACGCTGGTTACTGCTGCCAGAGTCGGTTGCTTTGTCTTTGATGCCCAAATCAGTGACCGCTCCCGTTGCCATGGGTTTGGCACAGTCCATTGGCGGCATTCCTGAGTTGGCGGCTGTGTTTGCCGTGCTAAGCGGGTTGATCGGTGCGTTATTGGCCCGATCGCTGTTTGGTTTGATTCGCGTTGGTCAAACCAAAGAGGACTGGACGCGGCGTGGGTTTGCAATGGGAACGGTGTCGCATGGGATCGGTGCTGCGCGTGCTATTCAGGTTAACCCGCAGGCAGGGGCCTATGCTGGTCTCGCGTTGGCAATGCAGGTCGTGCTAGCCTCACTTTGGATTCCCGCTTTATTTGGTTTTTTCGGCTAAGCCTGTTTGTGGGTTTGTTTTTTTCTGCGCCCGACGGGATTGGGCCGCCTTGTTGCGGCGAATTTCGTCGGGCGAGGTGGGCACAAATGTTGGTACCAATACCGGCTTTCGGTTGTCATCAACAGCGACCATCGTAAAGAAACAGCTATTCACGTGTCGAGTCGCCTGTGTTCTGATGTTCTCAGCGATAACTTTGATGCCGATCTCCATTGATGTGCGCCCTGTTGCATTCACGCTAGCCAAGAAGTTCACGAGTTCGCCGACGTGAATCGGTTCACGAAAAGTGACGTTTTCGACGTTTAGCGTCACCACATAGCGACCGGCATAGCGACTTGCGCAAGCGTAAGCGACTTCATCTAACAGTTTCAAAATGGTGCCCCCATGAACGTTACCGGCAAAATTGGCGGTGTCTGGGGTCATGAGCACGGTCATGTTGAGCTGGTGGTTGGGTAGGTTCATGATGATTGATCAGGGCTTTTGTTAATGCTTGATGGTATCGCATGTCGGTTAAGTGCCAGATTAATCGGCAAGACATGATCACAGCCCTGTCAAGTCCAATAGGCATGGATTACACTTAAAACTCAAAACTTGTACTTTGGTTCAGATTAGTGCTTGTATAGGGTTTCAAGTAATCAGGAGCTGCGGTATGCTGTTAAGTGTGAAAACATTTATGTCTTTATTGCGTTTTTGGTCAGTAATGCACTCGGGCAGGTGGTGGCTTATAAAGCCAAATTTGTTTGCCGGGTTTTGCTTCTCTATGTACGTTCTTGCGGTTGGATCAGCTGTCGCGAGTGAGCCGGTTTATATTGGTTTTGATGGCGCATACGCCCAAAAAACAAGTACTTCTGCTAAAGCCATAGAACTCGGTACGCAACTTGCCATTTCGCAGATCAATGGTGCTGGTGGTGTATTAGGCGGCCGGCCTTTGGTACTTGTGACCAGCGACAATCACGCCCTTGCGGCCCGAGCAAAAGATAATTTTATTGAATTTGCTGACCGTCCCGATTTGGTGGCAGTATATGGCGGCAAATTTAGTCCTGCGACTATCCAAGCCATGGGACTTTCAAGCGAAATGTCGTTGCTGTTGATTAGTGTTTGGGGGTCTGCTGACCCTATTACCGAAAACCCAGCCAAGTATCCTTTCGTCTACAGACTCTCGCTCAGAGACCAATGGGCCATCCCGGCAATGATGCAACATGCCAAAGACCGTTATGGGGCAGATCGGCTTTGCGAAGTGACACCTCAAACGGCATGGGGGCGCTCGAGCGACCATGCTTTGGCTTCCAACTTAGAACGGTTGGGGCAGACCGTGACTTACATTCGTTGGTACAACTGGGGCGAGACTGGCTTTGCTGAGGTCATCAAAAGTTGCGTGCGCTCTGGGGGTCAGGCAGTCATCCTGATTGCCAACGAGCAAGAAGGTGTACAGTGGATCAAAGTCATGGCCGCTTTGCCACCTGAGCATCGTGTGCCAACTGTTTCTCATTGGGGCGTAACGGGTGGAGTATTGCACGAGACGGTCGGAACGGATGTTTATAAAGTTGATTTTGATATCATCCAGACTTTCAGTTTTATCAATAACAAAAGGCCGCAGGCCGTTGAGCTGGCCCGTGAAATTTTGGCTGACCTACGGTTTTCTACCATAGAGTCCATTACAAGTCCGGTGGGCATTGCACAAGCCTTTGACATGACGCACTTGTTATCAATGGCTATCAACGAAGCAGGCTCTACAGACCGAGTTGCGATACAAAAAGCCATGCAATCGCTCGGCACATATGAAGGCGTGATTCGAACTTACATCAACCCTTTTTCTGAAACCAACCATGACGCACTGACAGCCGAGCAAGTTTTGTTTGTTCGTCTGCAGGCAGACGGTGCTTTGTTTCCCATCTCGGAGAAATGAAGGTGGGTATGTAAATGCTTCGAGATGAATTCAGTCGTGGTGTGGCGCGTTTTATCGGTTTGCAACTGTTATTAACGTTCGCGCTCTTGGCAACTATTGCATTGGCGGGTATCTACTACGCTGTAAAAAAAGAGCTCGATTACAAAAAAGAAATTGTCAGCACACGCATTAGCACTGAGCTTTCAACGATGGTGTACTCCCTAAATGCGTTGACAGAGTCCCCCGTTTTGTGGACAGCACTAACGGATACGACCGTTAAGGAAGCCTTCTTAAGCCCATTGCTACAAAGTTTGAATCGCAGCAAAGCCTTTAATGTATTAATACTGGATTACAGGGGTAGAGAAATTCTGGCGCCCTCAAAGCCCTTGGCTGAAACGGCTGATTATCAGTCCTTTCTTATGCAGCAAGTCGGCGCGCGAGGCGTAAGCTTTGGTGTTTTTGCCGATAGGGATGGGAAGACTTATGTCGGCATTCTGTTTCCGATCGTATCGCCACTGACTGATTCGGTTGTTGGTTATGCACTCAGTATTTATAGCTTAGAGGCATCTTTAGCGCCGTTACGCTTGTCCGATGGTACGAATGTTTCCATAAGCCTAACTAAGCCTGTTTCTAAGACGAACACTGATTTTTTTGTTGGGGCAGAGATGTGGACGATGGCCACGGTTAGCCGCGATCGAATCACAACATCAACAGGTGACTATTTTTTTTATTTGCGAATGTCTGAGTCTTATGGCCAAAAAGTGTTGTGGTTTTTATTGTTACTAGGGGTCATCATTGGCAGTGGCTTGATTGCTTTGCGTCTGAGTAGGCGATGGGCAAATGACTTTTGCCTTCGTACCTTGTCTCGCCTTGACCAACTGCTTATGCTGACACGACAGATTATTCAAGGTCAGCCCGTTGATTCGCTTGAGGACGATCGTGGTGATGAAATATCGGAAATCCGTCATGCCCTTGGAAAATTACTGACTGAGCAACGCCAAACCTTTGAGCAAATTCGCACGAGTGCCAGTGTTTTTAAGACTGCGGTTGAGGCAATCATGATCACGTCATCAGATGGCAAGATTATTGATGCTAATCCAGCGTTGGTTGAGATTACGGGTTATGGCCGTGCTGAACTGATTGGCATGCAGGCCGGGATTTTATATCGCAGTGAGCAAGGGTCGGTACCCGATGAAAAAATAAAAAGTGAGATTGATCGACAAGGTCATTGGCGTGGAGAAACGGTATTCTTTGATCATGAGGGCACGGAAATCCCAGTTCTATTAACCGTGACTCGGGTGTTTGGTGACAATGATCAAGAAGAGAGGCAAGTTGCTTTTTTAACTGATATGAGACAAACCAAAGAAGTAGAGAAAAAGCTTCGGCTCTTTGCTTACCAAGATGAGCTCACCGGACTTCCCAACTACCGCGCTTTCTCGGAAGCCGTGAATTTGCGCATCACCGCGGAAAACGCAGCTGATTATCCATTTATTTTAATTTCCATTGATTTAGACCGGCTGAAACAAATCAATGAATCTTATGGTTACGAAAAAGGTGATCAGGTCATACGAGATGTGGCAGGTTATATCAGCGAGGAATTGCCTCTAGGTCATTTGCTGTGGCGGAGGTCGGGTAGTGAATTTTTGGCGATTATTAATTTCGAAAGCGATGACGAACTTGAAATGTTGCGACTCCGAATTGGCAGATGTTTGGACTCGTACATGATTACCATTGACATGGAGGTATCGCAAACCTCGATCAGTGCTGGTTTGACGATTTTCCCGACATTCTTGTGCCACTATGGCACGCCTTTGCAGCAGGCAGACGCGGCGCTCTTTGAAGCAAAACGAGAAAGTACAAATCAACGAATGAATTGGTTTAATCCTGCATTAGGTGCAAAAATTGAGCGTCGATTAAAAATTGAAAGAGTGCTTGAAAAAGCCATCGTCAGCGGCAAAATCGTGGTGCATTATCAGCCCGAAGTTGAGATTCCGTCAGGGAAGGTGACTGGTTTTGAGGCGTTGGCTCGCTGGCACGACCCGATTTTGGGTGACGTGGATCCTGCGGAGTTTATTGTTTTGGCCGAAGAACATGGTTTGATTGGTCAGTTAACCAAATCTGTCATGAAGCAAGTGCTTGTTGCCATGCCGTCAATTAGGGCGCATGTGCCTGGCGCTTCAATTTCGCTTAATGTTTCACCCCAATTATTTATCAATCGCAAAGTCAATATTATGCTTATTGATCTCATGAATGAGTGGCAATCTGATTTGGATGGGTTGATTATCGAATTAACCGAAAATCATTTTTCTCAGCACTACAGCCAAATAAGCGCTCAACTCAACACAATTCGTGGTCTTGGCGTAAAAGTGGCCATTGATGATTTTGGCAAAGGTTATTCTTCTTTGTCTCGTGTAGTTAGCATGCCGATTGATATACTGAAGATTGATGCGTCATTTGTTTCTGGGAAAAATAACTGCGTTCAAAGAGATGTCGTCGACTTGATACTGACGATGTCGCAAAATTTGGGGTTGAGAGTCATAGCGGAGGGGGTTGAAACAGAAGGCCAACTGCAAACATTGCTCGATTGCGGCTGCCGGTATGTGCAGGGTTGGTACTTCTCAAAGGCTGTTCCGCTTGAGCAAGTTTTAGCCACTTCTACTCACATCAACCCAGGCAGCCGATTTTGATTGAGTCGTTTATTCCTGATATTCGTTCCAATATTTTTTATCACTTATCCGCTGCGTAATTGGTAACATTTAGACAATTGCGACCAGCTTTCTTCGCTTTATAAAGTGCAACATCAGCTCTGCTGATCATCAAGTTGATGGTTTCCATAGAAGTGTACTTGGCATGTGCAATCCCGATGCTGACGGTGAATCGCCCCGGATTTGGAGGAGGCTTTAATTCCTGAGAGAATGAAGCCATAAAGAAACAACCTGAGTTTCCCCCAGAGTTCTTTGAGCGCGCCGTTCGCATGGTGCAGGAGCATCGAGGCGAGTGTCGTTAGTTCGTGCATCCACCCCGCTGGTCGTCCCATAAACACCTCCTCGATCTAAGGTGTTGCGACGACCGTTTGAATACACCCAGTACCTATTAATACGCTATACCGATCGGCTGCTTGAAGCTGGGATTAAAGCTTCTATCGGCACCACGGGCGACAGCTAGGACAATGCATTGGCTGAGACCATTAATGGCCTTTATAAGACTGAGCTTATTCATCACACAGGCCCATGGAAGACAAAGGCTGCTGTGGAAACGGCGACCTTGGAATGGGTGGCCTGGTTCAACAACCAACGCCTGATGGGCTCAATCGGCTATATTCCACCTGCTGAAGCTGAACAAAATTACTACAAGCAACAAGCAACAAGCGAATGAGGTTTTTGAGTGTGAGGCACTTCAACCAACAAGCCTCCTCGATACTCGGGGCGATTCAGTTAAATGATCAGAAGATGCTCAGCTGGTAAATGACGCATCCAAATTGATACTTAAGTCCAGTGGGTTTTGGGCCAGTGGGAAGGAATGGCCTCAGGATCGTGTGTCACAAAAATCACGCATTTGTTAGCCATCCAAGGCGTTATGTTTTTGATAATTGACTGCACCAGGGGTTGTTCCAAGCCGCGAAAAGGCTCATCAAGTAAAACCAACTTGGGTTCTCGTAGCAGCAGGCAGGCCAGTTGCAGGCGACGAGCCTGTCCACCAGAAATGCGATTTCCTCGAACGCCGAGCATGTAGCTAAGGTTTTCAGGTGTTTCTTCGAGGGTCTTTGTCAGTCCAACGGTAGCAATGACTGATTTGAGCTTTTCATCAGAGACACTGGCTAGCCCCAAGCTGAGAAACTCTCGGATACTGATGTTGATAAGCTGGTCACTTTGACCAAGAAAGGCTATTTTTTGATAGCGTAAGTCGTCAGGTAGCAATAAATAATTAATGCCTTGTGCAATCAACTCGCCGCTCACTGGATCGAGCTCACCCGCGAGTGTTTCGAGCAGACTGGTTTTGCCGCTGCCACTTTTGCCATAAATAATGTGAGGCTGACCTGGTAACAGCGTTAAGGACAAGCTCTTTTGCTGGTTGGGCTGTCGCTGGCACACCAACTCTTTGATTTCGACAGACAATTGCAAAGGTTCGGTATGATTCTGTGGCTCATGGCGGTTTTGCATCGCTTGATGTTCAGGTGTTTCGTTCGTTTCAAGCGCTTGTAATCGGCAGGCTGCTTCTTCGGACTCACCGAGCCGCCACAGCGCGCCTGGCAACGTTCCCAGCCCTTCGTTTAAGCCTAAGGTCATCAGACCCATTAAAGCCAGGATTGGTGCTTGCATGGCGCCGGATGCCAAGAAGAGTACAAGTAGAGTCAGTGCTAAGGTAAGGGCTTGGACCGAATGCTCTCCGACGCTCGCTACGACTTCTTGTTTAGAGACCCGAAGCAGTTGCGCATGATCGAGTTCGTTTAAGCGCTGCGCACTGTTTTTTTCTTGGTTGTTGGCAATTAGCTCAGCCATGCCCGCCAAATGATCAATCGTGGCAATTCTTTGGATGGCACGTGCCTGAACAAGTTGTCGCGATTGAACGCGGCCTTTGATTGCGCAAATCCAAGCCACTACAAAGATGAGTGTGCCGCCCAAGCCGATCGTGGAAGCGATAATGGCATTGCCCCAAATGGCGCTGATAATAATGACGCCAATAAGCGTTAGAAATGCAGAAAATAATGGACCAACAACACGAATGGGAATGCCATCGAGGGTTTCAACATCGGATAAGAGGCGGCCCATCACATCTGCATAGCGGCGCGTATCAATGACGCGTGCAGGCCGTGATGAGATGGCACGGAATGCCCGCACTCTCAGGTCTGCCAAAATGCGTAGAATGGCCTCATGACCAATCACGCGCTCCGTATATCTTCCAAGCGTTCGTAAAATGGCTAGCCCACGAATAGCGGCAGAGGGTGTAAAGATATTCAGGTTAACAATGAGGCCTGCGCCGGCCATGGCACAAGCGGCGATAAACCAACCTGACACTGCCAGCAGTGCGGCACCCGCCAACCACGTGACAGTCAAGCAAAGGTAGCTGACGGCAAGCCATGACGCCCTTGGACGGTATAGCTGCAAAAGATAAACCCAAGGCGTCATTGTGTGACATCCCGATTGATTGTTGGTGTTGTCTGCGCCATCGGCAAATTGACAATGCGATCACAGGCGTTTAATAGCGCTTCATCATGGCTGGCGACCAAGACAGCAACTTGTAAGCGTCTGGACAAAGCCACCAAGGTTTCAATCAATCCGTCTCTTGTGCTTTCATCAAGTGCTGCCGTTGGTTCATCCAAAATCCACAGCCGTGAACCTTTCAAGAGTGCCCTGGCTAGCGCAATGCGCTGCGCTTGACCACCAGAAACACCACGGTTTTGTTCGCCGATTTGTGTGTCTAAGCCATCGGGCAGTGAGGGGTCAGGTAGAGGTAAGCCGGAAGCACTAAGGGCGACAAGCAATTGGTCGTCTGACACCTTTTCTTGTTTGGACATCAGTAGGTTTGATCGAAGCGTTTCATGAAAAAGGTAGGGTCGCTGACTCAGCCACGACCATTCTTGCGTTCGAGCGACTTTGCCTTGGCGTGGGCTCAGGAAGCCTGCGACAAGCGCTAGCAGCGTTGATTTCCCACTGCCACTGGGTCCAGAAACGGCAACCATTTCACTTGAAACAATCTTAAGAGACAGGTTTTGAAATAAGTCAGGTGACTCATCAGAGAAGCGAAATGACAGATCCGCAGCATCGACGACTGTCGCACTGTCACGCGCATTGGGTGCCGGTTGATTCGACTGTTCGTGCGAATCAGCCGGTTCGACTATCCAAGATGCCAGTCCTTGAGACGCCGCTTTAGCCGCACTCATGTCGTGATGAGCTTGCGCCATTTGACGCAATGGTAAGAAGCACTCTGGTGCAAGTAACAATATAAAAAGGCCAGTTGACAATGACAGATCAGCGGCTGGGCCGAAGGTGAAGATGCCGATTAAGGCAAAACCAATATAGATCGCCAGTAAGCCGATCGCTATGGCACTAAAAAACTCCAACGTCGCTGACGACAAAAACGCCACTCTCAGGACGCGCATGGATGTGCGCCGATATTGATCAGCTGCCACTTCCACGTCGAGCGCTGTTTGCTCAATGGCACCTTGCTTGCGAAGCCAGGACAATGCTTCGAGACGTTCGAGAAGATGACTGGCCAATGAGGCTTGTTTTTCTTGTTGCGTTTGGTGGATACTTTCAGTTCCCCAGCCAATCAACATCATAAAAATCGGAATGATAGGCGTGGCCAGTAGCAGCAGAAATCCAGCCACCCAGTCCACCCAAAACACAACCGAAATGATTGATAGTGGAACAATGACAGCGCCTAATCGAGCGGGTAAGTATCGAGCCAAATAACCGTGTAAGGCATCAATTTGTTCCAGATACTGGTGCGCCCACCACGCGGCGTTGCCTTCAGCGGCTAGCCCAAAAGGTCCGAGTTTTGACGCGGTGTGAAGAAGTTTTTTTCTCAGGCGGGATCGGATGCGGGCAGACAGCGTCTGACCCATTCGATCACGAAATAAGTTTGCGACGTAGCGAAGCAGCAGCCCTAGAGCAGCCACCCACCACCACCATGTCTTTGGTGTTTGTTCGGTAACGGCTGAGTCGATGATTAACGCAATCGACCACGAAATAGCAACGAGCCCGACCACGCTAAGTACTGAGCCCAAGGCAGCCAAGCGCAATTCAGTCTTGGCCTGTTTTTTGAGTAGACGAAGAAAAGAGGCTGGTGCCTTTTTTGGCACCAGCCCCGCTGATTTAACTGACAGGGGGGAGTTTTCAGTGGTATCCACTACCTGCTGTTACCTTTCCTCTGAATACGTAATAGGTCCATGCGGTGTACATCAACACGAACGGGATGACGAATAGTATGCCGATTAACAAAAACAGTTGGCTTTCCGGCGCTGAAGCGGCATCGTGGAACTTGTAATGTGGTGGCACCACGTATGTCCACTTACTAAATAGTAAGCCAGCATAAAACAATCCAAACAAGGCAATGGTGCCAATGAATGGCAAGGCGTCACATGGCCTTTGCGAATCCCTTAGTGCACCAGCCATGCTGCGGACAAGGTTAACGCAGGCATCATCCAAATCCTAGAGATATTGCCAAACCAACGATCGTTGACATATTCATCAATCTTCGTGGTCCATAGGCTCACGATCACAAAAAGGCCATGATACCCATTAATAGACGATAGGCCCTTCGCCGAACACGAGCTTGGTGTTCTCCCTCTGCTTTTAGACTTAACTAAGTCGCCCCGATTAAGGCGCAACACACAATCATGCCAAAACCGGTCATGACGGTGAATGGCATGAGCCAATCAAATGTACCGCCCACATAGCGAAAATTTCCGGTTTTAAAGCCTTGGATATAAGTCCCGACAACAGTGCCTTGTGCAAATGTTGCTGCCAGCGACCCGCCACATAAAGCCACATTCCAAGCGCATTTCTTACCTGGCTCGGCTTTAAACCGAAATTCAAAAGCAATGCCCCGAAATATCATTCCAGCCAGTAGCAAGAAAACACTAATGTATAGGCTGGTAAGAACACGGAATACACCAAAGGGAAGGCCGCCAGTAAGCCAGCACCACCCAAGATCAGCCATGTCTCATTGCCATCCCAGACGGGTCTAACGGTATTCATCATGATGTTGCGCTTTCAAAGTCCAAGATCGGACCCAGAGAGTTTGAGGTGGTGTAAGAGAAATTGCTCCAATCGGTACCAAATTGGAAGACCATAACCAGACCTGACACGACGCCCATACCAAATACAACGGCAAAAAATTTTGATCCAAAAGCCAGAAAGTCTGACCCAATGGGGGTTTTGGGTGCGCCACGCTAGCGTTTCTAACACAGCGATAAAGCTGGCCAAGCCAATGATGCATGCAGGAATTATCGCGTGAAACGAAAACACGAAAGCGAATTGCAAACGCGATAAGAAGAGGGGGTCTAGTTCCATACCGAGCTTCAAAAGTCGTGTGCCGCAGTACCGGTGGAACGATCAGCCATTGATTGACTGAATATTAGAGACACGCCACTTAACCATAGTACAAACCCTAATTTGACTGCCGTTTGATACAGATCAAGACCGAGGGTTTTTTTGATGAAACGAAAAGGATTTAGTGAGCACGTTATGTCTTGTGTATCAATCGCCTTTATCTATTGATCAGACTCAGTTGCTAATCATTGATTCCTGGCTGCTTGATAGACTGTGTCGAAGCGCACGAGTGCGTTGCACAGTGTCACGGGAGACAAGCCATGACATCGGGCGATGTTAAGTTTATTTGTTTTTTGGCTCAAGTGATGCCGATAAGGGGCCAAAAAACTACAACTGGCATTAATTAACGTCTAACTCGTTCGGGGTTTTCCTCGTAAGGCGGACTGTAAATCACCAGCACCTTCACAGGTTGAGTTGATGTCACCTGAAACAGGTGTATCGTGTCAGCGGGGAAAAAGCACGAGTCTCCGGGCTCCATTTCAAAGGACTCTCCACCTACTTCAACGTGGGCGGTCCCCTCAAGCAGATAGCAAACTTGTTCGATGCCAGGATGGGCGTGGGGCAGGGCGCCACCGGATTGACCTAGCGTTCCTAAAATGACCTCCAAATGCTTGGCGCCAACGTTGTGAAGTGAGATCAGCCGTTGATTACTGGTCTGCGTGTGGTTGGCGGGATGGTATGGCTCAACGTCAGTTTGACGAACCAGGTATTTGGATTTCATTTGTGCTTTTCTCTTAGTGACGATGTTGGGTCATTGGCTATTGACCGACTCGCGCCAGCTTAATAAGCGTTCGATGCCTTGCGCCATTGTCACTTCAGGCTTCCAACCAATGGCTAGGCCGGCTTTGTCATGGGGGATATGGAAAGCGCCACCAGAAGTCAATCGAACTTTACCGGGTGGGTCAGCGCGCAATTCAGGCTTTAAGTCGCTATTGCAGTAGTCCAAAACAAGTTGTACCAGCTCACCGGTGGTAGTCGGGGCAGGTCCAGAAATATTCATCGCCTCGTCAGTGGTCGGACTTTGCAAGGCCAAGACGTTGGCGCGTGCAACGTCAGTCACGTAGACAAAGTGCTTTGTCTCGCTACCATCGCCTGGCATCACGGGCGCTTGCCCCGCTTTGACCTGATCGTAGGTGTCCATGATGTAAAGCGCGTTGGCGGCACGATAATGCTGGCGTTCACCATAAACAGTGGAATAGCGTAAAACGAGATAGTCTAGACCGCGTTGTTGGAAGTAAGTTCGGCAAAGCTGTTCGCCCATTATTTTGGACGCGCCGTAAAGGACAGCAGCCGGCGGTGCCCCTTCAGAATGAAAGCAGAGCGTTTCATGCAGAGCGCCCATGATGCCAGTCCCGTACCCATAGACCGCATTGGATGATGCGAAGATGACCTTTTTAACGCCATTGATCGCACACGCTTCTAGGATATTTTGAACACCCCGCAGGTTCACGTCCATGGCGTTCCAAGGTGTTTGAGAAAAACCAAGTGTCATGTAGGCGGCCAATTGGATAACACCGTCGACTTCCTTAGTGGCTTCAATAATTTCAGGCAATCGCATTAAGTCAGCCTTAATAAGGCGCACGCGTGGGTTGCCTTCGAGGTGCTTGATTGCATCTGCTGAACCAAAAGAAAAGTTATCCAAAAGAATCACTTCTTTGACCCCAGCCGCAAGTAATTGATCGGCGGTGTGTGAGCCAACCAAGCTGGCAGCACCTGCTATCAAAATGACTGATTGGGTGAGATCAAGGGGTTGGTTACTTTGTTTAAATTCAGACATTGAAGGAGTCCATACGCGTGAAATAAATAATTCATTAAAATCTAACATCTCGCTAGATTAAGTGATACATATTTTCTGTTTGGAAACGAAATGAAAAACGACACCCAAGCATCGGCAACTTACGTCCGGTTTTTGAACCTGATTCAAGCCATCCGTGCGTTACCCACGTTCCCGCATGTTGATCCTGTTGAAGAACGATTGCTGAATGCTTTGGCGGCCTCTTGGTACAACAATCATCGTGTCACTGTTCTAGAGGCAATGAAGCTAGCGGTTGATGTCTCACCAACAACCTTGCATCGCCGCTTAAAGTCGTTACGCCAAAAAGGCTTGTTAGCACTGAAGGTCGATGAAACGGACACCCGTATCAAATATGTTGTCGCCACAGAGAAGACCGATGCTTACTTTGCAGCCTTTGGTAAATGTTTGGCAGAGGCTCGGCAGTCATAATCGTGTTTAATCCCTTATCAGTCCCCAACTTGACCGTCCGTACTTTTTTTATTCAGTTAAGCGTGATAGCCGGACTTTGGGCAGGGTTGTACGCATTAAATGGTTGGCTATTTGATCGCCTAGCGTTTTCAGAGAACGTGAGCTGGATCTTTCTACCGGCGGCCTTACGGATGATTGCGGTTCTGCTGGCCGGTTGGGTTGGCTCCTTGGGCATTTTAATGGGTAGCTTGGCCACTTGTCTATATTTTCTCGGTGTAAGCGACCCGTCCTACGTTGTGGTGATTGCCAGTATATCGGCGCTCGCGCCTACATTAGCGTTGTTGGTTTGTGCTGGATTTTGGGGTGTGCAAATAAATTTGGCGGGACTCTCTGCCATGCATCTGCTCGTACTAAGCACTGTAGCCGCTGGCTTTACGGCCATTATGCACAACGCTTATTTTATTATTTTGGGTAAAGTCGATGCCGTGGCAAGCAGCACAGGCGCTATGTTCGTGGGCGATTTGATTGGCACTTTAATTATTTTGTATTGCGCCAAATGGTTACTGCATGCACTGTTGCCGAAGTCCGCCACGGGTGCGACCTAGTGCAACGCCATCGGGTTTCTTTAAACCCTAAGGGTAATCAGCCCGAACACAATAATTAACGCGATCATCCATTGTCTTACGCTCAGTTTTGCACGCATTTGTGTCACGCCAATCACAGCGGCAAACAAAACTGAAGTCTCGTGCATGGCTGACATTACGCCTGCAATTGCAGTGCTTTTGAGTCGAGCGCCGACGTACTGATAAAGTGCTCGTCCCTTGCCAATGACGTTTAACAGCGTTGTAAACACGATGCTTTCGATCTAAAACACCCAAGCCGCAAAACTTAAGGCATTGCCAGATAATCGTGATCCGTATGCGTCATGTTGGATTGCAAGGCGATAGGCGCTTGTTAAAGCAAAGTAATAAATTAAGTGAACCACCACTGAATAGAACAGTACGATCAAACTCTCTTTGCTTGTTACTAGCGAGATAATCGCGAAGGGCGAGGCAATCACGCCAGTCCAAATAACAATTGCTGCCGTGTGCAACCGAGGGTCGTTACCGCCTCTTACAAGAGCATTCCATCCTGCATGCATAACGGCTTCACCGAGCACCGTCAGAAATACAGGCAGTGAATATTTAATGAAAGGAAGATTGGCTGTGAGGTGGGAATACTGCGGAGAAATATTTAGCGATGCTAGCATAATGTCATCACTAGCCCTTCGATGCAAAATATCGAAAATATCATGGCTGATGAAAAAGCGAGGGCCTTTAGGTTGATGGCAGCACCGTTCAAACTTATCGACATATCGGCTGCGGCGCCAGAAGCCGCACCCACCCAAATCTCGTACGGACGTGGCCAGTCCCCAGTTGGTGACGCCTTGATTGCATGGGATGCTCTCGGCGTGCGATACCTGTCGCTCGCACCGAAACACGGATCGGATCTCCTTCACGAGCTATCGGCGCAATGGCCTTTGTCAGCGTTTTCAGAAAATCCAGAAAAAGCAACGCTGTTAATAAACGCTGCCTTCCAGTCAAAATTCCCGATGCCCATTGTTTTGCAAGGCACTGAGTTTCAGCGCCGAGTCTGGCGCGAGCTTGTCGGTATCCCTTCGGGACAGGTAAGAACCTATGTTGATTTGGCCACACAGGTTGGTGCGCCTCGGGCAGCGCGCGCGGTTGGAAGTGCATTAGCGGCCAACCGAATTGCCAATCTCATCCCGTGCCATCGAGTTGTCAAAAAAACGGGCGGTATCGGTCAGTTTCGATGGGGTCGCGCAGTCAAAGCAGCCTTGTTGTCTCGCGAGCTTTTGAACCGGAAAATAGAAGACTGATGCCGCGTCAAAAAAAGTCAAAAAAAATTTTGCGTCGTCGTTCAACTGTTCCACGATCCATGGGTTGGTGGTTTAAGTACGCGTTTTTGTTGCTGTTTGTTTTGTTTTCCCTGTACCAAATTTCTACCGCCACGCAGGTGGTTTGGTTTCGCTGGTTTGATCCTCAAAGTACCGCGTTTATCGACGCCGAGCGGCGTCGCCTTGCCGCCTTAGATCCCCCCAAGCAGATCGATCAACGTTGGGTCAAATATCAAGACATTTCAGTGAATGCTAAAAGAGCTGTGATGTCAGCAGAAGACACCGGGTTTGCGGATCATGTCGGTATCGAATGGGAGGCCATAGAGCGGGCACTTCGGGCCAATGTTGAGTCTGGATCCATTCGGTTTGGTGGGTCGACAATAACCATGCAATTAGCCAAGAACTTGTTCTTGTCGTCTGACCGTAGTTATTTGCGCAAAGCGCAAGAAATAGCCATCGCGCTTTTGATCGACGCGGTGATGGATAAGCCACGCATTCTCGAGCTGTACCTAAACGTCGCCGAATGGGGTGTGGGTGTGTTTGGTATTGAAGCCGCGGCACAGCATTATTTTGGCCGATCGGCAGCTCGGCTGACTGCGCGCCAGGCGGCGTGGTTGGCTGCTATTTTGCCCTCGCCGAAACGCTATGATTTAAACCGCCAGTCTCGCTGGGTCGAGCGCAAGACTGGCATCATTATGCGACGCATGCCGCAAATCGTAGTTCCCGAGTAACTGTCAGTCCTCTGCGTGTTTGCGGTCAAATGCCCAAACACTCTCGAACCCCATCAGCTTGCTAAACGCTTCAAAGTTGTAGAGCTGATCTTTGACCTTTAACGTACTGCCATCTTGTTTTAGCGCACCATAAACGTTTTCAAGGGCTTGACCCATGGCTAAAAATGCGCTGCCAGGGTAGATAGCCATCTTGAAACCCATTTGCTCGAGCTCTTGCTTGGTGAAAAGCGGTGTGCGACCGCCCTCGACGACATTAATGAGCGTGGGTTTGTCAAAGGTCTGTGCAATTTTTGCCATCTCTTCGGGTGTTTCGGGTGATTCGACAAAGAGGATGTCTGCACCCGCATTGCAATAAGCGTCAGCGCGACGTAAGGCCTCGTCCAGCCCAAGCGTTGTTCGAGCGTCCGTGCGAGCCACAATCAAAAAGTCATCGCTTTCACGAGACTCGCAAGCAACCTTGATTTTTTTAACCATGTCGGCCGTCGGGATGACGCGTCGCCCGGGTGTGTGACCACATTTCTTAGGGAACTCTTGGTCCTCCAATTGGATGCCCGTGACGCCAGCCGCCTCATAGCCGCTAACGGTGTGTGCGACATTCAATAGGCCGCCGTATCCGGTGTCGCCATCTGCTATCAGGGGGCTTTCAGTGCCCTGCGCAATGGCGCTAGCTCGGTTGACCATGTCGGTGTAAGTTGCCATACCAGCATCTGGAAGGCCTAGATAGGATGCGACAGCGCCATAGCCTGTCATATACAAAGTATCAAAACCCAAGCGGTCGGCCATGCGGGCTGAAATCATCTCAAACACGCCGGGTGCCACAATGAGGCCGGGTTCAGAAAGGCGTTGACGGAATCGAGTGCGTTTGGCTTGGGCCATGGCGGCAAGTTTCATGGGGGGTTGTCTCCAATTGATTAATGGTGATGTTTAACTATAATTTTATACATTGGCGCCGTTGATTGTTGTTTATATGATTACGCCGATGCATGCACTGGAAAAGCCCAAAATTCATAATTCGTGACAAAAAGATGGCAGTGATAACACTGTCGCAACAGCCCGATCTGACATTATCTGGAGTAGTGACATCATGAAGCGACAATTTCTAAAAACACTATCAGTTGCAGTAATGGTTTCAGCTGGTTTCTTTTTCAGCACCGAAGCCCTAGCAGACCGCACTTTGCGATTGAGCTTACAAGTTAATACTAAGCATCCTGTTGGTGCCAACATCGTCTTCTTTAAAGAGCAAGTTGAAAAAGCATCAGATGGCAAGCTTAAGATTGAGCTCTATGATTCGGCTCAGCTTTATAAAGGCAATGAGATTCCACAGGCGGTCGGTTCTGGGGCTGTAGACATGGGTCTGGTATTGATTGACGAGTACGCTGGCACAATTCCAGCAGTTGGTTTGTTTTCGGTGGCCTTTTTGTTTCCTAGCTACGAAGTTCTCGGCAAAGCCGCTGATCCTTCAAGCCCCGTGCGTCAAGAAATCGACGAGCTGATCCGCAAAACGGGCACAAGGGTGATGTGGTGGCAGGATTATGGCCCCATTCAATTGCTGTCCAAGGATGACCCAATCAGCGAGCCTGCTCAAATGAAGGGCAAGAAGGTTCGTGTGCTAGGTAAGCCTTCGGGTGATTTCATTAACGCGCTCGGTGGCATTCCAGTGAAAATTGGCGGCTCTGAGCAGTTCATCGCATATCAGCGTGGAACGGTCGATATCGGCATGACAGGCACCACCGCAATTCAGTCTCGCAAGCTTTTCGAAGTGATGAACTCAGTCACCATTACCAACCATGCACAGACCGAGTTTTTGGTGGTGGTGAACGACAAGTTGTTTGACTCGCTGACAGCACAAGAGAAGAAGTGGATGGGTGATGCTGCGCTTGCCGCCGAAATGAAAATGCGCGCCGAAACCAAGAAGGACAATTTGGATTCTGAGCAGTTCATCAAGGAAAAGACCTCAATGAAAGTCATCAATTTGACACCTGCCCAAATCAAATCTTGGCAAGAAGCCGCCAAGCCAGCGATTGATGCCTACATCAAGGACGCCGGCCCATCGGGTCAGCGTTTGGTTGATGAAGTGCGTAAGTTTTATTGATCGACTGGATTGACTAGAAAAGCCGCATGCAAAACGACCTGAGTGATCAAACTGCTCCCAGACTAAAATCTTTACGGGTCGTTGATTGGGTGGCTGAAGCATGCGGCCAAATTGGTTATGTGATGGTCATTGCCATCGGGTTGATGTTGACCTATGAAGTGATCGCCCGCTACGTCTTTTTGGCGCCCACGCAGTGGACTCAAGACATCGCGATTACCTTGCAGATTTGGTTTACTTATTTGGGCATGGCACTTGCATTAAAACAGCGTCAAATGATCCGAATCACCGCTTTTTTGGCGATTGCGCCTCAGTGGACGCGTTATGCGATGGAGGCTTTAGCCTTGGTAGTGATCGCCACCTTCTCCGTGGTTGCTACGGTTAAAGGTTACGACATGTTGATGGATTCCATCCAACTGGGACGTCGGCAGCCTACCATGCTTGCATTGCCCAACTGGATCGCTGAAATACCGATTGTGATTGGTTTTGGGCTTTTATTCATTCAGGCCATCGCGGATTTGATCCGTCTGCCATTTGGTCCTGCGCCGATCTTTTCGCCTAGTGGTGAGCATGATGCCGAATTAATTGAGGCTGAAGCTGACGTCCAAGGTCAGCGATCATGACACTCGTTTATATTGGCGCCACTCTATTACTGCTCTTATTTTTGGGCGTGCCAGTGGCGTTCTCGCTGGCAGGTTTGGGTGCCGCGCTTTTGGCCATCAAGGGTTTGCCGATGGCAATGGTGGCACAAAACCTTCAGGGCGCCCTCGACAGCTTTGTGCTTCTTTCCGTGCCCCTTTTTCTATTGATGTCCAATATTTTGCTCAAAGGCGGCGTCGGTCGAGATTTGTTTGAAGCGATGCAAAAGTGGGTCGGCCATTGGCCAGGCGGTTTGGGTGTGGCCGCTTTGCTGTCGTGTGGACTCTTCTCTGCGATCTCGGGCAGCTCTGTGGCGACGGCTGCGACCGTTGGAACGGTCGCGATTCCTGAAATGACCAAGCGGGGCTACAGCAAGGGCTTTACGCTCGGGCTTTTGGCGGCTGGTGGTACGCTCGGCATCTTGATACCCCCTTCGATTCCTTTGATTGTTTACGGTGTAATCACCGAGGAGAGCATCGGCAAGCTGTTTCTCGCCGGTGTGGGGCCAGGCTTGTTATTGATTTTGCTTTTTGGTGTGTACGCCGTGATATATGCCTTGGTGTCTAAGACACAGCAGCGCATGGCAAAAGCAACGGGCGCTGAGCGCACGAAAGCCACATGGCGTGCGTTGCCAACGGTCGCCCTAGCGGTCCTGATTCTGGGCGGTATTTATTCTGGCGCATTCACTCCAACAGAGGCATCGGCCGTGGGTGTTGCTTATGCCTTTCTGTTGACAGCCTTTTTCTTGCGAACGCTGTCTTTTAAGGCATTCTACGAAGCAGTCAAGCAAACGCTCAGTACCACCATCGTCTTGTTCTTGATTGTGATTGGGGCCAAAATTTTTGGTAAAGCCATCACAATCTACCAGATCCCAGTCATGATTTCTGAGCTGGTTGACTTGCACTTTGCATCAGTTGACGGCTTTATGTTGATTGTTACCGGCATTTTGTTGGTTCTTGGTCTCTTCTTAGAAAGCTTGTCGATGCTGCTGATCATGGTGCCAGTGCTCTACCCCACCGTGGTGGCGCTGGGCATTGATCCCATCTGGTTTGGCATTTTCTTTGTGATTTTGATTGAAGTTGCCTTGATTACGCCACCAGTTGGTTTAAATCTTTTCGTGATCCAGGCTATTGCCAAAACACCGCTAGCGGTTGTCGCTAAGGGCGTGTTCCCCTTCATTGTCTTGATGATGTTGGCGGTGGTGTTGGTCTACATCTTCCCTGGCATCGTGGTGTGGTTGCCGTCAGTCTTGTAACCGCAGCAGCTGCCTTTCAAACGATCGGCTATTTGTTTGAATTTGGGCTTTGGGCACCCCCAAAGCCCAAATTATTCGAGCAACTATGCTTGGGCAGCTAACGCACTCAGGTGGCTGATTTAACGATGCCTTTTAAGCTGGTGTTAACGTCAACAAGTACAGGCGCTTTAAGGCTTCTGGCTTGAGCAATCACGGCGCTTACTTCGCTGAGCTGGTTGATGCGCAATCCTTGCATACCAAAACTCTTGGCCATCTCAACGAAATCCGGATTAAACAGTGTTGTACCGCTGGTTCTGCCGGGATAGTGTTCTTCTTGGTGTTTGCGAATTGAACCATAGGTTTGGTTACTCGAAACAATAAAAATAATAGGCAGTTGGCGTTCGACGGCCAGAATCATTTCTTGGCCTGTCATTAGTACGCCACCATCGCCGACCATACAAATCACTTCTCTTGTGGGATCACGCATCGCGCATGCCAGCGCTGCTGGCGTGCCGTATCCCATTGCACCAGCGAGTGGTGACATGAGTCGACGGCCTTTAGTGAACGGGGCATAGCGGTAGACGGGTGCGGCAAATGTTCCGGCATCCAAGCAAATGGTTGTCTGCTCGCTGGCGTGATCCATGACTGCTTTAACCACGTGTACAAATTCAACGCCGTCTTTGGCGGTTTGCGCTGGCCATGTCATAAACCGGGTGCGAAAGTTATGCCAAGCTGTGAGCCACTCGCGGTTTGGTTGGCTAGCAGGTGGTAGGGAGCGCATTAATGCATCGACGAGGGCGATTGGGTCGGCCACCAAGGGGAAGTCTGCCTCTGTATCCCAGCCGATAACCCGACTGTCGGGATAGCAATGAACGAATGTCTGTGCTGCGCGGCCATAAGATGGGAAGCGATAGTTTTGTGTGGTGATGTCGCCAAGTCTTGTGCCTAAGGCAAGGACTAAATCAGATTCGGCCAATAACGCCATTTGGTCGTCAGGGTTGGCTAGCCCCATGTTGCCCGCGTAGAGCGGATGGTCGTTTTCAAAAAGATCTTGGCGGCGAAATGTCACCACCACAGGGATCTGAAAGTGTTCTGCGAATGCTTTGAGGCACTCGCGCCCACCAGGGCGTTCGAAACAACCACCCGCCAAAATTAGGGGTTTTTTGGCCGCGGTGATCTGTTTGCCCAATGTGGCCATGACACTAGCGGTAGGTACACCAGCCATTTGCTGGTTTTGTTTAAATTTTTCCACAGCAACAGCTTGCTGCTGAATATCCTCAGGTAAAACAATGACCACTGGACCGCAAGCACCCGATGTGGCAACGCGGATAGCCTTGGCTGCTGTTTCGGCCAATTGATTTGGATGTCGACATTCAAAAACCCATTTAGCGATACCACCAAACATCTGTTGATAGTCGACTTCTTGAAAGGCCTCTCGACGCAGGTCTTTTTCTGCGACCTGCCCAATCAACAAAATGAAAGGAACCGCGTCTTGTTGAGCGGTATGCACGGCAATGGCCGCATGCGAAGCGCCGGGCCCACGGCTGACCATCGCAACACCCGGTCGACCCGTGAGGCGACCATCAGCGACAGCCATAAAGCCGGCCCCACCCTCATGGCGGCAAGTAACGGTGTCAATTTGGGGGAAGTCAACGAGCGCATCGAGAACACCTAAATAGCTTTCGCCGGGCACCAAAAAGACTCGATCGATGCCTGCTTGAGCGAAAACACCGAGCAGGGCGTGACTAGAAGTGATGGACTCACTCATTAAAAAAGCTCTCCAAATGAATTTATTCGCGCTAATTTGCGCTGCCATATTCTGAACAACGGTTGTACTTTGCACAACCCAATCAAATACTGTTCTTGCATACAGTACTGTATTGACGTACAGTACTTGTTAGGCATTTATGTATTAGTTAAACAAGATAAGGAAATCAAAATGACGGCTTTCACGCAAACAGGCACTATGATTAATCCTGAGCTCTTGGGCAAGTCAGTTTGCACCAAGTCCGATGCCAAAGCCATACGCTCGGACATCGCGTTGGTCGTTATCTGGGCTGCGCTAGTGCCCGGTTTAATGTGGCTAGGTGCCATTGTTGGTTTTTGAATGTCAGTTTTAAAGTGCTACTTCACTACGCTAGTGCTTAATTTGAGCTAGAATAATGGATTATTGACGTATCCTCTGCCCGGTACCATTGTTCTGAA
>CAWUWI010000027.1:0-21655 GCA_963926245.1 uncultured Burkholderiaceae bacterium | reverse complement strand
CACAAAGATGCTTTGTGCAGGTGGCGCTGACCCGGTGGGCGCAGGCATCACATCGTTGGTCATAAGTTAATGTAGATTCTCGATGAAAGCCCTAAAACACTGATGAAAGTGAACTATTGCTGATGCACATTTGTACCTGTGGATAACTTTGGGGAAAACCCAGCTGTTTCGCATTAAAAGATGACTGTCAAGTGTAACCATCGACTGACAGCACAAGTCATATTTCGATATTTATTTATATAAATCAATGGCTTATTATTTTTTTTTAAATTCCACGCACTCAACCAAGGGCAAACACTAGTGCATTTATTTTTTGTGCATAACCTTACTCAAAAATAATACCGCGTACACCAATATGTGACTTAAGGGGCATGAAATTGAGCGCTATGGCTGTGCACTTCATCCACTAAGACGGCAACTGCATCGGGTGGTGTGAACTGGGAAATACCATGCCCCAAGTTAAACACATGGCCACCGCGACCAACCGGTCCGAAAGCGTCGATTAAGCGTCTTGCTTCGGCTCGAATGGCTGTCTCACCTGCAAAAAGTGCCATGGGATCCATGTTGCCTTGAAACGCCACTTGATCGTTGACGCGTCGGCGCGCTGCGGCCAAGTCGACTGTCCAATCCAGCCCAACAGCATCGGCCCCACAGCGGGCAATTTGCTCTAACCAAGGACCACCGCCCTTGGTAAAAGTAATGACTGGAATCTTCTCACCGTCAACTTGGCGATTCAACCCTTGCACCACTTGTGTTGTATAGGCCAAAGAAAACTCTTGAAACTTGCCATCTGGCAGCACCCCACCCCAGCTGTCAAACAGCATCACCGCTTGAGCACCAGCATTAATCTGGGCATTCAAATACTGCGTCGTGGCTAGTGCGTTGATGCTCAAGATCCGGTGTAACAAATCAGGGCGAGCGTACATCATGGTCTTAATCAAGCGGTACTCTCGACTGCCCTGACCCTCGACCATATAGCAGGCAATGGTAAATGGGCTACCCGCAAACCCGATCAAGGGCACTTTGCCGCCAAGTTCTCGGCGGATCATCCGAACCGCATCGAAAACATATTGCAGTTTTTGCATATCAGGCACTTCTAAGGCGTTGACAGCCGCCTCGTCTTGCAATGGATGCTCGAACTTAGGACCCTCACCTGCCACGAACGTAAGGCCAAGCCCCATCGCATCAGGCACCGTTAAGATATCAGAAAACAAGATTGCCGCATCCAGCGCAAACCGCTCGAGTGGTTGCAGTGTGACTTCAGTTGCCATTTCTGGCACGGTTGCTAGCCCCATGAAAGAACCCGCACGTGCACGCGTGAATCGGTATTCGGGCAAATAACGCCCCGCTTGGCGCATCAGCCATATTGGGGTGTAGGGCACCTGCTCACGCTTAAGGGCACGTAAAAAGAGATCGTTCTTTAATGGTTCAGCGCTCACGATTTGGTCCGATTATCTACATCAAGCCATGATTCTACCTCTGCCTTAGCAAGACTCAATTTATCGAGCGGCACTCGGCCGTTCATCGCAAATCCTTTAGCCATGCCATGCTTGCGCAACAGCTCCCAAAATGCACGTCGATTCTTGCGTGACTTACTCGCCGCTAAGGTGATATTGCCATTAGCCCGCAACAACGCTGCCTTTAAATATTGCCGTTCAAACAATGTGACCAACCGTTGCTTAGTGGGTCCAAATCCTTGATCTGGCCACCCAAAAGCCGATACTTGAACCGTACAACCAGCGCAGCTCGATTTTTTAGTGTTCAGGCCCTGAGCCAATGCCGGGGTTGGGACTTTGGGTTGAATTGATACGGGTGCCAAGTGCGTTTTTATCAGAGCATCTGTCGCTTTTGACCTTGAGACATTGGCTAAAGAGTAGGCTAGCTGGGATTGGGGTGATTCCTGCATCAGCAGTTGCAACGGTAGCGACGCTGGCGGTCGTGGGCGACGTTCTAGTTGCTCGGCTTCACGCAAAGAAAGATGTCTTGGCGCTTTTGAAACGGCGTTGATCACTCTTGCTCGAAAAGCTTGAGGGCAAGGTACTGTTGTCACAAAATCAGTTAGTCCGAGGGCTAGTAGGTCTAAGATTGCCGCTGAACGTAGTTCGTGCAGGATGCCAAGCATAGGCACTGAAGGGCCACGTGGCACGCCCGCGAGTGCTTGCCTCGTCCAACCCAGCGTTTCCAATGAAACTGGCAAGAGAAATACGTCATAACGGCGCAATTGCACTTGTGTTCGCAAAAAAACATCCGTACGAACAGCCGGCTTTGTTTGTGGGTTTGGTTGTTCGTCGGCCAAATCGTTTGACTGTTCCCACGCCAAACGGTGCAACTTCATTTTACCTAGGCTAGGTGACACCCTTTCAAAAACATCATCGAGCCAAGCTTTGTGGGCATCGAGTTCCAAGACGGCCAGATCAATATGCTGTCGCATGTCAACACTCCAAATGAAAAGCCCTCTAGCCTAAAGGCCAGAGGGCTTTCACACCATTCGGAGTTTACGCATCCGTGTAAACCACCGCGCGCCGCGCTGAAAACTAGTGCGAACCACCAACCGAACGAAAGCGTCGTGCTGCTTGCACTTGCGCTGCCAACATTTCAAGTTCAGCCTGAACAACTGCAATTTCGACACTATCTTTTGCGTTGCGTAGTGTCTCCTCAGCTTTATGACGGGCTTGTTCAGCCTTGGCCTCGTCGAGGTCGGCGGCGCGAATCGCCGTGTCAGAAAGAACAGTCACGTGGTTTGGCTGAATCTCAAGCAAACCTCCCGCCACAAAGATTGTCTCTTCCGAATCATCAGGCATGACTATCTTCACTGTGCCAGGTCGCACGCGCGTTATGAGCGGCGTGTGTCCTGGCAAGACACCCAACTCACCTGACTCGCCAGGCAAAGCGACGAACTTTGCTTCACCTGAGAAAAGTGACTGCTCAGCGCTTACCACATCGACTTTGATCGTGCTCATGTCGTTTCCTTATTGGATCGTCTTGGCTTTCTCAAACGCTTCGTCGATCGTGCCGACCATATAAAACGCCTGCTCAGGTAGTGCGTCGCACTCACCTTCAACGATCATCCTGAAACCACGGATGGTCTCAGCCAGCGTCACATACTTGCCTGGCGAGCCGGTAAAGACCTCAGCCACGTGAAAAGGCTGTGATAAGAATCGTTGGATTTTGCGCGCTCGAGCCACGGCTTGTTTGTCTTCAGGTGACAACTCATCCATACCAAGAATGGCAATAATATCTCGCAATTCCTTGTAACGCTGCAAAGTCTGCTGAACGCCTCGAGCCACGTTGTAATGCTCATCGCCAACCACGTTGCGATCGAGCTGACGGCTGGTTGAATCAAGTGGATCAACCGCAGGGTAGATACCGAGAGCAGCAATATCACGTGACAACACAACCGTTGAATCCAAGTGCTGGAAGGTTGTAGCAGGTGATGGATCAGTTAAGTCATCGGCAGGCACATAAACGGCCTGAATCGATGTGATTGAACCCGTCTTGGTTGATGTAATGCGCTCTTGCAACACACCCATTTCTTCGGCCAATGTTGGCTGGTAACCCACCGCTGATGGCATACGACCCAAAAGCGCGGAAACTTCTGTACCGGCCAAGGTATAGCGATAAATATTGTCAACGAAGAACAAAATGTCACGGCCTTCATCGCGGAATTTTTCAGCCATGGTCAAACCAGTCAAGGCCACGCGCAAGCGGTTGCCTGGCGGCTCGTTCATCTGACCGAACACCATCGCAACTTTGTCGAGCACTTTCGACTCATCCATCTCGTGATAGAAGTCGTTGCCTTCACGAGTACGCTCACCAACACCAGCAAAAACAGACAAACCGCTATGCTGCTTGGCGATGTTATTGATCAATTCCATCATGTTCACGGTCTTGCCCACGCCGGCGCCGCCAAACAAACCGACTTTACCGCCTTTGGCGAATGGGCAAACCAAATCAATCACCTTGATGCCTGTCTCAAGTAACTCAACTGAAGGTGACAGTTCATCAAAACGGGGCGCCGCTTGGTGGATCGCACGACGCTCTGATGTCTGAATTTCACCAGCATCATCAATTGGGCGACCCAAAACGTCCATGATCCGACCCAGGGTGGCCTCACCAACGGGCACTGAAATCGGTGCACCTGTTTTTGCGACAGCCATGCCACGACGCAATCCGTCGCTCGAGCCCATCGCAATGGTTCGCACAACGCCGTCGCCGAGCTGCTGCTGCACTTCAAACGTCAAACCTTTTTCAGCAAAAGGACTGGTGTCGTCAGCCAAGGTTAGCGCCTCGTAAATGTGCGGCATGCTGTCTCTAGAAAACTGTATATCCACCACTGCGCCAATACATTGAACGATAGTACCGTTGCTCATTTGATTTCCTTACTCGGTCACTTATAGCGTTGTTCGGATAGGTCAACTGCTTGGTGATTCTTACACCGCAGCTGCACCCCCCACGATTTCAGAAATTTCTTTCGTAATTGCAGCCTGGCGGGTCTTGTTATAGACCAGCTGAAGGTCGCCAATGACTTTTTTCGCATTATCAGAAGCGGCTTTCATGGCCACCATTCGGGCAGACTGCTCAGACGCCATGCTTTCGGCCACGGCCTGAAAGACCACGCCTTCAACATACCGCTGCAAGAGTTCGTCAATGACCGTCATTGCATCGGGTTCGTAGATGTAGTCCCAACTGTTCTGCGACTGGCTTAGGCTCAGATCATCATCGCCTGTCCGATCAAAACTAGCATCGGGGTCGTTTAGCTTGCCGGGCAAAGGCAATAACCGGAAAAAAACCGGCTCTTGACGCATGGTATTCACGAATCGGGTAGTTGCCAGATAAACGGCGTTGATCTTGCCCTGCACGAAATCATCCAATTGCACCTTGATCGCACCAATCAGCCGATCCAATTCAGGCTTATCGCCAAGACCAACTTCTTGTGTAACCACATTGGCGCCGATTCGAGAAAGCACGCCCAAGCCTTTGTTACCAAAGGCTGTGAATTGCACTTCAACGCCCTTTGCCTTGAATTTTGTCAAATGACTCAGCACCAAGCGCATGATGTTCGTATTTAGACCACCACACAACCCCTTGTCGGTTGTCACCACAACGACTCCCGCTGACTTGAGCTCGACTACCTCATTCAGATAAGGGTGGTTATATTCAGGGTTAGCCTGCATCAAACGCGCAGCAATGCTCCTGACTTTTAATGCATACGGACGGCCGGCACGCATGCGTTCCTGCGCTTTCCGCATTTTCGAGGCCGCTACCATTTCCATGGCTTTGGTGATCTTACGCGTGTTTTGCACGCTCTTGATCTTGGTTCGAATTTCCTTGATGCCTGCCATTTGCAGTTCCCAGGTTGTTCGGTTATTTCAAATCAACCGGATATTCAGTAGGTACCGCTTTTCTTGAATGCTTGTAATGCAGCAACCAACTCAGCTTCATCATCTTTGGACAACTCTTTGCTGGTTTCTACGCGTTCAATGAATCCGGTGTGCTTATTCTTCAGGTAGTCCTTAAGATGTTTTTCAAACACCAATACTTGCTCAACAGGCACATCATCGAGGTAACCATTGTTCACCGTAAACAGAACCACACCAAGCTCCCACACCTGCAATGGCGCATACTGGGGTTGCTTGAGCAGCTCAACCACACGCTTACCACGCTCGAGCTGACGACGGGTTGCATCATCAAGGTCAGAAGCAAACTGCGCAAAAGCAGCCAATTCACGGTATTGCGCTAAGTCAATACGAATACCACCAGAGAGCTTTTTGATGATCTTGGTTTGTGCAGCGCCACCGACTCTTGACACTGAAATACCAGCGTTAATAGCAGGACGAACACCAGCGTTAAACAGATCCGTTTCCAAAAAGATCTGGCCGTCTGTAATTGAAATCACGTTGGTTGGTACGAAGGCCGACACGTCACCGGCTTGGGTCTCGATGATTGGCAGTGCCGTCAATGAACCCGTCTGGCCTTTTACGGCGCCATTGGTGAACTTCTCAACGTAGTCTGTATTCACTCGGGCCGCTCGCTCGAGCAAACGTGAGTGCAAGTAAAACACATCGCCAGGGTAGGCCTCACGACCTGGCGGACGACGCAACAGCAACGACACTTGACGATAAGCAATGGCTTGCTTGGTCAAGTCATCATAAACAATGAGGGCGTCCTCACCGCGGTCGCGGAAATATTCACCCATGGTGCAACCAGCGTAGGCAGACAAATATTGCATGGCAGCACTGTCTGATGCCGCAGCAGCAACAACAACGGTGTATTCAAGCGCGCCAAATTCCTCGAGCTTTCTAACAACGTTATTGATGGTCGAAGCTTTTTGGCCAATGGCGACATAAACGCACTTAACGTTTTTGCCTTTTTGGTTGATGATGGCATCCACAGCAACAGCTGTTTTGCCTGTCTGACGGTCACCAATGATCAACTCACGCTGTCCACGGCCGATCGGCACCATCGAGTCAATGGCTTTCAAACCAGTTTGCAATGGTTGTGAAACCGACTGACGAGCAATAACGCCAGGCGCAACTTTCTCAATGATGTCTGTTTCTTTGGCGTTAATTGGACCACGGCCATCAATTGGCACTCCTAGCGCGTTGACCACGCGACCAAGCATTTCTGGACCAACGGGCACTTCCAAAATGCGCCCTGTTGTGGTGACAGCGTCGCCTTCCGAGATCTGGGTGTAATCACCCAAAATCACAGCGCCCACTGAGTCACGCTCAAGGTTCAAGGCCAGACCAAAAACGCTATTGGGAAACTCAAGCATTTCCCCTTGCATCACATCGGACAAACCGTGGACACGGCAAATGCCGTCGGTGACTGACACCACAGTGCCTTGTGTGCGGACATCCGAAGAAGTGCCTAGGCCTTCGATTCGGCTCTTTAATAGTTCACTAATCTCTGACGGATTGAGTTGCATGTTCAGACTCCTGAAAACTTTTCGTAGGCCTTATGCCACTAGCGCATCTCGCAAGCGATTTAATTGCGCTTGCACAGATGTATCGAGTACATAATCTCCAACCACAACACGCACACCCCCAATAAGGGAATTATTAACGGTCACGTGTGGCTTGAGCTTCAATTTAAATTTGGATTCAAGTATCTTGACTAAGTCAGATACTTGCTCATCAGATAGCGGGAATGCGCTGGCGATCTCTGCTTGAGCAACACCCTCACCTTTGTCCTTGAGCGTTTGAAATTGCTCGGCGATTTCAGGCATCAGTAACAAACGGTCGTTCTCTACCAGTAAAGCGATTAAGTTCGTAAGATGCGCATCTAAAGTCACGCCTTTCATCGCATCTTTTACCAAGTCACAGCGCTGGTGATCCGTAAATCTTGGATCCGAAATCACTTGTCGGACAAACGGCATCTCAAGCAAATCAGCCAATAACTTAATATGGTCAGCCGTGACTTGCAAAGCCGGTAAAGAGACTTTAGCTGCTGCATACAGAGCCTGAGCGTAGGGTCGCGCGACGGTGGAGTTCTCAGCCATTAGCCTAATTCCTTCACAGTTGCGCTTTTAATTGCAGCAGTAAATCAGCGTGTGCTTTCTCATCGACTTCACGCTTTAAAATTTGAGACGCACCCTGAACGGCTAGAAAAGCAACCTCATTACGCAATGTCTCTCGGATTTTTTGCGCTTCTTGAAGTGCCTCTTGCTTGCCTTGCTCCACGATGCGATTACGCTCAAGTTCAGCTTGTTGGCGGGCCTGCTCGATGATCAAAGCACCATTCTTCTCAGCCTCTGTCGTTCGTAAATTAAGCTCAGCCCTAGCAGATTCCTGCATAGCAGAAACCTTTGCATGAGTTTGAGCAAGATCAGTTTTACTTTTTTCAGCAGCGGCAAGCCCTTCAGCAATTTTTTGCCGGCGCTCTTCGATCGCTTTTGTGAGAGGTGGCCACACATACTTCATGGTGACCCAGCCCAACACGAAAAAAACGATCATCTGAAAAAAGAGTGTCGCATTCAGATTCACGGTCGTTTTCCTATTACACCAGAGCATCTGCGTTTTTACGGCAGCGCGTGTCTTTAGACTAAAACCTTGGAGAAATCAAACACCAAGGCATAAGGCACGCGATGAAATCACCACGTGCGATGGTGAAGCTTTAAACGAAAGGATTGGCAAACGCGAACAACATCGCAATACCGACTCCGATCAGGAACGCAGCATCAATCAAACCTGCCAACAAAAACATTTTTGTCTGAAGCGCATTCATCAACTCAGGCTGGCGAGCAGAAGCCTCGAGATATTTGCCACCCACCACGCCAATACCGATGCAAGCGCCGAAAGCACCTAGACCGATGATTAAACCGCAAGCGAGAGCAACGAAAGCGACGTTGGTCATGACAACTCCTTGGTTAGTGTCTCAAAAATAAAACATAAGTTAAAAGATAAAAGTGCGGGTAAAACAACTCAAATGCAAGACTGCTCGTTAATGTCCTTCATGTGCCTGGCCGACATACACCAGCGTTAACATCATGAAAATGAACCCTTGCAACAAGACAATCAAAATGTGAAAGACTGCCCAAATAGACCCCGCCAAAATATGACCAAAGCCCAGCGCAATACTGGTGGCATTAAAGCCAGTCCATGCACCCCCAAGCAAAGCAACCAACAAAAATATCAACTCACCCGCAAACATGTTGCCAAAAAGTCTCATTCCTAGTGATACAGACTTAGCAGCATATTCGACCAGGTTTAATAGAAAATTGGCTGGCGCAAGCACAATCGCTGCAATGCCGTGCGCATGAAAAGGGGCAGTAAAAAGTTCTTTGACAAATCCACCAGGAGACTTGATTTTTATGCCGTAATAAATCATTAACAGCAAGACACCCATCGACATGCCAATTGGAATGTTCAGATCGGCTGTTGGCAAAATCCGATGGTAGTACAGAGGATCACCAACCTCCGCACCGAAACCTGAAATTTTCCAGATCCAGGGGATCAGATCCACAGGAACCAGATCAAGCGCGTTCATCAACACGATCCAAAGAAAAACCGTAAGTGCTAAGGGCGACACAAAGCGACGGGTCGTCTCGTTAGGCACAATGCTGCGCGCCTGCTGCTCAACAAAATCTACCAACAGTTCCACTGCGGCCTGTATTTTACCTGGCACGCCAGCGGTGGCGTGCCGAGCGCCTCGCCACATAAAAAAAACAGCAATTAATCCCATCAACAACGACCAGAACATCGAATCGTAGTTAATAACACCAAAATCAGCGATAAACGATTGCTTACCGCCGACGCTATTGTTGTGTACCAAGTGGTGTTGGATGTAGTACGACTGTGGGGAGACGTCACCAGCGGCAGCCATGCAAATCCTTTAGTTATATAATTTCAGCTGAACAAAGCGCCAACCAAATCGATCAAACATATGGGACGCCTAAAAAGCATCCCAACCCTATAGAGTCTTACCAAGGCGCCCGCCAGAAAGAAGCAAGCCTATCCAATATCCCTTAAGCGCGGCAATCAGCCCAAATAATGCAGCGATCCAATCAACTTTATTACCACCGACCTCCGCCAAAATCCAGAGGAGACCCGCTGCAATCAATACCTTAATAACATTACCGACAAGAAAAAACCCCGCGCCAGCGCCTCGGGGCCTGTAAGTCAAAATAATCATCCGCATCACGAGAAGTGCATTGGGTAGTAAATAGCAACATGCACCTGCCAAAACACTTAATCCAGACCCCAAACCAGTAAACAGCCAAAAAAATAAAGCAACAGTCAGTGTTGAAATTACTTGCCAATATAAGATTTTTAACAAACCCTTACGGCCTCTGACTGCCAGTTTTTTTTTGTCTTCCTCACTCAACAAAATTGGTTGATCTAACAATTTTGAAGTTTGAGTCACAACATTAACCTTGGCAACTGAGGATTGCGGCTTGATGACTCAAACGGCAACAACACTAAAAGACAAAACGTGTTTAAACCCATCTTTGATTGGCTAGCATGCCATTTCAAAGAACAGCAATTATAGCGCACTTTTTCGTTGCGTTGCAAAACGTAACTACCTATCGGTGTTTAAAGTCGGGCTGGCGCTTTTCTAAAAAGGCCTTCATGCCTTCTTTTTGGTCATCGGTACCAAAAAGAGAATGAAACGCCCTTCTTTCAAACAGCAGGCCTTCACTCAGCGGGCTTTCCCATGCGCGATTAACTGCCTCTTTTGCCATCATGACTGAAGGCAAAGACATACTCGCAATCGCTGTGGCCACATCGATTGCCTCTTGCATTAGCTTGTCGCCCGCCACAATGCGCGATACCAAGCCACTTCGCTCGGCCTCTGCGCTATCCATCATTCTGCCCGTCAAAACCATATCCATTGCCTTGGACTTGCCTACGGCGCGAGGCAATCGTTGCGACCCACCGGCACCAGGCAAAATGCCGAGCTTGATTTCAGGCTGACCGAACTTTGCTGTATCAGCGGCAATGATGAAATCGCACATCATTGCCAACTCGCAACCACCGCCCAGTGCATACCCAGAAACAGCGGCAATGATGGGTTTGCGTATCCGTAGCATCGTTTCCCAATTACGAGTGATGTACTCCGACTTAAACACATCCATGTGTGACCAGTTAGCCATGGCAGCAATGTCAGCGCCAGCGGCAAACGCTTTTTCACTACCCGTGATAATGATCGCCCCGATGTCATCATCCGCATCGAACTTTATCAGGGCTTGCCCGAGCTCATTCATCAATTCGTCGTTAAGGGCATTGAGCGCCTTAGGACGGTTCAAGGTCAAAATGGCAACACGTCCTTGGACCTGTTGCAAAATCAAAGCATCGCTCATTTGTTTCTCCTATTGTTTGTCGCATAAGATATCAGGATCATGAAACAAACTCTACATTACCGCGTTTATCCGTTTGATCCCGCTGGGCATCGCCTGAAAGTACAACTAGAAATCCCGAGCCCTTCGCACCGAAGCCAGATTGTCGGCCTACCGGCTTGGATTCCCGGCAGTTACTTGATCCGTGACTTTTCTAGGCACATAGAATCCATTCGGGCTTGGTGCGGCAAAACGGTCATGGCGCCCCGAAAAATCAATGCCAACCAATGGGCCATTGACGGCTGCACTGGTCCTTTAACGATAGAAACGATAATTTACGCTTGGGACTTGTCTGTGCGCGAGGCTCACGTTGACGAGTCACACGCCTTTTTTAATGGTGCAAGCGTTTTTTTAATAGCCGACGGTTTGCATCACTTGCCTTGCACAGTGCAGATCCAGGCCCCACCGCACACCACCAAATGGAAGGCATACAGCAGCATGCCTTTAGCGACTGAACGCAGATCAAAGGACAGCGCTGACAGCCTTGGCAGCTTCGTAGCTCCCAACTATGACGCGCTTATCGACCACCCCTTTGAATTAGGCACGCCTGAAGTCATCACATTCAATGCTTGTGGTGCTTTGCATGAAATGGTTTTCACGGGTGCCGCTCCTGGCCTCGATCTGGCTAGGATTGCTCGCGACACCCAACGCATTTGTGAAGCACAAATGGCGCTTTTTGATCCCGCCGAAAAAGAAGCGCCGTTTGTTGACAGCGCTTCAAAATACGTTTTTATGACCTTAGTTACAAAAGATGGATACGGCGGTTTAGAGCATCGGGCCTCAACCGCGCTTGTCACCTCACGTAAAGACTTACCCGTTAAAGCGCATCAAGAAGCACCAGCCGGCTACGCCCAATTTCTGGGCTTGGTCAGCCATGAATACTTCCACACTTGGCACGTCAAACGAATCAAACCCGCCGCGTTTGTGCCTTATGACTTGCTCGCGCCAAACCACACAAGCCTTTTGTGGGTGTTTGAGGGTTTTACGTCTTACTACGACGATTTGATGCTGTTGCGCAGCGGTGTGATTGATTTGCCAGCCTATTTGAAATTACTCGGTAAAACCATCGCGTCTGTTCACGCTGGTGGCGGTCGGCACAAACAATCACTCACGGAAAGCTCTTTCGACGCTTGGACCAAGTACTACAAACAAGATGAAAACGCGCCCAATTCGATCGTCAGCTATTACACCAAGGGCGCGTTGGTTGCACTCGGCCTAGACTTGACCATACGCTTGGCAACTAACAATCGTCGCAGTCTTGATGACGTGATGCGATTGTTGTGGCAACGATTTGGCAAGCGCTTTTATCGCGGCCGAGCGCGGGGGCTTGATGAAACCGGACTTGCAGCGCTTATCAAACAGGCCACCGGTGTGGATGTTAGCTTGGTACTTGCGCAATGGGTTCAGGGCGTGGCTGACGTGCCGCTGACTGAATTGCTCGCACGCACAGGCATTGAATTGACATGGGTGTCTGAAAGCGACACACCTGACATGGGTTTCACCACAAGAACCATAGGTTCGGATTTGATGGTGAAACAAGTCTTTCAATATGGCCCGGGCCATATCGCAGGCTTATCGGCCGGCGACCAACTGATGGCGGTCAACGGCCTTAAAGTGGGCAACAGCGAAGCTGCATTCAACGCCCTTCTCAAGCCCTACCAAGCTGAGCAAGTGATTGATCTGCATGTGTTCAGGGGTGACCTTTTAAAAGTCTACCGATTGCGGTTGGCGCCCTCGAAAAAAAATACATGCCACTTAAAACCAACGCATTCTTGATGCTCTTTTTTAGCGTGATTCAACTTTGAAATCTTTCGACCTGATCTCTGATTACCGAGCACTCTTACTTGGCAATACCCCAATGCTCGACGTGCGTGCACCGATCGAATTCGCGCAAGGGTCGTTTCCAAACGCCGTCAACTTACCCTTGATGAGTGATAACGAGCGACAAGCGGTGGGGTTAGCTTACAAAGAACAAGGTCAAGACGCCGCGATTGCTTTGGGCCATTCGCTGGTAAACGGTGCAACCAAAGAGGCTCGAGTGCAACAATGGTTGCGGTTTACCGCTTCCAACCCCACCGGCGTCTTATACTGCTTCCGTGGGGGCCTACGCTCACAAATCAGTCAACAGTGGCTTACCGAGGCAGGCGTCAATTACCCCCGGATACTTGGCGGCTACAAAGCCATGCGCCAATACTTAATCACCGCGTTTGAAGACAACGTGGCACAGACTGCTTTTACTGTGGTGGGTGGGCTCACAGGCTGTGGAAAAACCGACGTGATTCGCGCCATTGAAGGCAAGTTAGACCTTGAGGGCATCGCACGGCATCGCGGCTCAAGCTTTGGCGGGCGCGCAGAGCGTCAACCAACGCAGATTGATTTTGAAAACCAACTCTCTATTCATTTACTCAACTTGCAAGACCAAGGCTATCAAGATGTGGCTATCGAGGACGAGTCGCACCTCGTCGGACGGTGCGC
The DNA here is from genome assembly GCA_963926245.1 of uncultured Burkholderiaceae bacterium. Taxonomy (GTDB): domain Bacteria; phylum Pseudomonadota; class Gammaproteobacteria; order Burkholderiales; family Burkholderiaceae_B; genus Algicoccus. The sequence goes on along the minus strand of CAWUWI010000027.1, from coordinate 8,343 downwards.
CATTCCGTTGGCATTGCGCACCAAGACACAAAGCAGCCCTCTGGTCTGGGTCACCGCTCCTCTTGAAGAGCGGGTTGAGCGAATCTTGCGCGACTATGTCATTGACTTGCACGACGATTACGTAGAAGCCTTCGGGCAAGACGAGGGGCATGTTAAGTATCAGACACACCTTACTAAAAGTTTGTACAACCTTCGAAAAAGACTCGGCTTGGCGCGATTCGACGAATTGAATGGTTTCTTAATTGAGGCCCTGCATTCTCAAATGAGTGGTGGCGGATTTGATTTGCACAGACGCTGGGTTGGACCACTTCTCACGCAGTACTACGACCCTATGTATGCTTATCAGCGACAACAAAAGGCCAACAAACCTCACTTTGAAGGTGACGCACAGTCTGTTATTGCCTTTTTGTTGCAGCACCAAGCTGGCATTAGTGCTTAATTTCGGTTCGAACCATCTTCCGGCGGTCATCCATGCCCACAAGACGCATCATTTTTTCTAAGATTTCTGTTGACGCTAACATTGGCATTCTTGAACACGAAAAAATCGCCACCCAGCTCATCCATATTGATGCCGACATTGAGATTGACGTCACCCGTGCGCTAAATGACGCGGACATCCACAGCGTGCTTGATTACCGAGTGCTGCACGACGCTATTGTGAATGAATGCACTACGGGGCACATCAATCTTTTAGAAACGTTGACCGATCGCGTGGCACAGCGCCTGCTGCGCGCGTTTCCCGAAACGCACGCAGTCACGGTTCGAATTACAAAACCTTTGGCATTTGCTGACTCGGCTGGTGTGGCCATCGAAGTTCGCAAACAACGGGCCTCGTTAACCTCTACCTAGCCGGTAGCAATGACATTAATTTGGCGCGACGCAAACCCCGCTTCTGCGCTACGATTTATACCAATAGAGAACAAGCGCCAGCCCCAATCATTGGGCTGACGCAAAACGGGGAAATAACAATCATGGCAAACGCAAAAGTGTTGGTGACCGGTGGCAGCGGTGGGATCGGTCGAGCAATTACGTCACGCCTGACCCAAGAAGGCTATCACGTGATTAACCTTGACCGTGTCAAACCCAAAACACTGATGACTGGTGAGCAACACATTGCCGTGGATTTGCTTGATCTCGATGATGCTAAGTCAGTCCTAGGGCAGCTGGCCGAACAAGGTGACGTGCTCAGGGTCATCAACAATGCCGGTTTCATTCGCCCTGCCACGCTTGAAGACACGACGCTCGAAGACTTTCAGGCCGTGATCAACTTGAACATGCGTGCACCGATTTTGGTGACACAGACTTTGTTGCCTAGCATGCGCCAAGCCAAATTCGGACGCATTATCAACATTGCGAGCCGTGCGGCCTTGGGCAAAGAGTTGCGAACAGCCTACAGCGCAACCAAAGCGGGATTGCTGGGCATGACCAGAACATGGGCAATGGAGGCGGCCGCCGACGGCGTGACCGTTAACGCCATTGGCCCAGGCCCAATTGCAACCGATTTGTTTTTGTCAGGCAATCCTCCAGACTCCCCAAAAACCAAACAGATCCTTCAGGCGATTCCTGTCAAACGAATGGGAACACCCGATGATATTGCGCATGCTGTTTCTTCATTGATAGATGATCGGGCTGGGTTCATCACGGGCCAGATATTGTATGTGTGCGGCGGAATGACCGTCGGTTTATCGCACACGGCCTAGGCGTTTTTTGTTGGACTCAGGCTTCAGCCTGAGCGCCCAAACCCTGCCAGCTCGGTCGAGGCACATCGATACCCACCAACTCAAGCATACGCACCACCGAATGATCGATCACTTCATCGATGGTTTTGGGCAGGTGGTAGAAGGCGGGCAGCGGTGGGAAAATGATGCCGCCCATTTCAGTGACAGCTGTCATGTTTTTGAGGTGCGCCAAATTAAACGGCGTCTCACGCACAGCCATCACCAGTCGGCGACGTTCCTTCAACGTGACATCAGCGGCTCGGGTAATTAAATTATCCGAGAAGCCATGGGCTACTGCCGCCAATGTGCGCATCGAGCAAGGCACCACGATCATTCCAGCCGTCGCAAAAGAACCACTGGCCACCGTTGCACCCACATCACGAATGTTGTAGACGTGGTGGGCCAAGGCATGCACCTGCGCCCGATCGAGATTAAGCTCATGCTTGATGTTTAAAACACCCGCCGGTGAAATAACCAAGTGAATTTCAACATCTGGCAGGGCGAGTGCACGCTCGAGCAACCGGATCGCGTAGGCCGCACCCGACGCACCCGTTACCCCAATCACCAAACGTCGCGTCAAATTCACGAAGTCGCGCCTGATTCCTCAAGCAGTGTCTTTAACTCACCGCTTGCGTTCATTTCATTCATGATGTCTGAGCCACCAATGAACTCGCCTTTGACATAAAGCTGCGGGATGGTCGGCCATTGGGAATAAGTCTTGATCCCCTGGCGCACTTCGTCGTCTTCAAGCACGTTCACAGTCACCAACTTGGTAACTCCGTTTTGGCGCAATATTTGCACAGCACTGCCTGAGAAGCCGCACTGTGGAAACTGCACGGTGCCCTTCATAAACAAAACGACCGGGTTGTCTGACACGGTGTCTTTGATAAAAACCTGAACATCTGACATGGTGAATTACCTCAAAAAATCAATCAACAGAACAATCAATAAAACGATTAGAAATTGGAACCATTATAAGAACCTCCTGACACTCTGGGATGACCCGCTAGGTCTTGTGAGGTTTTTATTTGCGTAAAACGGGCTTGCGCCAGGATTTGGACGATTGCTTCAGCTTGGTCAAACCCGTGCTCAACCCAAAGCTCACCACCAAGCTTGAGCCGGCTCGTCGCCTCAAAAATGATGCTTTTATAGGCGCTTAAGCCATCTTGCTCGTCAGTCAGCGCTGCTCGGGGCTCAAATCGTAAGTCACCTTGATCCAGATGGGGGTCTTCGGGGTGGATGTAAGGTGGATTGGACACAATCAAATCAAACAGTGGCGTGGCTGGAAACGGATCAAACCATTTACCCAACACCGTCTGAATCGAGGTGTTCAGGCGCACAGCGTTGGCGCGGGCAACCACCAATGCCTTGGCACTGAGGTCGGTCGCCGTGACTTGAGCGTCGGGCCGCGCCTTGGCAATGCTGATGGCAATGATGCCACTGCCCGTGCCCAGATCAAGTATGGCGGGCGCGGGCTTGAGCGCGATCGATGCCAAGGCAATTTCTACCAGTAACTCTGTGTCCGGCCTCGGAATCAAAACCTCTGGGCCCACCGCAAAGCTGTGGCTCATGAACTCGCGCTGACCCACAAGGTAGGCAATGGGTTCACCTTGGAGACGGCGATTTTCGAGCGCGAAAAATTCAGACACCGCTACGCTTGACAGGACATGGTCATCATGCGCCAAGAGCCATTCGCGCGACTGACTCAGTACATGGGCGAGCAGCAAGCCAGTCTCTAATCGCGGTAAATCCCTGCGGCCCAAGCAATCCTTGACCGTCAGCGCCTTGTCAGACGACATCAGCCAAGGCCGCGAGTTGATTGGCTTGATGCTCTGCAATCAGTGTTCCCGTTAGCTCGTCGAGGTCGCCATCCATCATGGCTTGGAGTTTGTACAAGGTCAGATTAATGCGGTGGTCGGTAATCCGACCCTGCGGAAAATTGTAGGTTCGGATCCGCTCTGAGCGATCACCTGAGCCCACCAAGCTTTTGCGCTGCGCGGCCTCTTTGTCATGTTGCTCACGCAACTGTATGTCTTTGATGCGTGCCGCCAGCACCTGCATAGCTTTGTCTCTGTTACGGTGCTGCGAGCGATCGTCTTGGCACTCCACCACAATGCCAGTGGGCAGGTGCGTGATTCGCACAGCTGAGTCTGTTTTGTTGATATGCTGACCCCCAGCCCCACTGGCTCTGTAAGTGTCAATGCGCAGGTCTGATGACTGAATATTCACTTCTGACTGCTCGTCAGCTTCAGGCATCACGGCTACGGTACAAGCTGAGGTGTGAATGCGTCCTTGAGACTCTGTTTCTGGCACGCGTTGCACGCGGTGGGCTCCCGATTCAAACTTCAGGCGACCGTAGACGCCATCGCCTTCGATGCGCGCAATCACTTCTTTGTAGCCACCGACTTCTGCCTCGCTTTCGGACATCAGCTCAACCCGCCAGCCTCGCCTCTCGGCAAAGCGGCTGTACATGCGCAATAGATCACCACTAAACAGCGCACTCTCATCGCCGCCAGTGCCAGCCCTGATTTCCAGAAAAACGCTGCGTGAATCATCTGGATCCTTGGGCAGCAAAAGCAATTGCAGGTCACTTTCTAAGGTTTCGATCTGACGGCGACAAGTGTCGATTTCCTCAAGCGCCATGGCTTTCATGTCGGGGTCGCTTAAGAGTGACTTGGCTTCATCAAGAGCAGTTTCTGTTTGAACATAGCCATCAAACGCCGTGACCACGGGCTCTAGTTCAGATCGCTCACGCGAGAGCTGCCGAAATTGCTTCATGTCGTTAGCGGTTTCGGGTTGCGACAAAATGGCATCAACCTCTTCAAGCCGTCGTTGCAATTGTTCAAGGCGCGAACGCATGGAAGATTTCATAGGGATTAGGCACTGACAAGTCGGGAAATGGGAAAGGCGCGAGAGGGGCTATTGTCGGACAGGACGCGAAGCCGAGTGGCTATCTTGGCGCCGCTAACGGCGGCTGTCGCGAGAAGGAAACAATCGAGGCAACCAGCCCAGCAATTGTTGACGCTCGGCCTCTTCACTTTGATGCAAAGCGGCCAAGGTGCCGTGCAAGTACTTTTGTGTGAGTGCGTGGGCAAGCTGTTCCATCACCATTTCGGGTGATTCGCCTTTGGCCAAAGCGCGTTTGGCGCGCTCAAGCTCATGGCCCTGCATTTCTTGCGCTCCCGCCTGCAGACCTTTGATAATCGGCACAGTGGAGCGCAGTTGCAACCAACGCATGTAGCTTCGAACCCTTGAGTCGATGATGGCCTCAGCCTGCAGTACCGCCGACTGACGCGCTTGCGCGCCCGATTGAACCACCGCACCGAGGTCATCCACTGAATACAAGTAGACGTCGTCTAAGCGACCGACTTCGGGCTCAATGTCACGAGGCACCGCCAAATCCACCATGACCATCGGTAAGCGACGACGCTCACGCGAGGCGCGCTCGACCATACCCAAACCCAATATGGGCAAAGTGCTGGCCGTACAGGACACAATGACGTCAAAAGAAGCGAGCTGAGCGGGCAGATCGGCCAAGCGCATGGCGCTGGCATTGAATCGGTTGGCGAGCACATCAGCGCGCTCTATGGTTCGGTTGGCTACGGCTATTTTCTTGGGTTGGCGAGCCGCGAAATGGGTGGCACACAACTCGATCATCTCACCGGCGCCAATAAACAGCACCCGCGCTTGGGATAGGTCTCCAAATACGCGCTCAGACAAGCGCACCGCGGCTGCGGCCAAAGAGACTGACTGCTCACCGATAGATGTGGTGCTGCGCACTTCTTTGGCCACAGAAAACGTGCGCTGAAAGAGTTGGTGCAAAAGCGTACCAAGCGACCCAGCCTCCTCGGCTGCGCGCACCGCACCTTTCATCTGCCCCAAGATTTGTGGTTCACCCAACACCATTGAATCCAAGCCGCTCGCCACCCGGAAGGCGTGCCGCACTGCTTGATCTTGGTCATGCAAGTAAACGTGCGGCAACAATGTTTTTTGGTCCAAGCGGTTGTAGTCGGCCAACCACTTGGGCAATTGGCTCACCACCTCAATATCGGCAGCACAGTAGATCTCTGTTCGATTGCAGGTCGACAGCACAGCGGCCTCTTGAACCGCCCCACCAAAAGCCGAACGCAGTGACTCAACGGCCGGTTTGATCAAGTCTTCAGACAAAGAAACCCTTTCGCGCACCGAGACAGGAGCCGAAACATGATTCAAACCAAGTGTGTATACACCGACTGACATGATTTAAGCGCTTTGTTCACAGACAAAACGCATCATTGATTAAAGATAACTGCATTATAGGGCCCTCACAACGATTGCGCACCCAATTCCCTTTAAGGACGCAACAACAGCAATGCCTTTTTGGTGTATTATTTTGGTCTTGTTGTGGCCTGGTAGCTCAGTCGGTAGAGCAGAGGATTGAAAATCCTTGTGTCGGTGGTTCGATTCCGCCCCGGGCCACCAAACTCAAATAATGCCCTGCTCCATGCGGGGCATTTTCTTTTGGTCGGGTGGATGAGATGGCTACTTGACAAAGCGTACGCTTTTGCGTACTATATTGAAAAGGAGTGAAATCATGACCACATTAACCGCAAGTGAAGCTCGAGCAGGCCTCTACCGTTTAATTGATCAAGCGGCAGAGTCACACAAGCCAGTAGTCATTTCTGGTAAGCGAGCAAATGCTGTTTTAGTTTCTGAAGAAGATTGGAGCGCTATTCAGGAGACGCTTTATCTATTGGCAATTCCAGGAATGCGTGAGTCAATTAAAGACGCTATGGCTGAGCCTATTACTAAAAGTAAAAGGACATTAAAGTGGTAGCTTGGAATTTAGCCTATTCCAAATATGCCATTAAGGACGCTAAAAAACTATCTGCCGCAGGCCTTAAAGGTAAAGCCCAGGCTTTATTGGATATTTTAGAAGTAGACCCTCTCCAAAATCCGCCGCCTTACGAGAAGCTAGTTGGTGATCTAAAGGGGGCTTACTCGCGCAGAATTAATATTCAACATCGCTTAGTTTATGAAATTTTGCGCAAGGAGAAGACGGTTCGAATCTTAAGAATGTGGACTCACTATGAATAAAGTAGGCCTTAGTCTAAAGTAGGGCAGGAATCCTAGGGAAGGTCTGAATAAGTCGGTTTGAAGCGGAAATTTCCGCGCTAGGAATTTACTAATTCAACAATGTTTATATTTTTGGCCAATATGGACAGATATTCGGGCATTTCAGCCCGTTTAGCACCCCGATTCGGGGTGCCGCGCCCTTTTTTGGCGCACCTATCTCGTCAGCCTCAATTTATTTCTCACCAGCCAAACGTTCATTGCAACACAGTACCTCAAAGTTAGTGTTGCACTTCATTTTTGAACTCAACTGCACTAGATAATAAGTTAACGCGCCTATATACAGATTTACCTACTCCCTGTTTGCTCATTACAATTTGCCAAAGTAGCAAGTTCTCGGTTTCAAACCCTGCTTGGCAAGTTTTGAAGTAAAAATTAAACATGCGACGAAATCGTTCATCAAACAAATTCTTTGATTCAATCGCTTTAATTACCTCCCAGTTTTTTTCAAAATTATGTTGCCAGGCTATCAGAGTTTGTGCATAGTAATGGCCATAATTTTCCCAATCTTGAATTATAAATAATTGTTCAGCTGCATTCGTGAGATGACTCATTGAAGGCAGCATAGAGTTACGAAAAATATATTTTTCAATCCAAGGGTCTGTAATAGTCGTTTTTCGAGTATTGCCAATAGTATGCAAAAGAAAAAGACCATCATTATTGATTATCTTATGAATAATATCAAAAAGGTGACGGTAATTCTTATAACCAACATGTTCAATCATTCCGATGATAACGACTTTATCGAAATGATTTGTATTAAATAGTTTGGGTAAATCACGATAGTCGGCATTGAGGATTTCTACTGATAGTCCGGCAGTGAAATTCTTTGCATAAGTAATTTGCTCTTGAGAAATGCTGATGCCCGTTACATGACAACCACGAGTTTCAGCGGCATAACGTGCAAACCCTCCCCAACCACAGCCAATATCAAGAACTTTGTCGCCAGGTTGCAGATCTAATTTATTGCATATCATTTCCAGTTTTTCGATTTCAGCTTCCGCAAGGGTAGTTGCCTTGTTGAAGAAACAGCAACTGTACTGGTTATATGGGCCCATGAAGTGCTGGTAAAGACGTTGATCTAAATCATAATGAGTGTCAATAACAGCCCTGGAACGGTGAAGTGTTTGGAGGTTTATTACACGAGATTTTAAATCGTGCCAGATGCGATTGATAGTAAAAATAGGTTTTCGGTTGGCTTGAACTCTGAACATTCGGCGAATCAATTCATCAAGCTGGGAAACATCCCAGTCGCCATCCATGTATGACTCTCCAAAACCAACTGATCCATGTTTCAATATCCGCTTAAAAAATCTTGGATCCTTAATTTGTATGTCCCAAGGATTTGGACCGTTGAAAGTAACCCCTCCTTGATTAAAGATATTAGTAATCAGTTTTTTTGCGATATTTATCATTATTTTTGACCAGTCTGGATTTTTGAATTATATCTATCTAGAAACCGCCTAGACTAAAATTGTTATACCTTTAACCCATCAAGAATATAATTTGCCTT
>CAWUWI010000026.1:0-96435 GCA_963926245.1 uncultured Burkholderiaceae bacterium | reverse complement strand
AAGATCGCTTCGCCAAGCAAGGCCTGAGATGTCGTCATAAGCGCAAATTCAGGCACACCACTGACTCAAAGCACAATTTACCGATTGCGCCTAATTTGCTAAACCGTCAATTTACGGTGAGTAAACCCATCGTCGCCTGGGTTGGTGACATTACCTTCATTCAAACTCAAGAGGGGTGGTTGTACCTGGCCACCATGATCGATTTGTTCAACCGACAGATCGTTGGTTGGCAGGTCAGCACCATGATTGACCAAGTACTGGTCAATGACGCTTTGAACTCAGCGTTATTGATGCGTGGCAAACCCAGTGGCGTCATCGTGCACACTGACCGCGGCTCTCGGGGTGTATTCAACCAGTACTGTGCTCACTCACTCACTTAAAGCCATCCTAGCCAAGCACGGCTGTCTACAGAGCATGAGCAGAAAAGGAAATTGTTGGGATACTCAGTCAACGCAGTAGCCGAAAGCTTCTTTGCCACGTTTAAAAAGCAGACTGTCTTCGGCAAGCCCATTGGAACACGTCACGAAGTGCGTCAGCAGGTCTTTGAGATTAATGAGATTTACTACAACCGAGTCCGCAGGCACTCGGCTAACGGCTGGGTCACACCGGTTGAATTTGAACGCCTGCATCACCAAAACTTAGAGACGACTGCTGCCCATTAATTTGACTAGGTCCAAAGCAAAGCTAGCCGCTCAATGACACAAACGATGACAGTCACGCCACTCGAACAAGACCGCGCCTGCCCGCTTGAAAACTGCTTGACTGGCAAATGACCCGCGATCACTTGGCTTATCGGCCGTGCACCCACCGCAAAAGACCTTATTGCGACACTATAATGTCGCAATAAAGTATTTTGCGGTATTTCGACGCCTTAATGTCGTGATTTCGTATCGCACGACAGGACATATGATGACCAAAACAATGCCAACTGATGCGCAGGAGGCGGTGCACGGCGCTATCGCTCGATTTCCCAACGGTGCCAGTACCGAGCAGGTTGAAGCCCTCCTAGCAACTGCGCCTAACCGGCGTACCCTGCAGCAACGGCCCCTTGACATGATCCAACACCAAATCAACGACACTTCAGGAGATTACGATGCAAACAGCAACCACCAATGACGGCGTGACACTTTGCTATGAAGTGACGGGTGAAGGTGCCCCTATCATTTTTGTGCACGAATTCGCCGGTGACATGCGCAGCTGGGAACCACAAGTGCAACGGTTTTCTGGCAGCTACAAGACAGTGACGTTTAACGCCCGTGGTTACCCACCATCATCAGTGCCTGAATCGGTGTCTTCTTATTCGCAAGCACGCGCAGCAGCTGACATCATTGCCGTCATGGACCAAGCCGGCATTGACAAGGCACACCTTGTTGGGCTTTCGATGGGTGGTTTTGCAACGCTACAGTTTGGCCTACAGTACCCCAATCGCGCCTTGTCATTGTGCGTGGCTGGATGCGGATACGGTGCCGAACCCAGCGAAAGAGAAAAGTTCAGGGCCGAAGCAAAAGTCATCGCTGATGTCTTGCTCAATGAGGGCATGCCAGCTTTTGCCCAGACATATGCCTATGGCCCAACCCGCGTTCAATTTCAGCGCGCCAACCCAAAAGGCTTTGAGTTATTTAAAAAGCAACTCGGTGAACATTCTGCCCTGGGTTCAGCCAATACCCAACTGGGGGTGCAGCGCGAGCGCCCCTCGCTCTACGACTTGCAAGAGCAACTCGCCAAACTCACGGTGCCCACTTTGATCGTCAATGGTGACGAAGACTGGGCTTGCGCCAAGCCTGGGATCATGCTCAAGGCCACCATCCCAAGCGCCGCACTCGCCGTGATCCCGAATTGCGGCCACACCATGAACCTAGAAGCGGCTGACGCTTTTAATGCACTGTTGGCCAACTTTATTGCCACGGTACAAACAGGCCGTTGGCCCCAGCGCGACCCGCGAGCCGTCTCCAAAACCATCACGGGGATCAAAACGAATCTGTAGGTCTGAGACTTGGGTTTTTTGTCTCAGGGCTGCAGCGCCAACGAAAAGGCTGGTACGTAAGTCACGAGCATTAAGACCGCAATCATGCAAAGGATGAAGGGCCAAATCGATTTGGCAATTTGACCGAGCTTCAAGCCACTGACCGCTACACCGACAAACAGGCAGTAACCAATGGGGGGAGAAGCCATGCCGATGGCAACGTTAGTGACAATAATGGTGCCAAAGTGAATGGGGTCAACGCCATATGCTGATGCAATCGCCATCAACATGCTGCCAAAGACAATCATGATGGCGATCTCATCCATGATGGCAGCCAAAACAAAGAAAGTGGCATTGAGTATCAAAAGCATGATCCACTGCTGCTCAATATTGGCGGCTAACCAGGTCGCCAATTCGGGCGCCAGCCGCTCTTGCGCAATCAATACACCAAATCCCGCAGAAAACACGATGATGGCCATCACAATGGCCGTGACTTTCAACGAGCGCCAAATGATTGCAGGCAATACTGACCATTTCAGGCGACGCTCAATGAACCCACCCACGATCAAAGCGTAGACACAACTCACCACCGCTGCTTCGGTTGGCGTAAAAATTCCACCATAAATACCGCCAAGCACAATGACCGGTGCCAACAACGCCCAAACACCCTCGCGCAGCGCCTGCCAAATCTCTTTCAGGCTCGCTCGGGGTAGCAGTGCAATGCGATGCCGTTTGGCATGCCACCAGCAAATAGTCATGAGTGCCAAAGCCATTAATATGCCCGGCAAGATACCCGCACTAAAAAGCCTGGAGATCGATTGTTCAGAAATCACCCCCCAAATCACAAACGCAATCGAGGGTGGGATTAAGGGGGCCAAGACCCCCGCGCTGACAGCGAGCGCGGTGGCAAATGACTTGCTGTAGCCGCGCTCGGCCATGGCAGGAATCATGATCGCACCAATCGCAGCCGTTGTGGCTGGTGCCGAGCCTGAAATAGCCGCAAACACCGCTGCCGCCAATACTGTCACGTGCCCCAAGCCACCGCGCAAATGACGCACAAACACATCAGCGACCTTAATCAATCGCTGTGACAACCCGCCCGCTGACATCAGCTCACCGGCCATCATAAAAAAGGGAATGGCCAACAAAGAAAAAGACTGCGTCGCCGCCATGAAGGTTTGTGGCAACAAAATCGGGTCGATGTCTGCCATAACCAGCGATGCAGCGACCACCATGCCAATCGCAAAAGCAAACGGCACACCAGCCAGAATCAACACCCCAAACCCAGCCGTCAACAACCAAACAGTGCTACTCATCCAAGCCCTGCCCAGCAGTCAAGATGCGCTCAACAGAAAACATCGCCATCAAAATCCCAAACACCAGCACCGCCCCGTAAAGAAAACCAATCGGGTAGCCAATGGCAGGCGACACCGAATCAATCGTCTCAGAAAAGTAGTGCCAAGCACCAAAGGTAAGATAGGCGCTTAGTAGCAGCACCAACACGGCAATTAAACGTTCTGCAAAACGGCGCGCAACTGCCGGCAACAAATCAAGTAACAATGACATGCGTGCATGGGTCATACGCCGAAAGCCAACCGCGCTGGTAAAGACAATCAACCAAGCAAACCACAGCAGTGTCAGCTCCTCACTCCAAGATAGGGCCTGCCCAAAAACATACCGCATAAAAACTTGAAGAGCCAACGCGCCAAGCATCAAAAGCGCCAAGAGAACAGCACCAAGCTTCAGTGCGGTCTCTAGGCGGTCAAAGAAGACCCGTAACTTACCGCTCTCAGCGGGTATTCTTTCAGCAGACATTACTTCACAGCATTTAATGTCTGCTGCATCAACTGATCACCCACCGTTTGCTTGGCTTTCTCATACATTGGCTGCACGGCTGTTCTGAAAGCCGCTGTGTCGCCAATCGCATTGACTTGCATGCCTTTGCTCTTCAAGTTATCAATGATTACCTGTTGATTCGCAGCCGAGGACCGTCGCTGCTCGGCAGTCGCTATTTTTGCGGCCTCAACAACAACAGCTTGCAAATCTGGGGACAGTTTGTCAAAGAATCGCTTGGAAACCAAAAGCCCAATCATTGAGTAGGTATGATTGGTCAACGACAGAAATTTAGTCACTTCGTAGTACTTGTTGGCACTGATCACCGCCAAGGGGATTTCAAGCCCGTCTACCGTGCCTTGCTGAACCGCGGTGAAGGTTTCACCCCAAGCCATGGGCACTGCAGCACCGCCCAGGGAGTTAAACATGTCAATAAACACGGGGTTTTGCATGACGCGATACTTCACGCCTTTAACGTCACTGGGTGATGTGACGGGTTGCTTGTTGTTAATCATTTGGCGGTAACCGCCTTCCATAAAGCCAAGCGCCAAAATGCCCTTTTTAGACAAACGTGCTGCTAACTCAGCACCAACTTCGCCATCAAGCACTTTCTGTGCTTGCGCCTCACTGGCGTAAAGAAACGGCAAGTCATTGACCTGGAAAGCTGGCTCTACTTGGGCAATCACTGCGTTGGTGATAACAGCACCATCAAGCGTGCCAAAACGCAGACCCTCTAACATCTGCTTCTCGTCACCGAGCTGGCGGTTGGGAAAAAGCTGGACTTCTATTTTGCCTTTGGAAAGCTTTTCTACGGAAGCCTTGAAATTGCGCGCACCAGTGGCATAAGGATCGGTCTCGCCCTCGCCCGTGGTCCAACCAAATTTCATGACTGTTTGAGCTACTGCCACGCTAGGTAGTCCAACCGCAACGGTCAAGCCAAGAGCGACAATCGATGACATAAAGTGACGTTTAAACATGGTTTTATTCCTTATTAAAATCTGTGGTGTGGATGATGCCTTTTGAACGGCAGTTTGATGATGTAAAGCTTGGCACTTCGCTGTTTTGTTGTGATCAATTTCTGCTCAGTAGCCTGCACAGATTCACAGTACGGGATCAGCGACCTTCACCGTACTGGGGAAATCCATATAGCACCTCGGGATTTTTGACCAAGACCTGTTCGCGTAGGGCTTGGTCGGGCAACCAACGAAACACCATCTCTGCCAAGTCCACGTCGTCTGGCATTGGCTCGCTAATACTAGGGTGGGGCCAATCAGTGCCCCAGACTAAGCGCTCAGGATTGGCATTCAATAAAGCCTCGACGAACGGGTCGATTGCCTGCCAACACCCGGCTGGCGAAACCACCCGGTAGGCACCCGAAATTTTGACCCACGCTTGACCTTCTTTAACCAAAGCGCAGAGGTTCTTAAAACCCGGATTGTTGCAGTCGGACACACTCGGATGACCAAAATGATCGAACACCACCGGGACATTTAATGATGAGGCCCAAGCGGGCAGTTCTGGGTTAGCGGCAACATCGGCTAAAAACTGCAGGTGCCAACCAAACGGGGCCACTTGTTTGGCCAACGCTTGCGCATCACTGAGCTGATTACCCCCAGCAAACAATACATTCAATCGAGTGCCCTTAGCACCAATAGCGTCAAGGGCAGCAATTTCCTCTGATGAAGCGTCAGGCTTAAGCACAGCCACCCCACGTAGTCTATGGGGATGGGCTTTTAAGGTATCAACAAAAGTTGCATGATCATGGCCATAGACTGAGGGGTGCACCAGCACCGCACGGTCCGCACCAATCAAATCATTCATCGCCTCAAATGCCGCCCAAGGCGCCAGCGTCGGCGTGTACGAACGATTTTCTGTGAAGGGATAATTAGCAGGATCTTCGAACACGTGGAAATGACAATCGACCGAACCTTTGGGCAACCGAAGAGTCGGTTCGCGCAGCGGCGACTTAAAAGGCAAATACTGACCTGTTGCGTGAGACATGCTAAATCCCCTCAGAATGAATGAATTAATAATTCAGTATCCTGATGCGCGGCCGATTCGTCAATGTCCTCCCCAAGAACATTGAAAGCCACCACTTAAAGCTTCTCTGCCCCATAAGGACGCAATGGGCGTCGCCCACAAGCCATCGCCCAGGGGCAAGGTCTCATTACCGTTGTAGAGCAGAACGCCCATTTTGAAGTTTTCGCCTGCTAATTTGGATAACTTCTTCAAGCCTCGTAAGTCTTGTGCTCTAAGCGTTGCTGTCGACTTAACCTCAACACCCACTAATTGTCCGGTAGTGTTTTCTATGACAATATCGACCTCAAATTTATCAAGATCACGGAAATACATTAGGCGATAGTCACCAGCAGCTGTTGTGGTGTGCTTGAGCAACTCGCCATAGACAAACGTCTCCAACACATTTCCAAATCGCGTGCGATCTTTTGCTACTTCTTCTTGCGTTAGGCCCAGCAAAGCAGAAAGCAATCCAGAGTCGATAAACTGCAGTTTGGGCGTTTTCACCACGCGGTTCAGGCGATTACGAGCCCATACTTGGACACGTTTCAGAAGGTAAATCTGTTCAAAAATTCCGATGTATCGTGACACTGTCTTTCCGTCTAAGCCAACTTGACCACCGAGTTGAGAATAATTCGACATCTGTCCCGCCGTTTGAGCCAAAGCACTCAAAAAACGTGGCAACTGGTCCAGATGCTCAATTTCAGCAACGTCGCGCACGTCTCGTTGGATGATTGCATCAATATATTGTTTCGCCCAGGCGACACGGCGCCGTGAGGACTGCCGTGTCAATGCTTGTGGATAACCACCCCGCAACACCCTTTGGACAAGGTCCTGCGATTGTGCCGAGGCATTGAAGTCGTCACTATCCACTACTTGTGGCAGTCGCCCCGAAAACACGTGATCCAACCAATTGGCAGACTGTCCTTTAATTTCGCTTTGGGACAAAGGTAATAAAGACAGCGTTTCCATGCGCCCAGCCAGTGAATCGGCAACGGTTGGCAAAGTCATTAAATTCGCAGATCCCGTCAACAAAAATCGACCTGGACGCCGATCTTCATCCACACTCTTTTTGATGGCCAATAATAGCTGCGGTGCTCGCTGAATTTCATCAATCACCGCACGATCCAAGCTCGACACAAAACCCACGGGGTCCTCGCGAGCAGCCAACAGTGTCAACTCATCATCTAACGTCAAATACCGCAGTCCATTGCTGGCCACTTGACGAACAAGCGTGGTCTTCCCAGCTTGACGAGGACCGACAACCAACACCACGGGCGTATCGAGCATCGCCTCATTGATACGTGGCTCAACCCAACGGGGAAATAAAGAAGTTGTGTTCATCGCAAAAAAGCGTTCGGGTTGTTTGTTATATCAATCGGTCGTCACGGCTTTATTGTTGTGTGTAGTAGTATTTTATCGTAAATTTCGGAATGAAATGCTGTAAATTTCGGAATTATCGCCGTAAATTACGGATTCATTGCGTGCACAACCCAATTGCAAAGTGCTTATCAGGCCTGTTTAAATCAACCAAACCGGTTTCACATGCAATTTATTTTTTTGAAAAAAATGACCAAATAACAAAAGGGCCAGATCACTGATCTGGCCCTTTTGTTAAAACGACGACCCAATCACCCTAGGGCTGCAATGGCCGCCTTTGCTAAGGGCTCGGTTTCGCAATGACTGAGGCCTGCGCTGCCTGGCTTGGTTCAAGCACTGCAGTACCGTTGCCGTCATTCCCAGACGTTTCACTGTCGCCATCCTCATCACCATCTTCATCGTCGCCTTTCTTGGCAGCAAAGCGCATGATCTTGGCGAAAAAGATTGGAACGATAGCCACCGCTAAAGTGGTCGAGGCGATCATGCCACTAAAAACCGTTAACCCAATCGAAAAACGAGAAGCAGCACCCGCGCCCGTTGCTAAGAGCAGTGGTAAGACACCCAAGATAAAGGATATTGAAGTCATCATAATTGGGCGGAATCGCTCTTTGGAGGCGTGCAAAGCGGCCTCTTCGACAGACTTGCCCGCACGCATGCTTTCAAGGGCTACTTCGACAATCAAAATGGCATTTTTGGCTGACAGCGCGATCATCAGAACCATACCAATTTGCACGTAGATGTTGTTAGACAGTCCCGTCATCATCAAGGCAATCACAATGCCAGACAGAGAAAGTGGCACCGCGCTTAACACCGCCATTGGCGCTATCCATGATTCATACTGCGCAGCCAACACGAGGTAAACCAATAAAATCGATAAAGCAAATACCAACACTTGGGTATTCCCCACCAACTGTTCTTGGTAGGACATCGCCGTCCAAGTAAATCCCATGCCCTCTGGCAAAGAGGATTCAGCCAGGGTCGTCAGTGCGCTCAAGACCTGTCCTGAACTGATGCCAGGTGCGGCCGCGCCGTTGACGCTGGCTGTTGGAAACAAGTTGTACTGCGAGGCAATCGAGGGCCCAAACGACTGCTCAATCGCAACAAATGAGCCCATTGGCACCATATCGCCGCTGCTGCTTTTGACGTAGAGGTTTTCCAGTTGTCGAATGTCGGTGCGAAATGGGCCGTCGGCTTGAACATAGACCTGATAGGTCTGGCCAAACTTGAAGAATTGATTCACGTACGACGAGCCCAAGTAGGATTGCAACACGTTGTAGGCCTCGCCAATATCAACCCCGAGCGTTTCAGCACGCGCTGGATTAAATGTCAGCTCGTACTGCGGCACATTGTTATTAAAGGTGCTGAAAGCCATTGCCACTTCAGGCAATTGGTTGGCTTGCTCAATGAATTTATTGGTGGCGAGTTGCATTTTCTCAAAACTATTACTGCCATCGGTCAAAAGCAACTGCATGTTGAAACCACCCGACATGCCTAGACCTGGAATCGCCGGTGGCAATATCGCCCGCGCGCTTGCGGTTTGGATCTCACGGAACTCTTCTCTCAACCCAAAAAATATACTGCGCAAGTCTTGGCCTTTAACCTTGCCACGCTCAGCCCAAGGCTTAAGGATCACATACATCGCACCCGCGCTAGAGTTAGTCGAGTTATTGTCAAGCAAGCTAATGCCACCGATAGTTACAATCTGTTGCACGCCCGGCACGGCCATCGCGGCTCGCCTAACCTCTAGCATGCCTTGTTGGGTGCGTTCCAAAGAGGCGGCTGTCGGTAACTGCACCGACACCATCAGGTAACCTTGGTCCTCGTTGGGAATAAATCCAGTGGGTACTCGGGTTAAGCCATAGAGAGATGCACCAATGATTATTAAGCCAACAATGGCCGTTGCCGTGCTGGTTTTCATGAGATGCGTCATCAACGCACCATAGCGGTTGGCAATGGCGTCAAAGCCACGATCAAAACCACGGTAAAACCAATTTTTGGGTTTTAGAATGGCGTTTTTCTTGGGAGCTTTGATAAACTCACCAGCCTGAGCAGGGCTCATGGTGATGGCGGCAATGCCGCTTAAAAGTGCTGTTATCGCAATCACCAGCGCAAATTGTCGATACATTTGCCCTGTGATACCAGAGATAAAGGCCGCGGGCAAAAAAACTGCCATCAATACCAGCGTGATACCGATGATGGGGGCAATGAGCTCGCCCATGGCAGCAATCGCCGCCTCTTTAGGCTTCATGCCCGCTTCCACTTTCTTGGCCACGCCTTCAACCACCACGATCGAATCATCAACCACAATACCGATCACCACCACGATGGCAAAGAGTGTCAGCAAGTTAATCGAAAAACCCAAAGCGGCCATGCCAGCGAAAGCACCGATGATGGTCACAGGAATCGTGATCGCCGGTACCAACGTGATTCGCCAGTTTTGCAAAAATATCATGATCACCAGCAACACCAACACGCCGGCTTCATACAAAGTGGTGTAAACCTCATCGATCGAAGCAGTCACAAAGGTAGTGGTGTCAAAAGGAATGCGCCACTCAATGTCAGGTGGAAAGTTCTTCGCAATCTCTTTCATCTCGGCTCGCACGGCCTCAGCCACATCCAAAGCATTGGCGTCAGGCGACTGAAATATGGCAATACCGCCGGCTGGCTTATCATCGAGCTGGAAAAACTGGTTGTAGTTCTGACTGCCCATTTCGATGCGTGCCACATCTTTTAAACGCATGATCGAGCCATTAGATTCCGCTCTCAGAACAATTTCACCGAAATCCTCTGGTGTGTCCATGGCACTGGCCACGTTAACAGTGAACTGATAAGCCTGACCTTCAGGCACTGGTGGCGCGCCAATTTGACCGGCTGAGAGCAACACGTTTTGTTTGTTGATCGCATTCATCACCTCACTGGGTGTGAGCGATCGCTCCCGCATGAGAGCTGGATCCAGCCAGACCCGCATGCTGTAGTTACCCACGCCAAATACGTTGGCCGCGGCCACGCCTGGAATACGCGCCAAGCGATTTTGCATTTGCAAATTGGCGAAGTTACTCAAAAACAGCGCATCGCGGCTGTCGTCCTTAGACGTCACGGTCACAAACTGCAAAATTGCTGTTGATTGCGTCTTGGTTGTCACCCCTTGGTTTTGAACCGAGGCCGGCAACATGGGTAAGGCGATCGCCACCCTATTCTGTACGTTGACTTGAGCAAGATCAGGGTCAGTGCCCACGGCAAACGTTACTGTCAGGTTATAGGTGCCCGCGTCCGTCGAATAAGACTGCATGTAAAGCATGTCTTGCACGCCGTTTACCTGCGTCTCAATGTTGCTGCCGACCAGTTCCTGTATCAGCTTGGCGTTAGCGCCCGGCCAGTTGGTGCTGACCTTAATGGTGGGGGGGGTCATGGCCGGGTACTGGGCGATCGGTAACCCAAAGATCGACACCGCGCCAAGTAGCACAATGATGATCCCGATCACATTACTCAGTATCGGTCGTTCAATGAAAATTTTTGAGAACATGTCGCAATTCCGTGCAAGGCCTATCCGAGGATAAGCCTTGCTTGGGTTAATGGGCTAAGACGCCGATTTATTTTTCCGCCGTACCTGTGCCTGGCGCACCAGGCAGCTTGGCGGGATTAATCTTACCGGTTTCAGGCACCACGGTTTGACCCACACTCAAAGTGACAAACCCGTTGATAACCACCTGGTCATCGGCTTTAAGGCCCTTCATCACTTCAACCAAATGGCTGTAGCGTTGCCCTATTGTGATGTTTTGCCGCTGGACTTTTTTGTCAGGGCCAAGAACATACACATAGTCGCCTTGCTGATCGCGCAATACCACCGCCGAGGGCACCATCGCACTGTCCCGCTTTTTGCCAAAGTACACCAATACCTTGGCGTAGACCCCAGGCACAATATGCCTGTCAGCGTTCGGAAAAAGCCCGCGCAATTGCAGTGTGCCTGTACTGACATCCAGATCACTGGCCGCGTAATCCAGCACGCCCTCAAGCGGATAAGCAGTATCACCTTGCAAGGCAGCATAGACCTTAAGATTGCCTACCCCCTGCCCCTGTACAGATTGACCCGCCGAGCGCATCATGCGCATGTAGGTCAACAACTCCACCTCATTCATGGAAAAGTAGATATAAGCAGGATCGATTTGACGAATTTCTGCCAGTTTGATGCCATTGGGACTTGACCCCAAATAATTGCCCACATCGATCAAGTGACGACCCATAACGCCATCAAAGGGAGCTTTGATCTCGGTATAACTCAAGTTCAAGTTGGCCAACGACAAGCTTGCTTGCGCTTGCTGAAGTTGAGAACGTGCGCTGTCGACCGTGGCCTGCGAAGTGGCCTTTTGCTGCAATAACGTCGACTGGCGGTCAAATTCGATCTTGGCTTGATCGTAAACCGCTTGCTGCAAAGCCACTTGATCCTTGTACTGCGCTTGTTCAATCACAAACAGCAAGTCATCTTTTTTAACGGTGGCGCCGTCTTTGAAGTTGATCTGCGTCAAGTATCCCGGCACGCGCGCGTCGAGGTTAACAAGCAAGAGTTGTGCCGCTGTGCCATCAAAGGTTTGATAACTTTGAACCGTCTGTTGCACAGGATTGGCCACAGTCACTTTGGCTGGCGGCAATTCGGGTGGTTTTGGTTTCTCACAAGCGCTCAATAAAACACTCACCCCAACCAACAGCCCCGCTGAAAGGGTACGCACACCAAAAATGATCGCCATTATTGAATCAATCCTAAAGTCTGTACCAAGCGAGGACTATTCGCCTCGGGGCTTTGCGCATCCAAGGCATTGCCCCAGTTGGAGCGTTCTTTCATTTGTGCAATTAATTCGTTGGGCAAAGCTGGCACCTTCAGGTCGCCGGTCCAACCGCCACCCAAAGCCTTAAAGGCTTCGACATAACCCATCAGGGTTTCGCTTTTTGCGCGGACAAAGTCGCTTTGCACCTGTAATAAAATTTGTTGCGCAACAATAACTGTGTTGTAGTCACTTTGACCCGCTTCATAAAGGTCCAGTGCCAACTTAGCCGATTGTCTCGCCGACTTCAAAGCCAGCCCAAAGTCCTTGGTCGCGCTGCTTGCAGTTGCAATGCGCATCAACGCGTCTTCAACTTCAGCCTGAGCTACCAACACGGTATTTTGATAGTTCAAGACCGCTTGCTGAAAAACCGCATCTTGCACCCGAATCTGGTCAACAATGGCACCGCGATAGAAAATTGGCAGGTTAAACGAGGCACCAGTGCTTGAAGAACTGCCCTCAAACGAAAAGGTTTGCCCGTTTTGGTAGGTCACACTGGTGCTTAAATACCCAAAAAAACCTGACAATGAAAAGCTCGGATAAAGGTCGGCCTCACGCATCCCAATCAAAGCAGACTGTGAAGCTGCCTGATATTCGGCCGCCGCCACATCAGGGCGACGGCGCAACAAGTCCATTGGGATACCCACCTTGATCGACTCAGGGGCTTTGAGCATGTTCTTGGCCTGACCAAATTGAGCCTCATAAAAGCCTGGTGGCTGACCAAGTAAAACGCTCATGGCGTTGCGTTGGCGATTTAATTGTTCCACCAAACCAGGGGTTTCCGCCTTGGTTTGTTGGTAGCGTGTTTGCGCTTGGCTTAATGCCAATAAAGAGGTTGAACCAGCTTTGTATCGCGCATCAGCAATGCGCAAACTCTCAGCTTGTAGTGACAGGTTCACTTGCGCGACCCGAAGCAACTCTTCTAAATTTCGAATATTGATGTAGGCGCTTGCCACAGTGGCTGCTAGCGACACATCGGCGCTGTAATAGGACGAGATAGCCGATTGGAACGACGAGAAACTGCTTTGTATGCCGCGACGGTATTTGCCCCAAAAATCCAGTTCCCAATTCGCCTGTAACAAACCGTCGCGCACGGTAGAGTTATTGCCCACGGTGTTAGATCCAGCCCCGACGAGCGTGGGTAACAACGTCGCATCACTGATGCCCAACTGGGCCCTGGCTTGATAAATCCGCAGCGCAGCCGATTGCAAAGAAAGGTTTTGTAGGCCGCCATAGACCAATAAATCACTCAGCGTGGGATCAGCAAACTGATCCCACCACCGCACGGGGTTTATTTGCTGGTCGCGAACAATTTCGACCGCCTCTGCAAATTCACCACCCGTTTGGGCTTTCCATTGGTCGCTGACAGACAGTTCAGGGCGCTTGTAGTCAGGTCCAACCATGCAGCCAGAAAGCATTAAAGTGGCAACAGTTAAGCCCAATAGGCGTTTGATAAGTGTGCTCAACGGCGTCCTCAGCTTATTCATTGGATCATTTGCAAAAGTGCCGCTAGGTTAAGGTTGGAAAATGATTTTTCAATCGTTCATAGTATCGCAATTTGGTTTCTGAAAATCGAGGGGCTAGAACTAGCGTTCTTTCGCAATCCAGCGGCCGTGATTCAAAGCCGCTTCAATAAGATTATCACTGGCCTCAGCCGTTCGAAATGCCGAATGAGCTGACAAGGTCACGTTCTCGAGCATTGACAAAGCGTGCCCTTGCGGTAACGGCTCGACTTCGAAAACATCTAGGGCAGCGTGCCCGAGTTTGCCCGACTTAAGGGCCTCAATCATGGCGAGCTCGTCAATCACGGCCCCGCGTGCCGTATTCACCAAAATCGCGCCATCACGCATGCCTTGGATACGAGACTTCGATAAGAAACCTCGTGTTTCGTCGTTTAAAAGCAAATGCACTGACACCACATCGCTTTGCGCCAACACCTCTTCAATCGACAAAAACTGCACCCCAGGGTGCTCTTTGGGTGAACGGTTCCAAGCAATGACCCGCATGCCAGCGCCAAGACCCAAACGGGCCATTTCCGCCCCAATCCCCCCAAACCCCATCAAACCTAGTGTTTTACCGGTTAATTGCAGACCCTCAGTGCGTGGCCAATTGCCCGCACGCACGCCTCGATCCATCGCCGCGTAACCTTTGGCTGCTGCCCACATCAGCCCAAAAGCGCATTCAGCCACTGCCGTGTCACCGTAGCCCTTGATAATGTGCACTTGAATGCCGATTTCAGCCAATTCCTCAGGGCTCATGTACGAACGGGCGCCTGTACCCAAAAAAATCACGTGTCGCAAATTGGGGCACTGGCTGGCAATATCAGTTGGCAAACTCGTGTGATCAATCCAAACAATATCCGCATCGCCAACAACTCCGGGGATCTGTTCGGACGTGATGTCTGGATCACGATGAATGGAAACAGTCATGTCGCCGATTTGCAGCAAACGTTCCGTGACTTCGGCAAGGGTGGAACTGGCATCCAGAAAAACAGCTTTCATCGCGCAACACTCACTTTATTGGTTAGAAATACCCTCGTATCATGCGACAAGCCAAATGCTTGCGTCAAGGGTAACGATCAATAATGGTCACCATTGACGACGACAAAAACACATTGAAAAGATGGCACAGGGCTCACCACACATAGAATCGCCCGGCTGAGTCAACGACCTTGCGATGCAAATTGGCGTCTAAAATATAGTCAAGCATCAGCGCTCAATTACTCGCAAACTTGAAAGCCGTTTCTCTCGGTCTAAAGTGCTGGTTGCAACACCACAACCGTCAGCGGCAAACAAACCACGATGGCTGGGTTGACCCTTTTTCTGTTAACAAAACACAATGGTGCGCTTGAGAAAGTCAACTTGTACGGAATCACGGATCTTGTGACATTTGTTCTGGGCACGATTTTTGTTGTGTTACTACCCGGCCCAAACTCAATGTTTGTATTAACCACGGCATCCATAAATGGCTTGGGTGCTGGCTATCGTGCGGCGACCGGTGTATTTTTAGGTGATCTCGTTTTGATGGCAATGGCCGCGACAGGAGCGGCATCTGTGCTGTATGCCAATCCATCGTTGTTTAGAGCGCTTAAGTACGCTGGAGCAGCCTACTTGGTCTGGATTGGAATAGGGCTTTTAAAGCTGGCTTGGCATCGCTGGCAAACCCCTCTGAGTACCGTACCGACATCAAACGAGGTATTGGTACTGCGTGACAAACGTCGCCACCCAATGCGTTTAGCACTCATGATCAGCCTGTTAAATCCCAAGGCGATTTTTTTCTTCATCTCATTTTTTATTCAATTTATTGACCCCAATTACGCCCACCCTGCGCTGACATTTCTTTTGCTTGGCATTGTTGTTCAAATCTGTAGCATGCTTTACCTGACATGCCTGATTTTTGGTGGCGCACGGTTAGCGAGTAAGATGCAAGCTCGTTCGAGATTAAATGCGCTGGGCATTGACGCTGTTGGCGGACTTTTTTTGGCTTTTGGCGTAAATCTAGCCGATGCCACCTTAAAGTAGGCCCTAAATAGCCAATTAGTCCTAAACCAACCAAAATGTCAGGCAACATCACTGCAAGCAACAAACCAATAGAAAGGGTCTTGAAAAAAACGAATGGGATCGAATCACCATCACCGAACACCTAGCAACAGTCAAGACGGGTCCGGTGCGCAATCTGGCTACACCGCGGCTCAGAGAGGAGCGGTTGCCAAACGAACCACATTGGTCAGTGTGGCCGTCAATATTGTGCTGTCGGCACTGCAGATTGCGGTTGGTTTCTTTGCGCGATCACAGGCGCTGATTGCCGATGGTATTCATTCGATGTCTGACTTGCTGTCAGACTTCGTGGTGTTGGTTGCCAACCACCACAGCCAAAAAGATCCCGACGAGGACCACCCCTACGGCCATCAACGGTTTGAGACGGCAGCTGCCCTCATTATTGGCCTATTGCTGATTTTGGTTGGTTTGGGCATGGTTTGGTTTTCTGTTGAACGAATCATGAACCCCGATGACATCCCCGATGTGGCACCGATCGCATTAGCCATCGCTATTTTGACCTTATTGGCCAAAGAAGGTCTATTTCGATTCATGCTTTCTGCTGCCAAGCGAGTAAAGTCAAGCATGCTCGTGGCCAACGCCTGGCATGCTCGCTCTGATGCTGCCTCGTCGCTGGTCGTGGCTATCGGTATTTTGGGGCACCTTTTGGGCTACAAAATTCTCGACCCGATTGCCGCTCTGATCGTTGGTCTCATGATCGCACGCATGGGGTGGCGTTTCGGCTCGGATTCTTTCAATGATCTGATGGATCGCGGCATCGATGAAAAAGAGCTACAAGAAATTACTCAGACCTTAAACGAAACCCCTGGCGTACTTGGCGTGCACGATATCCGTAGCCGTAAGATGGGAGACATGGTTTTGGTTGACGCTCACATTGAAGTCGATCGCACTCTAACCGTTGAACAAGGCCACGACATCGTGGTTGCCGCCCGTGATTCGGTGATGCGACGCCACCGCGTTTTAGACCTGATGGCACACGTTGACCCTGTAGACGCCCCAAAACCAGGACAGCCATGAAAAACACTTCTGAAAACACACAACGCCCACTATCCGGCTTAAAAGTAATCGAGCTTGGCCAATTGATCGCGGGCCCGTTCGCCGCCAAAATCCTCGCTGAATTTGGCGCCGACGTCATCAAAGTTGAACCCCCTGCCGGTGATCCTCTTCGCCAATGGCGTTTCGTGCACGACGGCACTTCCGTTTGGTGGGCCGCACATGCCCGCAATAAGCGTTCGATTACGCTGAATTTGCGCCAACCAGAAGGTCAAGAAATCGTGCGTCGCTTGGTGGCTGACGCGGATATCGTGATTGAAAATTTTCGTCCAGGTGCCATGGAGAAGTGGGGCTTGGGTTTTGAGGCGCTTCATGCGATTAACCCTAAACTCATCATGCTGCGTGTTTCTGGTTATGGGCAGACCGGCCCCTACCGTGATCGACCTGGTTTTGGGGTCATAGGTGAAGCCATGGGCGGCTTGCGTTATTTGAGTGGTGAACCGGGCCGTCCCCCCGTACGTGTGGGCGTGTCCATTGGCGACACTTTGTCGGGTTTGCACGGGGTTATTGGGATTCTGATGGCGTTACGCCACCGCGAACAACAAAATGGCTTAGGGCAAGAGGTTGATGTCGCGCTTTACGAGTCTGTTTTCAACATGATGGAGAGCCTGCTGCCCGAATACTCAAAATTTGGCGCTGTTCGCCAGCCATCGGGGGCCAGCATGCCAGGTATTGCGCCAACCAATGCATATCCCTGCCAGGATGGCAAATACGCATTGATCGCTGGCAATGGTGACAGTATTTACAAACGCCTGATGGCCCTGATTGAGCGCGAAGACTTGGCCACCGATCCGGCGCTAGCCGACAACCCTGGCCGAGCGGCTCAAGCCGAACGTATTGATCAAGCCATCAGCGAATGGACAATGAGCCGCACACTTGAGGAAGTCTTAAGCAAGATGACCGAAGCCGGTGTACCGGTTGGCAAAAGTTATGATGCCGCCGACATCGCTGCGGACCCGCACTACCAAGCCCGCGATATGATTTTAGAGGCCACCCTGCCCGACGGCTCTGTGGTCAAAGTCCCCGGCATTGTCCCCAAACTGTCTCGCACTCCCGGTCAAGTCGACCGACTGGCACCCCGACTCGGCGAGCACACAGACGAAATATTGGATCAATTGGGAATTGACAGTAGCACTCGAGCTGACTGGCGCGATCGCGGTATTACTTGACACCATCTTCGCCTTGAAGGGTGCGTTTTTACGCGCCAATCGATAAAAACGCTCTCGATCATAAGGCCAATCACACAAACTCGGGAAAACCCGTAAAATACATTCTGATTTGTGATGAATCGGCTTAAAGCCGTTTTATCAATGACTCAATACATAACAACAAAACAGAGACAATTTCCGCCATGAGCAAACCCCGCATTTACATGCATGACGTCGCACCGCGTGACGGTTTTCAAAACGAAAACGTGTTCATTAGTACTGACGACAAAGTCGCGATCATTGATGCGCTCAGTGAATGTGGGTTTGCCAAAATTGAAGCCACCTCTTTCACCTCACCCAAGGCCATTCCCGCCTTGCGGGACGCCGAAGAAGTGATGCACCGTATTAAGCGGCAACCTGGCGTGGAATATACCGTGCTCATTCCCAATGCTCGTGGTGCCGAGCGCGCCTTAAGTTGCGGCATCGACGAGGCCAATTTGGTCATGTCAGTGAGCGAAACGCACAATCAAGCAAACCTTCGAATGACGCGTGATCAGTCCGCCAACCAGTTGAGCCAAATCATTGAGACGTTGGCCAACTCATCAGTGGCTGTTAACGTGTCGTTATCAACGGCCTTCGGTTGCCCGATGGAGGGCAATATTGCTGAATCAGAAGTCCTGCGGCTGATTGAACATTTCGCCCGTCAAAATGTCAATCGAATCTCCTTGTGTGACACCACAGGCATGGCTTATCCCTCCCAAGTACGTCACATCGCGCGCATGGCTAAGGCCAGTTTTCCGAAAGTGACATTTACCTTGCATTTTCACAATACCCGAGGCCTTGCGCAATCAAATGTGCTAGCAGCCATTGATGCCGGTATTGATCGATTTGATGCCTCACTGGGTGGTCTTGGAGGCTGCCCATATGCGCCTGGTGCAAGCGGTAATGCCTGTACTGAGGAAGTGGTGCACATGCTAGAACTTGAAGGCTTTAACACCGGCGTTGACCTGCAAAAACTAGTTGCCGTTGCCGCACGGCTGCCAGCCTTGGTTGAACATGACATTCCCAGCCAAATTCTAAAAGCGGGTCATCGCCTCACCAAACACCCCGTCCCTGAAAACGCACAAGCCATGGGCAAGGCAGCGTAAGACGTGACGGCGATACAAAGAGGGCCAAGACGACAGTCTTGGCCCTCTTTGTATTAGCTTGGGTTCAAACCACCCGTACTTTAAGCTCACCCAAACCGTCAAAGGTGCCGACCATCTGGTCACCGGCCACCACAGGACCGACGCCCTCTGGGGTGCCTGTGAATATCAAATCACCAGCTTTGAGTTCAAACAAACCGGATAAAAAAGAAATACTTTCGGGAATGCTCCAAATCAGCTTGTCTAAATTGCTGTTTTGTTTCATCTGCCCGTTAACCGCTAGAGTGATTGCACCTTGATCGATGACACCAGTCTGACTAATGGGGTGAATGGGGCCAATCGGGCCAGACTCATCAAATGCTTTACCAACTTCCCAAGGGCGACCCAGTTTTTTACACTCGCCTTGTAAATCGCGACGCGTCATATCCAAACCCAAGGCATAACCAAAAATACACTCATTGGCCTTCTCAACCGGAATATCGCGTCCCCCTTTGCCCAAGGCCACCACCAGTTCCATTTCGTAGTGCAAATTACTGGTCTTCGGTGGGTAGTGGATATCGCCCTGCGTGCCTGAGACCACATTAACCAAAGCATCAGCAGGTTTAGAAAAAAAGAAAGGCTCTTCCCGTCCGGTAAAACCCATCTCTTTGGCATGCTCGACATAGTTTCGACCCACACAATAGACATGACGAACAGCAAACTTGGCCTGACTGCCCACCACGGGCAAACCCACCACGGCTGGTGGTGTGAAGACGTATTCAGACATATTGATCCCCCATTGGGCGAAAATTGTTTAATAAAAAAGTAATACTCAGCATTATCTCCGACTTTACATTTTATCGGATCGCGAGCCCGTGAGTAGCCGGCCTAAAGCTTTGTGTGTGCCTCGCGCTTTAATATCGACTGAGCCCTAAAGGCATACAGAACGGCGTCATAAACTGAGGGTAAAATAACTAATAAATTTGATTCGGTTTACAAAACACCAAGTCTTCAACCCGTCTTGCTGTTCTTAAAATTCTTCAACTCTTTTTTGGTAGATCTAGATGTCCCTTGATAAAGTCACCCCTGGCGATAAAGTACCCGAAGTGTTCAATGTCATCATCGAAATCCCAATGAATGCTGACCCTATCAAGTACGAAGTGGACAAAGAAAGTGGCGCACTCTTCGTTGATCGCTTCATGACCACCGCCATGTTTTACCCCACCAATTACGGCTACGTGCCCAATACGATCGCCGGCGATGGTGATCCTGTGGATGTCTTGGTGATGACTCCATTTCCCCTGATGCCTGGTGTTGTGGTGCCTTGTCGTGCCATTGGCATTTTGCACATGACTGATGAAGCCGGGCAGGACGGCAAAGTGTTGGCGGTGCCAACCACCAAAATTCTCCCCCTCTACAGCAACCTCCAGTCCCATGAAGATGTTCATCCCATGACACTGAAGTCGATTGAACACTTCTTTGAGCACTACAAAGACCTTGAGCAAGGCAAGTGGGTCAAAGTCGAGGGCTGGGCCGGTGTGGCTGCTGCCCACAAAGAAATTGTCGACGGCATGGCGAATTACAAAGCGGCCTAAAAAGACCTCTTTGCCAGCAAATTAACGTTAATAAATGCCAGGGTTGCGTTCTCGCCCTGGCATCGTCGTCTTAAGGCTAAGTCGATTTGGCAGCAATGGGTTGTCAAGAGCCCATTTAAAGAAACACATGAGTTGCTTAATCAATAAATAGAAACCAATATATTGCCAATCTGATTAATAGCAATATATAAGACTCATGCGATACCCCTCACTACTCACACAAATCAAACAGCGCCGCTTAGCGCTCGGCTTGAAACAACACGACATGCGGCTACGCGTCGGGATTTCGCGCCAACATTATCAGCGACAAGACACCCAAGGCAATCCTCGGCTCGACACCTTGAATTTGCTAGCCGACGGGCTCGGCACATAACTCATTCTGGTCTCAAATGAAAAATTACGGGCAGTTTTGGCAGCACTCGCAGATGACTCGGCTTTATCAACCGAATCAGGCCAATCGTCCATTACGTAGAAAAGACCCCTGGATGAGGACCCCTGGCAAGGCCTGCTCGGAGACAATGAATGAGCAAAGACAATGAAGCGACGGTCTTAGGGATATCGATCCATGGCCAATGGGTTGGATACCTGGCGGGATATAAAAATGGACGCAATATTTTTTGGCTTTGCCGAATCTTTTAGGCGCAATCCCTTCCGCCGATCAACCGGCCCAATGAGTCAAAAGCTTTCGCTATTAAACGTTTTGATCGGCAAGGGAACCAGCGCATTCACATGGAAGATTTCGCACAAGTTTTGGTGAAGTATCCGCACGAGAAATATTCAACCGCTAACGACGAAGATATTGCGAGGGTTATCTACGATTACTCCAGCCAGGGGCTAAGCGATACCCAACAACTTGCCAAGCGGCTTTTGGTCAACATTCTCTTGGCCAACGGTGATGCACACCTCAAAAACTGGAGTCTGCTTTATCCCGATAAAATACCACCGCGTCTTTCACCAGCCTACGACATCGTGACCACAAGCGCTTACTTTAAAAACGAAACACAGTTTGCACTTAATCTAGGAAAAACCAAGGAATGGTGTTCCACCGGAATGGCGCAATTTGAAGTTTGGGCACACAAGTCTGGACTGCCTTGGACTAACATCAAATCACAGTTGGTTGACGCAATTAGCGCAGCAAGAGCGCTTTGGCCTCAGGCCATCAGAGAGCTACCCATGCACGATGAGCAAAAGGAAAGCCTAAAAACCCACTGGCGCCGACTTGATATAGATTTTAGGATTGACACAAATTTTTAGCAAAACCCTATCACGATATTTTAAAAATGTTACGCGTGAGACCAAAACATGGGCAATGGCTAAAGCACCAAAAGCAATCAGATTACTTGCAGAGATAAAGCCTTACTGTTTCTTCTCGTTTGACTGGCTGTCAGCAGACTCGAACGCATGCGCTGGTATTGGTGCACTGTCAAAAAGTTCATCGTAGTCTTGCTGCGTCAAGCGCCCTGGCAAGGATGCCCCAGCGGCTGAACCACCGGTTGCATCACCCTGCGATAATCCTTTTGCAAAATGATCAGCTGGCGCTAAGGGGTCATCAACAAAAGCCTCCGTCAACGTAAAGACGGGATCGGCTTGAAGATCAGCTGCTGGCAGAAACACATCTTGAGCCAATATTGGCAAAGCCGCGCTTACGGCCGTGGCCATGCGCCAATGCTGGGCAGCACGCTCAGGCTGCCCCAACCGATCGAACAAGCTGCCTAGCAAAGCATTCACCTGGGAATCGCTGCGCTTCTGTGCGCTTTGTTCAAGGTAGCGTTGTGCTTGACCCCACATCTGAGCGGCCAAACACAAAGCCCCTAGGGTCACCAACAAATTAGGATCGCTATCGCGCCGCGTTAACCAACGCTCGGCGTGCTGTAACCGCTGCGTGACTTGCTCAGGCTCTGCCTTTGCGTAAGCTTGCAGCAGGCGCGGATCAAAGCTTTCTGTGATGGCGACCTCTAGAACCTTACTGGATTCTTTTAATTTGCCACGCACTTGATAGGCATCAGACCCAGCGAGTGCAACACTGACTAACAGTTTTTCCTGCGCACGCAGCGACTTCCAGAAGGACTCCCATTGAGCCGAATCTGCCTCAAGACTTTTGACTTTTATCAAGTGTGCTGCCGCAGTCTCTATCAATCTATCAGCCTGCTCAGTGCTAATCGCCTGCTGGCGATGCAATCGACGCGCCAAATCCAGTACCTGCTCATTGTTGTTCAGTTGTTGGTGCGTGCGCAGTAGCAAACGTAAGGTATGAACGTCTTTCCGATCTTTCACGCTGGCCCGATCGAGTACCTCAAGTGCGGCCTCAGCTTGGCCTTGCTCCAACCAAAGATCAGCCGCAGCCGCTGCAACAGCAGTAGCCAGACTCGACTGTTTGCCATCGTGATCGACCAGCTTTTGGGCTTTTTGAATCAATCGATCGCGTCGATCAAAGGCACCGATCTCTTGCGCCGCCCGAGCGGCACTCAAATCAGCCAACACCTGTCTTTTCCAATCTTTGGAATCAGCCGACACTTTGGTCAGTAACTTCTCTGCAAAAGCATGTCGCCCCTCAAGCAAAGCAATCCAGCCTTGCTCCATTCTCGACTGCTCTCGACGCTCAGACCGTTGACCACGCCAACCGCGATAACGGGTTGGCAAATCAGTCAACCACACCACCAAACGAATCGAGACATAGGCTGACACAAATAAGGCCAGGAGCGCCAAGATCGCAAATGCCAAGGACACCTGCAAACGCCATTGATCGACAACCACCAAAACATTGCCAGGAAACCGTTGAATCACCAGTGCCACAGCAACCGCTAAGGCAATGGTCAGCACAATCCAAAACAGACGACGCATCTTAATTCACCCCCGAAACCGGTAGCACAGAGGGTACCGACACAGCTCGATCAAGCAATTCAAGCGCACTCAAGCTATCAGCCAGTGTTGGCAGTGGCACTGTCAAGGGTTGGGCAAGCAACGCCTTACCCATACGCAAAGCGGCCTTGGTGTCGATGGCTTCAGTGTCGTATCGCGTGATTAAAAGTGTCTCGACCTCGGCGAGCTCAGCACGCCAGATATCAGTCTGTCTGGTTAATAACGCCAATTGTGCGCTCAATAATCTTGAACGAACGTTCGCTCGCAGATCCTGCGCTTGATCTTCCGTCAACAATAGCGCTTGGGCGTCGTTGGCGCGGCGAATACTAACCAAGTTTGAGACTTCGTCTCGCATGACTCGCGAGGCATCGCTTATAAGTTGCTGCGCCTGGCCAGGCAACTGCTGCCACCAAGGTAAGCGCGATGGCTCCCTGACCTGCTGATCAGGTGCAACCTCTGGCAATGGCGTTTGCTTCGCACCTGATGGCTTGTCAGCACTTGGCGTCTGAACAATCTCTGGAAAAACACGATCTGGCACCAGCAAAGGCGCCTTTCCTGTTAAGGCAATAACGCCATCAAGCTGCGCTGATATGGCGGCGAGATCAATTAACGGCACTTCTTGCAAACGCGAAAGATCCGTGTTGATGGCTTGCGTCAAACCACTAAATTGGGGCGAGGTCTGGCTTTCAAGCATCACTTGCATGGACTGCAAAATCGCAATTGCACTGCTGACATTGCCCATCAATAACAACTGCTGATTGGCCATGGTCAAAAGACGCTTTAAATCATTGACAAGCAACTTTTGGTCCAGCCCCACATTTGAGGCCTGCCAAGATTGCTCTAAGGCAGCCAGTTCATTGCCCACCACGCGAAGTCGGCTTGCCGTTTGCTCAACGGTTTGCGCTTGCGAACGAGCCAAGGATAGTGCTTGTTCAGCCTGCTTTTCAATGAGTGCCACTCGTGCATCACCAAGTTGCAGGCGATCAGCAACCTCACGGGCGACTGTCTCAAAGCGTTGGTTTTGCCACCAAACCACCGCCGATAGAACACCAATGATAATGACCGCAAGAACACCGAACCCAATAACAGACCGAGAACCTGAACGGCTTTTAATGACATGCGAATCGCCAGACTTCGCAGGGGACGATGAACCGCTTAAAGAAGATGAGGAACTTGTCGTTGCCGATTTGCTGGCTGCTGTTGATTTTATGGTTGATCCTGCCGCTTTAGCGTCTTCTGATTTTGACTGACGCAAAACGTCCACCGGCTGGTCAAGCGCCGACTTCGGTGCCGTGGTTGCACTCACGCTCTTGATGGGCAGCGCGTCTTTGGCTGGCGGAATCTCGGGTGACTTGTCTTTTTCCATGATTGGATTGTAGCCTTTGACGCCGAAAAACGGCGAAGTTTGCGCTTCTCAACACTTTTGGATTCTAGCGCTGTTCTGCTATTGCGTTAAATAAGCTTTGGTCGTCTGTCTGCGCCACAAGCACAGACGACAAGGGAGGCAACCACAAGCCTACCAACGCTTGCAACCTAGGATGAATGACCACAGCGCCCTCTGGACGCGCAGCCCCCATCGCATGCGTGGCCCATTGCCCTTGAATCGCCGACAACCCTTGGGCGCTGGTGACAAGCCACGTTCCCAGCGACCCAGAAGCCTGCCATTGCCGCAACGTACCAATAGCGCTCGCAGACCATTGGGCGGGCTCACGCCGATAGTTTTCATAAATGTGGGTGTCAAATCTGTGCGCTTGCAAGGTTTGAGCCAACCAGTCGCGGCCCGCTTCGCCGCGCACCAAAAGAACCTTAGCCCTGGGGCGCAACGCCTGCCTTAATTTGAGCCAAAGTGATTCCGAATCCTGCGTCGTGTCAGCGTCAGGTGTTAGCACGAAAATCTCGCCCTCAACAGAAACCTGTTTTAAATCGTGTTCGATGGCTTGGGCAGTGGTTGCACCGACGCTGGCCAGTTGGCACGCAACTGGCCACGCAAAACAAGGGTTTTGCGCAAGCAATGCCTGCCAATAGATCTGCCAAGCGGTGCGACTGATAAAGACGGCTGCATCAAACTCACAGGGCTCAGGCAATCGACCCGCTGTGTCAAGAGCGATAATTTCTAAGGCTGGCAGCGCCAACACCTCAATGCCAGCAGCCTCAAGGGCCTGTTTAAGAGCCACCTGCCGTGGTGCTGGACGAGTCAAGACAACGCGCGCCACCATATTGGCGCTTTCCTATGGCTCGAGCAGGTCAGCCAACAGTCGATCAGCCCCCTGCGCGATTAGGTCGCGCGCGACTTGCTCACCGAGCACTTCGCTTTGCGCCAGGGTGTTTTGTCTCACATCACCATTGGCCTGGGCACGCAGAACCTGTTGCCCATCGGGACTCGCCACCAGTGCTTGAACATGCAAATGATGCTCAATGAAGGTGGCGTGAGCGGCAAGCGGTACCGAACAAGAACCCCCTAAAACACGAGACACTGCGCGTTCTGCGGTGACGCAAGCTGAGCTTGTGTGGCAAACGAAGGGTCGCAACAATGCTTCTATATCGACTCTCGTGCTCAGGATCTCGATACCAAGCGCGCCTTGCCCAGCCGCTGGCAAAGACATTTCAATCGGCAAAATCATTCGAATTCGATCGGCTAACTTCAGCCTTTGTAAACCCACTGCCGCTAAGATGATCGCATCGTATTGGCCAGCATCAAGTTTGCCCAAGCGGGTGTCAAGATTGCCCCTAAGAGGCTTGACTACTACGTCGGGTCGCAAAACCTGCAGCTGCGCCTGTCGCCTGAGGCTAGAAGTACCAACCACGGCACCTGCCGGCAAGTCAGCGGGGCTGGCATAAGCCTCGCTCACCCAAGCATCACGCGCTTCAGCGCGCGGCAAAATAGCCGCCAAGACAAATGGTAAGGGGAGCGAAACTGGTACGTCTTTAAGTGAATGCACAGC
The DNA here is from genome assembly GCA_963926245.1 of uncultured Burkholderiaceae bacterium. GTDB lineage: Bacteria > Pseudomonadota > Gammaproteobacteria > Burkholderiales > Burkholderiaceae_B > Algicoccus. The sequence goes on along the minus strand of CAWUWI010000026.1, from coordinate 70,148 downwards.
CAAATCCGCCCGGCCATCAAGCAAAGCATTTTCGAGTTCCTTAATAAAAAGTCCCTTACCACCAACCTTTTGCAGGCTGCGATCAAGGATTTCATCGCCGCGAGTGCTTAATTTCAAGAGCGAAACGTGCAGCCCTGGGTAGCACGCCGTTAGGCAGGCCTGCACGTGCTCAGCTTGCCACAAAGCCAAGCGACTAGCACGTGTGGCAATGACCACCCGCTTAGGTATTAAATCTTCAGCCATCACAACTTTCCTTCACCACATGCGACCATTGGAATTGAATATTAGCCGCGCTCACAAAGGTAACATTTGAGCGCATGCGTGCTGAGTATTAGCGAAGGTAATTAAAGATAACCGCCAACACAATACCGATAACAGCCACCAAACCAAGGCGTTGCAAGACAGAAATGCTGGCTTTTTTGTTTGGGGAGGGTTCAGTCATTATTTTTCATTCCTAAAAGATTATGGTTAACCTCACATAATTAACCACCGCTAGGCGTCATTTGGCTTCATCAAAACCAGACCACTAGCGAACACAGCCCACAGTTTAACGAACACTGACAACAAACGGCATTGATTCAGGACAAATGAGTTTCAGATCACTTCCTAGAGCGCATTTGAACTGCAATTGAGTTAACGACAAAATTTCTGTGGCAAGGACCGTGCTTTACTTTCTGAGATGCCATATCCTTTGTCCGACTTTGTATTTGATAAGGTTTTCCCATGAACACTTACCTCTTTTTGAGCACGCTATGTATGGCACTGGTTACTGGCGCACCCGCAACCGCTGGATATGTGGTTAAGGCCGAATTTGAAGGGCCAACCGAGCGATATCCTCACAACATCATGGGCTCATTGAGTGCGCATACAGACTTGGTCGTGTCGTGGGCGAAATGCCGAAATTGCCCACCAGAGGCACAACGCTTGAATATTCGCTTACCAGAGACGCTGGTATTTGAAGACTTCGTGCCACGCATAGTGGACCTGGACGACGATGGCCGATCTGAAGTCTTAGTCGTGGAAAGCGACCAACAGCAAGGCGCACGTTTGGCCCTTTGGGCAGTACAAGATGGGCAATTGGTTCGTGCGGCCCACTCAGACTTTATCGGAAAGCATTTTCGCTGGTTAGCCCCCATTGGCGTGGCTGACTTTCATGGTAACGGCGTCCCTTTGGTGGCCTATATCGAAAAGCCACACATTGACAAAGTACTACGACTAGTGGGCTTAGAGGGCGATCGTTTGATAGCTGTGGAACACATGACGGGTGTGACTAACCATCAAATCGGCCAAGAGACAGTGCACAGCCGAATTGTTATGTGCTCGGGACGGCCAAGCATTTTGGCGCTTTCTGCAAACGGCAAACGGGTCTTGCTCATCGGCTGGACAGAAAAAGGCAGACAAGTCCGTGATGTTGGCGCTGCCTATAAAAAGCGCTTACCGCCAGATACTGACTGCAAACCGGGTGCATTTGATTAATCGGTTGTGTGTGTGTGTATCAACAGTCACATCAATTACTAAAAATTGGAGTGTGCAGCCTGGGCGACACACCCCAATTTTTCCCCACTGAACCACGTTCGGTTTAACGGATCAGTCAGAGAACCGACTTAAGCAAGTGGCCCATTTCTGAGGGGTTGCGCGTGGTCTTGATGCCGCATTCTTCCATGATTTTCATCTTGGCATCAGCGGTATCGTCACCACCCGAAATCAACGCACCCGCGTGACCCATGCGCTTACCGGCTGGTGCTGTAACACCAGCGATGAAGCCAACCACTGGCTTTGTCATGTTGTCTTTGGCCCAGCGCGCCGCATTCACTTCGTCCGGCCCACCGATTTCACCAATCATGATGACCGCATCGGTCTCAGGATCGTCATTGAACATTTTGAGAACATCGATGTGCTTTAAACCGTTGATTGGATCCCCGCCAATACCAACCGCACTCGATTGACCTAAGCCAAGCTCGGTGACTTGACCCACAGCTTCATACGTCAATGTGCCGGAGCGGCTAACAATACCGATTCGACCCTTGCGATGAATATGGCCAGGCATGATGCCAATCTTGATTTCCTCAGGCGTGATCAAGCCGGGGCAGTTTGGCCCAAGTAACAAAGTACGGCTATTCATGGCCTGCATTTTGCTTTTGATAACCAACAGGTCCCTCACAGGGATGCCTTCAGTAATGCAAATCACCAACTCGAGTTCTGCCTCAATGCCTTCCATGATGGCTTCAGCCGCACCTGCTGGTGGCACATAGATCACCGAGACGGTTGCTCCCGTTGCTTCTTTGGCCGCGGCCACAGAACCAAAAATTGGAATACCTTCAAAATCTTCGCCCGCTTTTTTCGGGTGTACGCCAGCCACAAACGCCTCGCGACCATTGGCGTAATCACGGCACATACGGGTGTGGAATTGACCAGTCTTACCAGTAATGCCTTGCGTAATGACTTTGGTGTCTTTATTAATCAAAATAGACATTTCGAATCCTTTGGTGCCCTCAGGCACTCACTGCACGCAAACCTTGCGCTCGGGGTTATTTGGCTGCTTCGACGACTTTGGTGGCGGCTTCGGCCATGGTGTCAGCACTGATAATGGGCAAACCGGACTCCATCAACATTTTTTTTCCAAGTTCTTCGTTGGTGCCCTTCATCCGAACCACCAATGGCACGCTCAAGTTCACCGCTTTGCAGGCGGCAATCACGCCTTCAGCGATGACGTCGCAGCGCATAATGCCACCAAAAATATTCACCAAAATAGCCTCGACGCCGTCATTCTTGAGCATGATCTTGAAAGCCTCAGTGACTTTCTCGGCAGTTGCGCTACCACCCACGTCTAAAAAGTTGGCTGGCTCTCCACCAAACAACTTGATCGTGTCCATAGTCGCCATGGCCAGTCCGGCACCATTAACCAAGCAGGCAATATTGCCATCAAGCTGAATGTAAGCCAAATCAAAACGGCTGGCTTCGATCTCAGCGGGATCCTCTTCATCTAGATCGCGGTACTCAATAATCTCTGGGTGACGGAACAAAGCATTGCTATCGAAGTTGAACTTGGCGTCCAGTGCGATGATGTCACCGCTACCGGTCAAGATCAAAGGGTTGATTTCAGCCAAAGACGCATCGGTCTCCCAATAGGCTTTGTAGAGCTTTTGAAATTCGGCGGCCGCTTTGCGCACGGATGCTTCTGGCACGCCAATACCCATGGCCAACTCAATGGCTTCGCCATCGGTCAAGCCCTGGCTGGGGTCAACAAACACCTTAAGAATTTTCTCGGGCGTCTTCTCAGCCACTTCTTCAACATCCATACCGCCTTCGCTTGATGCCATGACACAAACACGTTGTGTGCCACGATCAGTTACGATACCAACGTAGTATTCCTTCTTGATGTCGGCACCCTCTTCGATTAACAAACGGCTAACCTTCTGCCCTTGAGGGCCGGTTTGATGCGTGACCAGTTGCATACCCAATATTTCACCGGCAAGAGAACGCACTTCGTCAATGGAGCGAGCCAGCTTGACGCCACCGCCCTTGCCTCGCCCGCCGGCGTGAATCTGTGCTTTCACGACCCAAACTGGGCCGCCGAGTTTCTCTGCGGCTTGAACCGCCTCGTCTACGCTGTAAACAGGGATGCCGTGAGGCACCTTAACGTCAAACTTGCGTAACAATTCCTTGCCTTGATATTCATGGATTTTCATGAGATCCCTTGTTTCGTTTTTTGTCTGTCGTGGGTATTACTGGGTCCGTCATCTTTCACTAAAAGACTTCTCTTACCTTCAATCACTGGTCGGTTATTTCCCGCCCAATGTGGTCGCACGATCTCGATTACTCATTACTTGAACCACCCGAAGGCGCCACATACCATTTTGGGTGATGCTCTTTAACAACGGGGCCACTTAGGCGCAGAGCGTGGCAGCCTTCTAATTGAAACGGACGGCGCTCAGGAGCTTGGTCAGTTGCCGCTTTGCGCTTAACCCGCCTATTAGCCATGGTTTGCATGGCCACGGTGGGTAAAACACCCGCCAGTTCACTCATGTGCGAACAACCTGCGGTGCGAGAAAACCGAGCTTTAACAGCTTGCCTAAATCCACCAACTAAATTCATGCCAACGAGATCGCCATAATCAGCTTCAATGGCTCGGCACTCCGCACCAAACGGCGCCGAGTCATAGACGGCAACCGCATGCTGCACGATGAAGTCATCATCAAACGCCACCCTTAGATGTAAGTGATGAAAAGGTTGACCCGCGGGATGTACTGCACCGTTTCGGCGTGTAAAGTCGTAAGTTTTATGATCGATGAGCTCCGCTTCGATTTCCCACAAACCATCATCGCGCTCGAAGGAATGCGCACGTATGAACCGATTGTGCATCGGTTTTCGGGGGCAATCAGGTGGCGGCAAAGGCATTTATACGGGAGCGTTGTCAAATAAACAACGAAGACTCGCTTGATTAGAGGGACAAAGTATAACGCGAGATTCAGGAAAACGCTGACGCTGAGCTGACAGTCTAGACATCGTCCTCGCAAGAGCCACTCGAACCGAGCACCTGCCTAATGACACCAGAGCCAAAACCACGGTTAGCTAAAAAACGGGCATGACGCGCCCAACTGCGAACATCGTTGGGGCGGCCTTCTTTTAAAAATTTTTTTTCCCAAACCGAACGTGCCCTTGCCTGCTCAGTGGCACTCAAATTTTGAAGGGTTTGGGCAATCAACGTATCGGGGACACCCTTTTGGCGCATGCCTTGCGCCACCAGTGCAGCCCCCTGTTTGAAAGACTTCTGGTGACTAAACGCAGCAGCGAAGCGCTCGTCTGATTGCCAACCATCCCTGGCGAGTTCGTCGAGCACTTCAAACGCTGTTTCAGGCGTTTCAGCCAATGGTGACAACTTTTTGAGCAGCTCAGCACGAGTGTACTCGCGTAGTGCCAGCAACCCGACTGCCTTCGCTTTTAATGCCCGTTTGGTCAGCGGCACGGCTGCGGCAAAAGCCTCCGCCGAACCAGATCGCCGCTGATTAAACATTACTTATCGTCTTCGCTTGGAGCAGGCTCAGCAGGTGCTGCTTGCACCCCTTCTTTAGCTTCTTTGGCTGCTTTGGCCGATTTAGAAGGCTTGGGACCACCCGGGCGTGCTGCAACTCCAAAGTTTTCTCGAACACGGTTCTCAATTTCAAAAGCCATGTCAGTATGCTCTTTCAAATACTCTCGCACGTTGTCTTTACCTTGGCCGATACGATTTCCGCTGTAGCTAAACCAAGAGCCCGCTTTGTCCACGATATTGGCCGCCACGCCGAGATCAATAACCTCGCCTTCTCGCGAAATACCAGCACCGTACATAATGTCAAATTCGGCCTGCTTAAACGGCGGCGCGACTTTATTCTTCACAACTTTGACACGTGTTTCATTGCCTACAACCTCATCGCCACGTTTAATCGCACCAATTCGTCGAATATCTAAGCGGACAGAGGCATAAAACTTTAGCGCATTGCCGCCAGTCGTTGTCTCAGGATTGCCAAACATCACACCGATTTTCATTCTAATTTGATTGATAAAAATAACCGTGGTGTTGGTTCGCTTAATCGAGGCGGTGAGCTTGCGTAATGCCTGACTCATCAAGCGGGCTTGTAGGCCCGGTAACGAGTCACCCATATCACCCTCAATTTCCGCCTTTGGCGTAAGCGCTGCTACCGAGTCAATCACAATCAAATCAACCGACCCCGATCGAACCAACGCATCGGTGATTTCCAGCGCCTGCTCGCCTGTGTCTGGCTGAGAAATCAAAAGGTCAGTTAAATTCACACCCAACCGCGACGCATACTGCACGTCTAGTGCGTGTTCGGCATCAATAAAAGCACAAGTGCCACCAATCTGTTGCATCTCGGCTAAAACTTGCAGCGCTAACGTTGTTTTGCCCGAAGATTCAGGGCCATAAACTTCGATCACACGGCCACGCGGCAAACCGCCAACGCCGAGCGCAATATCCAAACCCAACGAACCTGTGGAAACTACCTGGATGTCATGCTCGACCTCGTTATCGCCATAGCGCATCACTGAGCCTTTGCCAAACTGTTTTTCAATTTGGGAAAGCGCTGCGACCAGTGCCTTACTTTTTTCTGCTGCCGCCAGTTTGGTCGATTTATCGTCCATGAATCATCCTTGTATGGGTAATGGGGTGACTGTCTATTGAATGCCACGGATCAATATCAATGGCATTTGGTACAGAATACGCATTCATTATTGCATCGGATAATACTGTATATATACACAGCATGACAATAAGAACCGCCTCCGTTCACAAAGAAAGGTCTCTTTCGGGTTGTTCCCGTAGGCAATACACCACAGGTATGCCAGAATTGTTGAGTTAAAAAATCACTGGTCCAACCTCCATGCGCATACTGATTGCTGAAGACGATAGTTTGCTGGCCGATGCCCTCACACAGTCGCTACGACAAAATGGCTACGCCGTTGACGCCGTAAGCGACGGTGTAGCCGCCGACGCGGCGCTCCGTTCACAAGAGTTTGACTTACTTATTCTTGATTTGGGTCTGCCACGCATGTCTGGACTAGAGGTTTTACAAAGTTTGAGGCATCAAAACTCCCGTCTTCCCGTCCTGATCTTGACGGCTGCTGATTCTGTTGCGCAACGTGTGCGTGGGCTTGACCTCGGGGCTGATGATTACATGGCCAAGCCATTTGCCTTGACTGAATTAGAAGCGCGTGTACGAGCACTCACTCGAAGAGGCGCGGGCGGTGGCGCCACCGTGGTCAGACATGGGCGCTTGGTGTTTGACCAAACCGGCCGCGTGGCTTTGGTCGATGATATCGCCTTGGACCTGTCAGCCCGAGAAATCAGCCTGCTGGAGATTTTACTGACCCGAGCAGGACGGATGGTCAATAAGTCGCAAATTGTTGATCATCTGTGCCAATGGGGTGAAGAGGTAAGCTCTAATGCCATTGAGGTCTATGTCCATCGGCTGAGAAAAAAACTCGACCTTAGCGGGGTACGAATCGCCACTGTCCGCGGTTTGGGATACTGCTTGCAACGTGAGGGCAGCGACACACATGAAGATAGCCCTAATCTCCGTTAAGCACTCATAGGCAAGCCATTGGCCAACAGCTTAATCAAAAAAACGCATCCCATCGCCACCACACGAACTCCTGGGCCAGTTTCACGGCGACGCTCACTCTTGGGCGAAATCCTAGATTGGATGTTGGCCCCATTGTTTTTATTGTGGCCCATGAGCGTGGCTATTACTTATGTGGTGGCGCAAGGCATTGCCAATACGCCTTACGACCGGAACCTTAGCAGCGCACTGCTGATTTTATCGCACCAAATCGAGTGGTCTAGTAACGCGCAAGCACCCCTATTAACCATCAGTGCCCCTGCCCGTATTGCGCTGCGTACGCGTGACAACGAGGGTGTTTTTTGGAAGGCACAAGTTGTTGACGGACCGGTCATCAACGGCGATGACGCCCTACCTTCTCCAGCGATGCCCATGGATTTTGAGCCTGAAAAAATCTACTTTAGCGATCAAACGATTGGTGGGTACGAGGTTCGATTGGCCTTTCAATGGCTGGCCAATCCTAATCACACGACAAGACAACCTGACCAACAACAACGGGTTTTGCTCATGGCTGCCGAAGGCCGAGAAAACCGGGTTGCCTTAGCCAGCAATATTATCAAAGGCGTCATCATTCCGCAGTTTTTGGTGCTACCTGTGGCCGCCCTTCTAATTTGGTTTGGACTTTCACGCGGCGTAGCACCCATCAATGCACTACAAAAACGCTTACGTAATCGAAAGCCTGACGATCTTTCGGCCATCGAGGATCACGCCACCCCCGTCGAAATTGCACCGCTAGTAAACGCCATGAACGACTTGCTATCGCGACTTTCAAGCAGCGTTGACGCGCAACGCCGATTCGTTGCCGATGCTGCCCATCAACTAAAAACACCGCTTGCCGGCTTACGCTCACAAGCCGAACTGGCTTTAAAAGCAGCACCCAATGATACGGTTGCCGATAACCTTCGTAAAATTGTTGCCGGCACTGCCCGCGCCACACGCCTTATCAATCAGCTGTTACTAATGGCCAGTGCAGAACATCCCGACGCACTTGATCGACCCCGCTTGAATGCAACACAATTGGCTCGTGAAGTCACCGAACAGTGGGTGCCTGAGGCGATGAAGCGTGGGATTGACTTGGGCTTTGAATCAAACCAAGAGACCGCATGGATCCGTGGCCACGCGCTTTTGCTCACTGAGGCTTTGAACAACCTCATCGACAATGCGCTACGTTATGCGCCAGCTAACAGTCAAGTGACCGTTGCTGTGCATGAATCCCTTAATAAAGTCACGCTTAGCGTTCAAGATGACGGCCCTGGCATTGACCCTCAGGACAGAGAGCGAATATTCGATCGTTTTTTTCGGGTGCTAGGCACCCAAACGCATGGCAGTGGCTTAGGCCTTGCGATCGTAAAAGAAATCGCACAGCGCCACCAAGCTGTAATCACCGTACAACCGGCGCACCCGAGAAAAACCCCACCCGGAACGCGTTTCACACTGACATTAATGGCCGATTGATCTGGTTGTATCAGGCAGTTTGAATGACAAAATCGTTATCATATTTGCCGAAATTGTCAGCTTCAAGTCAGGCTTTTGTCCTATAGTTCTTCTGTGTTTCGAAATTTGGAAGTCATTGTTTTGCAACGCCAAGCTCGCGTTCAACTGGTTTTGCAAAACAGATGTTTTCGCCAATTTGGAATTCCGATCCCCCGCCGGCTGGGACAGCTGCGCCCTACCGGCTTTTAAAGGCTCCGATGAATGTCGGGGCCTTCTTTTTTAACAAACGAAATGGCGACAAACTCCTCTCTTAAATTAATGCGGTGTCGGTTTCATCCAATCGGCGTGGCCATGCGTTGTCGCAATCGCTTTAATAACCAACCCACAACTGGCAACTTTTCGTATAAGCCTTGGGCAACGTCCCAATAATCTTGGTGTTCAGCCACCAATCCGTTGCCATCAAGCCGAAACCGTGTACCCCCCGGTATGTCAAAGGACTGGCCGCGCCATTGAAATAGAAATCGCCACGCCATAAAAATTCGTTGATCCTGTTCGATAATTTCAGTTATCACGAATCGAGGGGTCGTTAGGTTCTCAAACATGTGGCCATAGATCGCTGCGATGGCAACCAGCCCCTTGACATCATTAAACGGATCACAAAAACGGGCATCGACAGCATAAATTCGATCAAGTGTGGCAAGCGAGGTCACACTCATGGCCTCAAACCAAACCGCAATTGCTTGTGCACGAGTCGACACCAGCTCGATTTGATCATCGGCAATCATTGACCCGTCGTCCTGTGCAAAAGCGCAAATCGCCATCGATACGGCAAGCGACTGATCCAGCGCAACGTGTTGGCAAAACCAAATGGAAATCGTATCTCGAACTGACCACGCGCCATGCCTTTCAAGATAGCCGCCGCTGCCGCCTCAGGCGTCATGAGGCCTGGCATCTCAAAATCGTTTTGATCAGTCATGGGCGTTTTCACAAACCCTGGGCTAATCAAATACACTGACAAACCTTTTGGTGCGAGCTCAAAATATAGTGTCTCAGTAAAGTTTTGAAGTGCCGCTTTGGTGGCCCCGTAAACAATTGCACGCGGTAAGCCGGTATAGCTGGAAATACTGCCAATCACGGCGATGCCACCGCGTCGTTGCGCCAGCAGGCGTGGGGTCAGTAATGAAACGGCTTGGTACACACTCAACACATTTAACGCGTAACTGGCTTTCGCTTGTGCCATATCCAGATCCCAGACATGCTGTGGGTCATAGCGGGCCGCACCAAGCACCACCAGATCCAACTCACCCAGCGTTTGGGCCACACGCTCAACTGCAGGCTCCCAGGCCATTTCATCAGACGCATCAAAGGGCACAACAATCGCGCTAGGGTGATCAGCGGCCAACGCCAAAAGCTTGTCTTCGCCGCGAGCCGAAATTGCCACCCGAGCACCAGCGGCCAACAACGCAAGCGCCAAGGCCGCTCCAATACCGCTTGAAGCACCAACTATCCAAACCCGACGATCAGTCCAATCGCGTATGGGTTGGTTCAGCGGCTTACCAATCATGGTTGTGTCCGTTTCTTAAAGAACAAACTAACTTCACCCAAATCAAAGCCAAACTTTGACATCACCGAGCGATTCATCATGGTGTTCTCATCTAACTGCCACATCCAATCATCGAAGTTCACGTCATACACTTTGCCATCGACTGGCAACTGCAAAACATACGTCCAATGCAAAGCATTGCCGGCAACCTTACCAATGGCCTCACCTTTGACGTCATCGGCCGTACCGCGCCAAGTGCCGTCGGGCTGTTGAATCAACGTCCATACCCGGCGCTGTTTTTCACCGTCAGCGTAAGTAAAGTACTCATCCAACTGGCCTTTGGTGGGGCTTTCCCACGAAGCGATAATCTCCACATGAAAACGTCTAACCAGTTCCCCATTGCGCTTTTGGAAAATACCCCACGCATCCAAGGTTCCGTCAAAAAAAACAGGCAGATCAAGGACAGGCTTTTGATCGGCATAAGTCTGAACATCAACACCGCCACATGCTGTCAAAACAGCCGCGCTGGCTGAAGCCAGCAACACTTTAAGCTTATTCATAGAGACCCCCCAATCAGTCGTGAACGAAACAAAGGCCGAGGCCAAATAACCACTGCCGCTAATACTTTGAACCCGATCGGCAACACCGCATAGAGCAAAGGCAAACTACCTGCGGTTTGCGGATCACCCGGCACATACCCAAACGCACCCAACAATGGCAGCGCAGCACCTGCTGCGAGCGCCAAAGAAAGCTTTGCAATCAAGGCCCAAACCCCGAAATAAAGGCCTGTGTTGCTTCGCTGTGAGGGCGGAATGGCATCAGCCAACATCGCTGGGGGTAACGCCAGATCCGCGCCGAGCGCCGCGCCTGAAACGAGGCACACCAAAACGTAGGGCAACACATCACCAATACCCAAAAAAGCAGCTGTGGCCAACGCCACACTTGCCAAAACCGATCCAGCCAGCCAAGCACGCACCTTACCCCACCGATCAGACAACTTGACCCAGAGCGGAAGCGTCAAAAGACCGGCAAGAAAATAAACGCCTAAAAACAACCCCTCTATGCCCGGTTGCTGCAAGACGTCATCGACATAAAAGAGTATCAGGGTCGCTGGAATGGCCGCGGATGTTGCATTAAACAAATAAAACCCATACAAACGCCGAACCGCAGGCTGGGCCAAGGCGCTACGCCAATCGGGTCGCTCGCGCGAAACAACCACAATCGGACGAACAGAAAACTTCAACGTTACAGCCAATCCGAGCATCAATGCCAACACAAATGCCACGGTGAAATATCGGTAGCCTATTTCGGGGCCGTGTTGCGCCACCCAAATTGCCGGCAGTACTGATGCGAGAACAACACCAAACACACCACTGGCCTCACGCCAAGCCGTGACTCGTGCGCGACCCGCGAGATCATCGGTCAGTCGCGCTCCCCACGCGAGGTAACAAACATTCATCAGGCTATGTGCCGTATAAACCAGAATCAAGCTGCCAGCCATCCACAACAACAAGGCACTCTGTCCTTGAACCGTGGGTGCAAAAAGCAGCACGAATCCTGCCGCCAACGCCACGGCGGAACCCATCAACAAAATCGTCCAACCGTGTCGGTAGGCTGTCAACCAATCAACCAAACGGCCAATCAACGGATCTTGCAGCGTGTCTACCAAACGCACCAATAAGAGGGTAAAGCCAATGGCTGTCAGTCCAACACCTAGCGTGGCGCTGTAGAATTTTGGCGCCACCATATAAATTGGTAACATCGCCATGGCCAGTGGAAACGCCAAGGCGCTGTAGGCTACAAGCGACCATTGGCGTATCACTTTGTGAGCCCAAGCAAAGACAGACGCAAGTCAGGTTCGGTCGTTTTCGGATCTAACCAAATCGAAAAGAAAGCCTGAGCCAATGCCTCATCGATCTGCCCCGTCAATTGATTGTTATAGAAAAAGACCGCTCCTTTTCCTGGCATGTAAATGCCAGTCAGCGAATCCCCTTCGTTAACGTCTGCAAATACTTGGCGCAGTTCGTACGACCAATCCGGATGTTGCGCCACATCAATACCCACTTCAAGCATTTGATCAATCGAGGCATCCACAATTTGGTCGCGTGAAACAGTACGGGCGTACGACAATCGCAACGCAAAAGGATCAGCGGCCTCGTAACGTCCATTGGAAGACCAGAGAGTCGCGTCGTAAATCAAAAAGCCCCATCGCCGAAACTGCCCTTCACCCACAGGTTTCGGTGTGGGCAGAAAAGCCTCCCACGCTGACGTGGCTGACACAGAGCCAATTGACGTTTGATTTTCAGCGCTGGATTGTGATGAAGAAAGCGCTGTGAAAACGAAGACACTGATGATCAGCATCAAAAAAAACGCGCGCTTAATTAACGAGTGCACCGATGTTACTAACTCCGTGCTGAAAGTAGCCATTGTTTGACATCCGTTCGTTGTTCAAGGAATCCTGCCTCGCAATAAACCAAATACATTCGCCAAATACGCACAAATGACTCGTCAAAACCAAGCGAGCGCACTGACGCAAGCTCGGCTTCAAATTTTTCCAGCCAATGCCTCAAAGTACGAGCATAGTCCAACCCAAATGAATAGACGTGACGAACCTCTAACTGTGCGGTCTGTGCAAGCGATTGAAAGCGACTTGGACTCGGCAACATGCCGCCTGGAAAAATGTATTGCTGAATAAAGTCAGTCGCACCCACATACGCATCAAACCGATCATCTGCAATATCAATGGTTTGTATGGCGGCACAGCCCCCCGGCTTTAAGCAGCTGCGTAATTTGTCAAAAAAAGTACGCCAATGACGCAAACCAACCGCCTCAAACATCTCTATCGAAACGATGTGATCAAATTGACCTTGAACATCACGGTAATCGCAGATCGACAGGTTGACCTTATCGGATAGACCCGCCTTATCTAGGCGATCGCGGGCCCAAGCCAATTGCTCATCGGAGAGTGTGATCCCGGTCACTTGCAAACCACGCTCAGCGGCTCGCTGAGCAAAACCACCCCAGCCACAACCAATTTCAAGAATATGTTGACCCGGTTTGGCGCCAACCTTGTCAAGCAGTCGATCATACTTGGCGTTTTGAGCCGCAGACATGTCGTGTGCTTCAGACTCAAAAGATGCCGACGAGTAACTCATGGTTGGATCTAGCCACAAACGGTAAAAATCATTGCCGAGGTCGTAATGCGCCAGAATGTTACGTCGGCTTCCGCGCCGGTTGTTGTCACGCAGCACCCAATGAATCAGACGCTTAACCAACAAGCCCCACCACGTACCGTTGACCGTGTCGACAGCTTCTTCGTTTTTAATGGCCAAGCGAAATAGGCTCAGCAAGTCAGGACAGTCAACCCATTGATGGCGATACGCTTCGGCAAATCCGACGTCACCTTTTCTCATGATGAGACTGGCCACGCGCCAATCGTTAACCTGCAGTTGAGCATGGGGCCATTGCCCTTGCTGACCAAACAATTGGCTACGACCTTGAGGGTCAATGAGGGTCAGCGACCCCACTTTTAAATGAGACAGCATCGCCACAAAACCCCGCGCGGCCAGCGGCAACTCTCGCACGGATAGTCGTTTTGTGGTGCATTCGTTGGCGTTTATCATGAAGATCTCTGATTGGTCGTGACTTCTTCTGTGGGCAAATCGGGTAAGCGGTGAAACTTGGCGCCACGGCGCCAAAGTTTTAACGCGTGCCAATGGATACGGACCATGACACCAAATGTCATCAAAGGCATGCGTAACATTGCACCAAATAATGCACTGGTACTAAATGGCTGAGTTTCAGTGGCAATCGCCGTGTGAATAAGCGGCTCAGATAGGGCATCGTTGTCGTAGAAATCGATGCTCATGCGTGTCACCTTTTTGTTGACCACATAATCGAACTGATAGTGCCCCGCCACTGGGCAAAACGGCGACACGTGGAAGACCTTTTCGCAGGCTAGAGATGCACCACTTTCGATGGTTCGACCGTCGGGGTCGGTCAAAACGTAGTGATGGTGCTGACCGAATGTGTTGTTTACTTCAGCAACAATGACGCGCAAAGCGTCAGTTTTGTCGTAAAGATACCAGAAGCTAACTGGGTTAAAAACGTAACCTAACAGTCTAGGAAAACATTGCAGCCAAACAGCACCACCTGGCATGGCGACACCAGCATGGCTAACGGTAGCTTTGAGCCAATCCATCAAATCGCCGCCATCCCGGTATCCATGATCAGCATTCATCAGACTCGCTGGGCGCGATCGATTAACACCAAATAACCAGCTGTTATGTCTTAGCAAGGCCTCAGGTTTGTCAATTCTTGCTTGCAAACAAAACAATCGATACACAAAGGGGTGAACAAACGGTCTGAATCGCTTATGCATCACATGGGCGCGAGACAGCCGCAACACGGGTTCGATAACAAGTGGCGGGCTATGCATGTTCACTCACCGCCCATGGGATGGGCACATCAAAATCACGAACAACAGTCAATGCAGACTTTAACCCGTCTTCGTGAAAACCATAGCCGCACCAAGCCCCACAAAACCACACGCGGTCTTGGCCTTGAATGTTGGGCAAGCGTCGCTGGGCGTCAATGGCTGCCTGGTCCATCACTGGGTGCTCGTAGCCGATTCTTCGAATCAATTTGTCTGCTGCCGGTGGCTCGTACGGGTTCAAAGTCACCATGACGGGTGTTTTAAAAGGCAAAGGCTGCAATAGGTTAATTAAATAAGTGACCGCTACTGGCCGTTCTTGCGACAAACCCCGTGCCTGGTCCCCGGCAGCTAGGTAATTCCACGCCGACCAAACTTTTTCACGTTTTGGTAACAGGTCTCGATCCACGTGCAAATAGGCTTTATTCTTTTGATAGCGGAACGCGCCAAGTACTTCAGCTTCATCGGGCCGAGCGTCAAGCACGCTCAGCGCGGTCGGCGCATGGCAAGCCATCACCACTGCATCAAAGGTCTCGATACCACGTTCGCTGCGAATTTCAACGCCGGCAGCCGATCGAGTGACTTGGTGAACAGCGCAGTTCAAACGTGCGTCTTGGATCTGCGGCAACATCGCATTGACATAAACCCGCGAGCCACCCACCACGGTGCGCCACTTGGGCCGACCCTCAACTTGTAGCAGCCGGTGGTTTAAACAGAACTGCAAAAAGGTTGCCGCTGGAAACCCCAAAATATCTTTAACTGATGAGGACCAAATGGCAGCGGCCATGGGTAACAGGTACCACTGACGCATCGGCCAGTCGTAATGGTGTGCATCGAGCAGGTCACCGAGTGTCATTTGCGTTTGACGCGAGGCGATCAAATAAGCGTTCGCAGACCTGTTAAAGCGCATGATTTGCGCTAGCATTTTCAAAAACCGAGGGCTTAGAAGATTTTTCTTTTGCGCAAAAACAGTGCCAAAATTGGTACCTGCCCATTCAAGGTCAATATCCCGTATCGAAACACCAAATGACATGTCACTGCTATGCACGGGAACTTGTAGATGTTCTAACATGGCGATCAGGTTCGGATAGGTCAATTCGTTGTGCACCAAAAAACCCGTGTCCACCGGATGCGTGATGTTTTCTAAGGTGACATCGACCGTGTTTGAATGCCCGCCGAAGTAAGCCCCAGCCTCGAACAACGTCACGTGGTGTTGCTGCGCCAATAGCCAAGCACTCGCCAGACCGGCGACACCAGCACCAACCACTGCAATCTTGGCTCCTGGTGCCAGCGATTGCCCACGGGTTTGATGCTCTGTTGATTGATTTGTTTGCACTAGTTATCCGCACTTAGGTTTAAGAGTGCCGCGCGAAGCCTTGGCGCTTTGGTCTTAGGATCTAGCCAAACAGATGCAAATGCGGGCACAAAAGCCGGCTCAATGACGCCACCAAGGTATTGGTCATTTGAGAAAAAAGTCACCGAGTGGTTGGGCTCAAACAAGCCAATCAATCTGTCGCCTAAGCTGACGTTAGGCAGGACTGCGCCAAGTTGCTCACCCCACTGAACAGCGCGAATCGGGTCCACGTTGCATATCCGAATCATTTCTGCGACTGAGGTCTGTGCGATTTGCACCGCCGACACATTTCGCAGGTAATTCAAATCTAAGGCAAAAGGTGATAGGGCGTTGAAATTCGTTGAGATTGCTGCAGCCGTCAACGGTTGCTGAACCAAGAGTGAAGCCTCGTAAACACGGAAAACACTCCACGTAAAAAGGCCTCGCCCTTGGATGGACCATTCGCCATGACAGCGCTGACTCAAAGCATGTGGCAAGGCCTCAGGGCTATCGTGAACATGCTGAGCATCGTCAAACAATCCGGATACGGGCATAATGGGTCCCTAGTATCGCGCTGCGTAGGTCTTAGTCGTCATCAAGCACCTATTTAAATTCGAGGCGTTCAAAATAGTGGCCATGATGTTAACTTCTAAGCGATAAACAATGCGACATGATTTGACAAAAATACATGACCATTTATATCAATTGCGATCACAGTGCATACTATGCAGTATAAAAAATGAACTGACAAGTTCAATATTGAATTTGAATTTTCAGTATTTAATGTTTAGTCGCAACACGGATCCTACCAATGGCTATAACAACGCCCAAAAAACTGTCATTCAAACAGCAGCAACACCAGTTTCGCGAGAACGCCATCTTAGATGCCGTCAACCGGCTACTGGCGCAAAAGGGCTACGACTTAATGACGATGGACGAAGTGGCAGCCGAAGTGGGTATTGCCAAAGCCAGCCTATACAAGCACTTCGAATCAAAGGACAGTCTGGCTGCCGCCTCAATGACACGCTTTTTAGAGGACGCGGTCGCGATGGCGCAAGCCCTGCCCAACCACATGTCTGCCCTAGACAAGCTCAAATCAGTGGTTCGTTGGGCGGTGACGATTCACTTGACTGGCACAATGCCGTCTTTGCCATCAACCCGATCAAGCATCCAACAGACGTTGCTGGCCCATGAGCCCTACGTGAGACAACTCGAGACACTGACCGAGCAACTCGGCGATTGGATCACCCAAGCTCAAGGTATGGGAGACCTATCGGCTGCATTACCCGGGGAAGTCATTCTCTACACGATCTACGCACGTTCCTGCGACCCTGTGGCTGATTTTCTAAAGAATGGCGGCGCCTTTAGTGACCCTGATATTGTCGACCTGTTGGTACACACCTGTTTTGAAGGGATGACAAAACCACCCAATTGTTCAGACTAATGGCACTGAACCTTAGCTCGAGCGCGCTACACTGATTGCCCATTCAATGTTGCTCTCGGGCTAGGTGTTCTTCGCTATGTGGTTTAGAAATCTCAAAATTTTCCGTCTCACTCCCCATTGGGCTGATCGTGTCGAAACCATCGGTGAGGCACTGAAATCGAATGCCTTTGCCAGTAGTGACGATTTATCAGCAACCGCGCTCGGCTGGGTTGCCCCACGCGAAAACGACGATAGATTAGCCGTGCCTGTTCAGGGTCAGTACTTACTGACGTTGCGTTTAGAAAAAAAACTCCTGCCCGCAACGGTTATCAACCAAGAGACCAAAGCCCGTGCCTTGCTCATGGAGGCCGAACAAGGGTACAAGCCAGGCCGCAAGCAGATCAAAGACCTCAAACAAATCGTAACCGATGCGCTCATGCCGCGTGCGTTTCGGATCGCACGCGACATTAATGTTTGGATTGATCCTGTCAATCGATGGCTGGTCATTGATGCCGCTTCGAGTGGGCAAGCCGAAGAAGTGCTTTCAGCTTTGGGGAAGTCTCTTTACCCTTACCCCGTAGAGCCTTTGCAACTGTCGCACTCAGTGGCTGGACTCATGACCAACTGGATGATTGCCGGCCTAGCACCAGGTGGCTTCACACTTGATCCGGAAAGCCAGTGGCAATCGACAAGTGACAGCGCGGCAGTTATCAGATACACGCGCCATGAGTTGAGCCAGGACGCAATCACCCGTCACGTTCAAGCGGGATACCAGTGCACACGCTTAGCACTCACTTGGCAGGATCGCATCAGCTTCGTGCTGACTGACACATCAGACTGCAAGCGAGTCAATGCGTTAGACATCCTTCAGGACAGGTCAAATGCGCAAGCGGGTGCGACGCCTGAGGAAAAACTTGATGGCGACTTTATGCTGATGACAGCCGAACTCAACCAACTACTGGTGGCGTTGACCGAGGCGCTTGGCGCTAATGAAAACACCACGACCAATTAAAAGCCAATAAAAGCCACATATTGAGACGAGCACACCATGATTGAAGGACTAACGCCACGGCTGGTGCCTAACCTTGAATTGCCTGACTTGGTTGAAATAGAACTGACCGTTACCGACCTAACTTACCCGGACACCAACCAAGAGGTCTTTACGCTCACGGTTTTGTTGCTGGTTGGGCCACCAGATCCAAACGCATTGGTTTATTTGGTGCCTCGCGCCGTGTTTGAACGCGGTTCACCCGTACACGTTGGGGCGTTGACGGGCATTGAAGAGCAAACGGAGCCCTTGCTTGAGATACTAGAGGTGATGGCGCCCTCAGACATTGTTGTGTTTCTGTGTGAAAGCACACTAACGGTCACAGCAGCCTGTCAGGCCTTAGGCTTGTCCTCGCCATCGACCCCTTCGATTTGATCCGAATTGCTGAAAGCATCCTCTCTCAAGCTCATGAAAAGGTCCCAAGCCACCATGAATAAGGCAGCAATCAAAGGGCCTGCCACAAATCCACTGAGGCCAAAGAGTGTCAAGCCCCCAAGCGTGGAGATCAACACCAAGTAGTCTGGCAGTCGGGTGTCCTTACCAACCAAAACTGGGCGCAACACATTGTCGACCAAACCAATTACCAAAACGCCAAATAAAGTCAATACGATGGCGTCACCAATTGCCCCTGTCGCCAAAAAGTAAATAGCCACTGGCGCCCACACCAAACTGGCTCCCACGGCAGGCAACAGCGACAAAACCGCCATTAAGGTTCCCCAAAGGATCGCAGAAGGTATATCCAAAATCCAGAAGATCAGACCACCCAATGCGCCTTGAACGGCGGCCACGGCAACGTTGCCTTTGATAGTGGCGCGAACAACGGTTGCCAACTTATCGAGAAACTGCTCTTTTTGATTGGTAGTCAACGGCAACCCTCTTCTAACCAAAGCCGACAAGACTGCGCCATCACGAAGCAAAAAGAACAACAAATACAACATAATGAATAAGCTCAGCACAAATAAGAACGTGTTCTGTCCGACATTGATGGCTTGATTGCCCACCACTCGCACGGCTTGCGCCGCGAATCGTGAAACGTAAGACTTAATAGCCTCTACATCGGCAAGACCCGCGCGCTCGAGCCACGGCCTTGAAAACTCGGGCAATGCATCAAAGACCTGCTCGAACTGATTGCCAATATTAAACTGACCCGCCTGAACCAGTTGATAGAGTTGAATCACCTCAGAAGCCACCGACTGCACCAAGAACCCCATGGGCAACAAAACCATTAAAACAATCACAAACAACATGATGAGGCTGGCCAAATTAGGGGATCGCGGTAGTCGCAACAACAACCGTCGTTGAAGCGGCGCAAAAAGAATCGCAATAACAATTGCCCAAAAAATTGCTGGCATAAAAGGCGTGAGTAGCCACACGAATGTCAAAGAGATCGCAATGAGTAATGCCAAAAAGGCGCGATGGTGTGTCGTGTCGTTTGTCAATTTATGCCTTAAACAATGATCGGACGAAATGGAGTCAAGCAACTGCATCTAACAGCATACAAATACCAGAAAAAATGGTTGTCTTTTTTGCCAAAAAACCAAAGTCAATCGCAATGCAGGCAACCAAAACAGCTAGCATCACCTGAAAAATCATTTATATTTGTAGACAACGTGCGCAAAAACCAAACAAAAGCACAAGCACAATACGTGTCGTTTAAATGCAGGAGCCTCAAATGATCGTCGCCTGTCCCAATTGCCACAAAAAAAATCGCTTACCGGTCGATCGTCTGTCTGAATCACCAGCTTGTGGTACTTGCAGCAAGCCCTTGCTCGAGGGCGTGCTGTCATTGGATGCCAGCGCCTTGTCCGAATTGACTCAAAAGCCAACAAACGCTCAAGCCAGCGCATTACCCGTGATAGTAGACTTTTGGGCGCCGTGGTGCGGACCCTGTCAGCAATTTGCCCCAACCTTTGCCGCTGCCGCCAAACAACATGGTGGCTGTATGGTCTTTGCCAAGATCGACACTGAGGCCCATCAAAACGCGGCCATTGCCCACCAAATTCGCTCAATCCCCACCATAGTGGTTTTTCATCACGGTCAATCAATACAACGCGTCAGCGGTGCGCTCGCGCCCTCGGCGCTGCAGCGACTCGTCGCGCAAGTTTTGGAGCAAGCCAGGGCTTGATCCGGTCGATAAAATCGTCGTGCGGTATCGATCGGCTACTGCAACCAAACAATACGCAGCAAATTGGTCGTGCCTGACACACCAAAAGGCGTACCAGCGGCCACCAAAACTGCCCTACCGGGCTCACCAAAACCGTGGCGTTTGACCGCTGCCGTGGCATGGGTCACGATTTCGTCCGTATCAGTTATATCGGCAGCTTGCGTTGAATGCACACCCCATACCAAGGTCAAGCGTCGGGCAACACTTAAGTGCGGCGTCAAGCTCAGAATCGGTGTGCGTGGGCGCTCATGGGCCACTCTGAGTGCACTCGACCCTGATGAAGTGAAAGCAACAGTCGCTGCCACTGGCAACGTTTCTGCCACCGTTCGAATCGCCGCCGAAATGGCATCTTGTGTGGTCGTGTCTCGGTAGGACTGAACCGCTTGCATCGTCAAGCGCTGCAGAGGGTCGTTTTCTGCGGCGCGAATGATTCGATCCATCATGGTGACCGCTGCCACCGGGTAGGCACCAGAAGCCGATTCAGCCGACAGCATGACCGCATCGGCGCCATCATAAATCGCGCCAGCAACGTCACTGACTTCGGCACGAGTCGGTACAGGCGATGAAATCATTGACTCAAGCATTTGGGTGGCAACGACCACCGGCTTGCCGACCTCGCGGCACGCCCGAATAATCCGTTTTTGAAGCACGGGCACATCTTCTGGCGCACACTCAACACCCAAATCGCCACGTGCCACCATCACGCCATCACTGGCAGCGATGATAGCCTCAAGTGAGTCAATCGCGGCAGGCTTTTCTAGTTTGGCCATGGTCCAAGCGCGACCGGCCACAATGGCCTTGACCTCTTCAATGTCTTCAGGTCGTTGCACGAACGACAGTGCCACCCAATCGACGCCCAACAACAAGCCAAAGTCCAAATCCTGACGGTCTTTTCCTGTCAAAGCCGACATCGGCAATATGGCACCAGGAACATTCACGCCCTTACGATCTGACAATACACCATCATTGAGCACTTTGACCCGGGCCGACTGCGCATTGGCATCTAGAACTCGCAAACGAACCTTACCGTCGTCGATCAGTAGATCATCACCAGCTTTGATAGCAGCGAAAATCTCTGGGTGCGGCAAAGGCAAGCGCACCGAATTGCCATGTGTGGGATCAAGATCGAGGACAATCGTCTGCCCGATCGTAACGGCAATCTTGCCGCCCTCAATGGCACCGAGTCTAAGTTTTGGACCCTGCAAGTCCAACAAAATCCCGACTGGTCGCCCAACCTCACGTTCAATTTCACGAACCAATTCGTAGCGTGCTTTGTGATCAGCATGAGTGCCATGACTGAAGTTAAAACGAAACACATCAACACCGGCCTTAAAGAGCGCATGAATGGTCTCTCGATCGCTGCTAGCAGGCCCTAGCGTTGCCAAAATTTTGGCATTACGTTCTCGGTGCGAAATCGCGTCTAGCGTCATGAGCCACCTCGGGCATGGGTTGTTGATTTTTATGATTTAAAACGAACACTATTAGATTAAGCCATCGAATGACACAGACCGCAACTGATGCGCACCTCAAACATCGCGAAACAGAAAACCCGCCATTTAGGCAGGTTTTCTGTTTTGCGATTCATCTAAAAAAGAGGCCGACGGACGAAACGCTGGTTGCTAACCCAGCCTGGCTTCTAGTTCAACACGAATTTTAAGAAAATTAGGCGGCAGACCTTCAGAAAGCGTCTGGAAAAGTTCATCATGCAACTTAAACTCCTGTTTCCAAGCATCTGTCTCTATTGACGTTATCGCCTTAAAGAGATCCTCAGAGAACTCCAAGCCCGCCCAATCCAAGTCCTCGTAGCGTGGTGTCACACCGAAGACATGCTCAACACCACCGGCGTTGTTTTCAATGCGAGCCAACATCCACTTCAGTACCCGGGCATTTTCGCTAAAGCCTGGCCATACAAATCGGCCTTGATCGTCGGTACGGAACCAATTGACGCAAAAAATCTTGGGCAATGCCGCGCCTGTGGCTTCGATTTTTTCACCCAACTGCAGCCAATGAGAGAAGTAATTGGCCATGTTGTAGCCACAGAATGGCAGCATCGCGAATGGATCCCGACGCACCACACCCTGCTTACCCATGGCAGCAGCGGTGGTTTCTGACCCCATCGTAGCCGCCATGTAAACACCCTCTTCCCAGCTACGGGCCTCAGTCACCAGCGGCACCGTTGATGATCGGCGGCCACCAAAAATGAAGGCGTCGATTTCAACACCAGCAGGATCGTCCCAGGCCTCATCCAAAACAGGGTTTTGAATGGCACTAACGGTGAACCGAGCGTTAGGATGTGCAGCCTTGATGCCGTCCTTTTTCGCTGATTCTGGTGTCCAATCATTGCCGCGCCAGTCAATGCAGTGCGCCGGTGGCGTTTTGGTCATGCCTTCCCACCAAACATCGCCATCATCGGTCAACGCCACATTGGTAAAAATCACATTTTCTTTCAGCGATGCCATGCAGTTAAAGTTTGACTGATCGTTAGTGCCTGGCGCTACACCAAAGTAGCCAGCCTCGGGGTTGATAGCACGCAAACGACCCTTCGCATCAGGCTTAATCCAAGCAATATCATCACCGATGGTGGTGATTTTCCAGCCCTGTTGCGACAAGCTAGCGGGCGGAATCAACATGGCAAAGTTGGTTTTTCCACAGGCCGATGGAAAAGCAGCAGCAACGTGGTATTTCTTGCCCCAAGGTGCTTGCACGCCGAGGATCAACATGTGCTCGGCTAACCAGCCCGAAGAGTCAGCCTTTTCGGCAGCCGCTCGGCCCATCGTCGACGCAATACGCAAAGCAAAGCATTTCTTGCCCAACAATGCGTTGCCACCATAACCGGAGCCGTATGACCAAATCTCACGGGTTTGAGGGTAATGAACGATGTACTTGGTTTTATTGCATGGCCACGCCACGTCAGCTTGGCCGTCAACCAAGGGCGCACCTACCGTATGCACGCAAGGCACGTATTGGCCGTCTGTGCCAAGCACGTCATAGACGGCTCGGCCCATGCGCGTCATCATTCGCATGTTGACGGCAACGTAAGGCGAGTCACTTAGCTCGATGCCGATTTGCGCAATAGGGGAGCCTAAAGGCCCCATAGAAAATGGGACCACGTAAAGTGTTCTACCTTGCATACAACCGTCAAACAAGCCCTCTAGGGTTTGACGCATTTCATCTGGCGCCATCCAATTGTTGGTCGGGCCGGCCTCGGACTTGCTAGGCGTGCAAATGAAGGTGCGGTCTTCGACGCGCGCCACATCATCAGGTGCCGATCGGGCTAGAAACGAATTTGGACGCTTTTGCGCGTTAAGGGGGATAAGCGTGCCCGCAGCAACCATCTCAGCACACAACTGAGCGTACTCTTGCTCAGAGCCATCACACCAAACGATGCAACTGGGTTTGGTTTTAGCGGCGATTTCAGCGACCCAGCGCTTTAGACCTTCGTGTTTGACATAAGCGGGCGCATTCAAGTTCATTGTCTCTACCATTTTTGTGTGTCGGTTTTCAGATCAAGAAGCGTGAATATTAGCACCGGGAAACGGTCACGAGAGCCGAATTACCAGTGACGGCCAAGGTCTTAGGCGTAAACCCCTGATTTTTCAGCGCTCTGCACAAATTAAACGACAACGGTTACGATTCGCCATCGTGTAACCAGTTACGACAAAGGACAGTAAATGGCTCTAGAGACCGATCAAGTCGACGAAACGTTCGACACCATGACACGTGCACTTGTGCCGCTTTTGGCTGTAGCCGCAGTGGCGGGTGTTTGTGTTGGTTTGGTCGGAGGCAGTTTTCACTGGTTGCTGACACACGGCAGCGCTGGTTTTCTGGAACTGCTCGCTCAATGGAAAAGAAACGGATTTTTGGGTGTACCCGGTTGGCTTGCCGCCATGGTGGTGGTTGCCGTAAGCGTGGCTATCGCTCGATGGTTGGTCACTTTTGCGCCAAGCGCCGCTGGCAGCGGCGTGCAACATGTCGAAGCAGTCATGCGTGAGCAAGCTGAGCCTGCCCCACTGCGTGTTCTGCCAATTAAATACCTCGGCGGTTTACTGGCCATGGTGCCCGGTTTGGCGCTTGGTCGTGAAGGCCCAACCATTCAAATGGCCGCTGTCATTGGCACACAGTGCGGCAAACTGTTCGGATTCAGTCAGAGCGATCGATCGATGCTTTACACAGCGGTGGCCGGTTGCGGCCTATCAGTGGCTTTCAACGCCCCGCTATCGGGCGCGGCTTTCGTTATCGAAGAAGTTGCACACCAGACAACCATGCGCCGCGTGCTGACTACCTTAGTCGCCATTGCTAGCGCCATGGCGGTCTACCGCGGCTACTTTGGCGATAACGTCGAATTTTTGGTGAATGACTTTTTACCCACCACCAAGATCGAGCTTCTGGTCTACACCGTGTTTGGGGCTTTGGTCGGTGGCTTGGGTGTGCTGTACAACAAGAGCGTCTTATTAGGTTTGAATCTTTTTCACAACACCGCCCCCAAGGTCTCACCTGTCGTCAAAGCAGGCATCATTGGTGCATTGATTGGACTGCTGGCTTATTGGCAACCCCAATGGGTCGGTGGCGGTGAGTTGCAGGTCAACACCATTTTGGCTGGCCAACTTGGCATGAGCGCTCTGCTGCTGCTATTACTGGTGCGCTGGGTGGTTGGTCCTTTGTCCTACTCGATGGGAACACCCGGTGGTTTGTTCGCACCGCTATTGCTCGTCGGGGCAGCAACAGGTGCGCTGTTTGCCTCTGGCGCTAATGTCATCATGCCCGCCACTGAATTACTGAGCCCAAGCGCCTTCGCACTGGTCGGCATGGCGGCCTTTTTTACCGCAGTGGTTCGTGCACCAGTCACTGGTATTTTGTTGATCTGTGAGATGAGTGGCACTGTCTCCCTCATGATTCCATTGCTTATTGCCAGCGTAATGGCCGCTTTGGTCGCCAGCCTCTTACGCGGCGAACCGATCTACGACTCATTGCGCGCGCGCATGGGTTTGAGTGCCGCAAAAAATTGAACCGTTGCCACTGACCAGATGTACTGGCTCGCACGGGCGATGGCTCGGTCGCGCGAAAGCTCAAGGCGAGCCAAACAGGCTGCTCGTAAGTCTTCATCTATGACGCTTGCACCGCTTTGACCCACCACGTCAATCGGTCCCATGACAAGAACTGCTGCAACCGGCAAACCACAGGCCATGGCTTGTGCCGTGACCAAGCCAAAAGTGTCGGTCAGACTTGGAAAAACAAAAAACATCGGCTTGGCTGTCAAGATGAGCCAGCTCATCTTTAAATGATCACCCTAATGTAGCAGGCGTTGGGATATTTTTTCTTCAGTGAATCCGTCATAGGGCCTTCACCTGCCACCCATTTTTGCTCTGGCAATTCAATCGCAAAAACGCTTCAACATTTTTTTCAATCGCCAATCGACCGGCATAAAGAAAAATCGGATTGTTTTTATTGGCTGGTTTCTGCTCAATTCGCGGACAAAAATCGCATGATCCACGCCTTGAGTCCAATGCACCACGTGACGAAAGCCTCGCGTGCGCAAGTCCTCAACAATCGCCGGGGTGGGGGCAAGGTCTCAAAGGACTGCGGTGACAACATCTCGACTTTAACACCCAAGGCTTATAAATGGATGCGGGTATTGCCAAGCGTTCGCACCACCCCATCACCCCCCCCCGACGGCGCGCCTCATTGACCAAGACTTGTTCAAACTCGGTGATAAAGGACACGGCGTTTTTGACACGAGGCTTCAGATACTGCGACAAGGACCAGCAAGACATCCACAACCGATAACGCGAACGGTTAAACGCATCGTTAAGTTTGAGTATCAGTGTGTAGAGGCTATCGCCCAAATACGCCAACCACTTGGCGTGCTGGATAATCTCGTCAAAAAAGACACCATGGGTGAGCGACATCTTGCGACCATCGAGCAGGTGGTTTGTGGTTTCGTTAACGATGCGAATTTCAACAAAATCCATACCAATAAATTGACACAAGACTTCATCATGGTTGCCAGCCACATAAGTCACGCGCGTACCCTTGCGAGACTTGCGCAGCACTTTCTGCACCATATCATTGTGAGACTGCTTTCAGTACCAGTTCTTTTTGAGTTACCAGCCGTCGATGATGTCACCAATGAGATACAAATCCCAAAACTCACTGAAGCACAAAAAGTCCAGCAAAAATTCCGCTTTGAATCCGGCCGTGTCCAATTGCACGTCAGCAATCCAGATGGCCCGTTAGTGGGCCGGGGCGTGGGCCGGGGCGTGGGCCGGGCCGCGGGCCGGTGTTGCAAGGTGCGGATCGTTCATGACTTGTCTTCTTGCTCAGCCCTTTTGAAAGGCAAATGACATTTCAGTGACGTTTTGGTGACAAAGGCACAGGGCTATTCAATCCTTAAAGCCTGCGCCCTCGCCTAAGCTAGGCCAACGACTCAATGTATTGTTGAATCACGCTGTCGTAAGACGCATCTGGCGTCAGACCAAGGGCTGCAGCGCGCGCACATTCAAACTGAGCAGGCCAACCACCCACGATTCGGGCAATCGCATCGTCAGGCTCAAACCGAATCAGGTCGGCCGTTTCAATGCCTGCGATATCGATGAGTGCTTGCTGCATTTGGGCGATGCTAACGGTCAGCGCTGGCAAGTTGATTGCCGTGCGCCCTTGCAAGTTTTCTCGTGAGGCTTGCATGACCGTCAAGATACCTTTGATCGTGTTGTCTGGCGAGGCCAAGGCAACCCGAGTCTGTGGATGGACTGGACATACGGTCTGTTCACCTGCCAAAGGCTCGCGAATCATGCCAGATAAAAAACCAGAAGCCGCGCCATTGGGGCGGCCAGGGCGAACTGAAACGGTCATGAGTCGAGCTGCCCGCCCATCGATAAAACCTTTTCGGGTGTAATCAGCCATCAACTGCTCACAGATAAATTTGTGGATGCCATAGCTGGACTGCGGCACAGCGAGCGTGCCATCCGTGATAACAGCAGGCATCGGCACGCCAGGATCCCCACCAAACACCGCCACTGAACTGGCAAAGAACAATTGCGCTATAACCCCATGTTGTTCGGCCTGACGCCTGAGGTATTCCAACAAATGCTCTGTGGTGGCCAGATTGGCCCGAAGGCCTAGAGAAAAGTCTGCCTCACACTCGCCTGATACGGCTGAGGCCAAGTGAAACACCGCATCAAAAGGATAAAAAGGCGTGTCAAACAAAACCGGCAACGTTTCAAGCAGGTCACCGGTGTGCGTCGTGACACGTGGATCACGACTGATAGCCGGATCGCCCTGCTCAACTTGATCGGTCAGGACCAATGACACAATGGGTCGATTCGAAAGCAACCCAATTTCCAAAAGGGTTTTGGCAAGCTTTGACCCTAAAAAGCCAGCACCACCAGTGATAAGAATATTCATGTCAATCACTCACCATTTAATTTTTTTTGCCATTCAAGCCGCGTCTACACCTGATGCGCCAAGTTGTACTGGTGTAATCTCAAAAGCCAAGACCGCGGCTCGCTGCGCTTGAGGTAAAACAACACTCGCGCCCAAAGCCGTATCGACATAAACGTAAACCAACTCGCCTGTGGTTAAAAGCTTTTGGTCCCGATAAATCTCAATCACGAAGCGCACACTACTACGACCGAGATAGGCCAAGCGCACACAAATGTCGAGCATGTCGTCGTACTTGGCTGGCACATGATATTCAATGCTGGCTTTGCGTGCAAAGAACTGAGCGCCCGACCTTTGCTGCGCCATTACGCTGGGCAGACCCACAGCGCGCGTATATTCGGTGATTGCCACATCAAAAAACGTCAAATAATGACCGTTAAAAACCACCCACTGAGGGTCACACTCTGACCAACGCACACGGTGCTGGTAATAAAACGCAAAATCTGATCGCATGAGGTCTTATTTCCTTACTCTCTAGCACATCGCCTTATGCAAACGGCATGCGAAACAACTAATATACGCTTGATGCGCTCATTCATTCTTACACTTGACCGATGGTTGACCGGATTGTCTTTTGCCATTGCCACCATTTTGTTGGCAGTCATCAGTTGTTTGGGACTCTGGCAGGTAACAACCCGATTCGTTTTGTCGCAACCTTCAGTATGGACTGAGGAGGTCATGCGCCGCTTGCTGATTTGGTGTGTGATGCTTGGCGTGGTGGTGGCGATTCGTCAGGGTGCACTCGTCTCAGTGGATTTGATGCTTCGCATCACAAAAGGCCGGTGGCACGACGCACTGCGACTTTTCATTGCACTGGCAACATTCTCGTTTCTAGCGTCTATCTTATGGTTCGGTGTCTCGCTGGCTTGGCGCGTTCGGTTTCAGAGCTTCGCCAGTATCGAGATTTCAATTGCTTGGGCTTATGCGGCAGTCCCATTTGGCGCCGCGCTAAGTATGCTGGCCGTGGTTGCGCACTATCTTGACCCACCAGCGCCTGCTCTCATGAACACAGACAACAGTTTCACCGGCTGAAGTAACGGATATTACGATGCCTATTACCCTTTTAATCACCATGTTGTTAGGCTTCGCACTGAGTGTGTCGATTGCTGTGTCCATTGGTGGTGCGGCGGTTCTTGGCTTGGCGGTTTTTGATAACAGCCGGTTGATCATGGCACCCAAAGAAATGTTTAGCGCTATCGATAGGTTTCCGCTCGCTGCGATTCCATTCTTTATTTTGGCCGGCAATTTAATGGAAAAAGGCGGCATTTCTGGACGTTTGGTCGATTTCGCCAAAAGCCTGGTTGGTGGTGTGCAAGGCGGTCTACCCATGACCACGGTTCTAACATGCATGATGTTTGCCGCCGTGTCTGGCTCATCAGTGGCCACCACATTCGCCATCGGCGCCATTCTCATCCCCGCCTTGGTTCGACATGGTTACCCCAGACCGTACACAGCAGCGCTTCAAGCCACCTCGGCCGAACTCGGCGTGGTTATCCCCCCTTCTATTCCACTGATTTTGTTTGGTGTCGCCGCTGAGATTTCGATTGGCGAACTTTTTATCGCCGGCGTGGTTCCTGGACTTTTAATTGGTCTGGCTTTAATAGTTTTCGTACACATCTACTGCCGGATCAAGGGCTGGGGTAAGCACGATGGTGAGGGCCGTCTATCGGTTCTCTCAGCAACCGGCAAAGCCGGATGGGCTCTGGTGATGCCAGTCATCATTTTGGGGGGCATCTACGGCGGCATCTTCACGCCCACCGAAGCGTCGGTCGTGGCCGTGTTTTATGCGCTATTGGTTGGCACCGCATTTCACCGCGAACTGGGCTGGCGCGATGTCGTCACGGCACTGAAAAAATCTGTACTTTCTAGCGCTGTCACTATGTTTATCATTGCCAATGCGGGTCTATTCGCCTTCATCATCACGCGCGCTGGCATCCCAGATCAAATCGGCCAATGGTTAACCATGGTTTTCAGCTCACCGGCTCTTTTTTTGATTGGTGTCAACGGTGCGCTATTTTTAATCGGCATGGTCATTGAAACCTCTGCTGCCATTATTGTTCTCGCACCAATTTTGACTCCTGTTGCGATTTATTTCGGTATTGACCCTATTCACTTTGGCATCATCATGGTGGTCAACTTGGCCCTTGGCATGATCACCCCGCCTTTTGGTGTGAACTTGTTTGCTGCTTGCACGGTCGCTCGGGTGTCGTTAGACAAAGTCATCAAGCACCTTTTACCCTTTGTGTTGGTGATCATCAGTTGCTTGATGCTTATTTCTTATGTGCCCACTATCAGCTTGGGGCTGGGTGACTTGGTCTTCACAACCAAACCAGCGCTCGTCATGCCTGCATCTGCCCCCACCCCAGCACTCGCACCAACTCCGAATGTGACACCCGCCACCCTTCCGTCTCCTGTGGGTCCGTCTCCTGTGGGTCCGTCTCCTGTCAGTACTTCGCCAGCTTCTAAGTAGCACCTTTGCACCATTACGATGCATCTTTCGATACTGAAACTGACACCGTGTTAAGGTGAAAGACTGCCACGAGCTAGCAGTGGCGCCCGAACAAAGTCCCACTTAATGTGCGAGTTGCTCATGCACACGACAAGAGGATCAGCATGACCGAGTCCCCAGACGACAATCACCGTGACCCCAGGACACCCGACGGCGATGTCAATCAAATCGACACGGACTACACCATTGGACAAGACAATATCTTCATGAATGTCGGGCCATTCGGTCTTGATATCCACAATAAAGTATTTGCCATTTCGGCCCTTTTGATCATCGCCTTTGTGGTCTTGACGATGACCTTTCAAACGCAGGCCGAACCCTTGTTTGGCAATGTTCGCGGTTGGTTAACGTCAAGCCTTGACTGGTTCTTTATCACCGCTGGCAATATATTTGTGGTGGTTTGCTTAGGGATCGCCATATCGCCACTCGGACGGGTTCGCATCGGCGGTACCGAGGCCAAACCTGACTATTCCTATCTGGGCTGGTTTTCAATGCTGTTTGCCGCTGGCATGGGTATTGGACTGATGTTTTATGGCGTCTCGGAGCCACTGTCTCACTTTAACAGCGCCCTCGGTGGCACAGCCACTGAAGCGGGTGCACGAACCGACTGGGCACCGCTTGGTGCGGCCGCGGGCGATAGCGAACAAGCGCAACGCCTGGCGATGGCTGCGACCATCTACCACTGGGGACTACACCCTTGGGCGATTTACGCGGTATTGGCACTGGGTTTGGCAATTTTCTCTTTTAACAAAGGCTTGCCACTGACCATCCGTTCGGTCTTTTATCCCCTCTTGGGCGAGCGCATCTGGGGTTGGCCAGGCCATTTGGTTGACATTCTGGCCGTTTTGGCCACCATGTTTGGATTGGCCACTTCACTTGGCTTAGGATCCTCGCAGGCAGCCGCTGGTTTGCATTTTTTATTTGGTATACCGCTAGGCGACATGACACAGATTTTGTTGGTCATCGGCATTACCGCCATTGCTTTGATATCCGTCTTGGCAGGGCTAGATGCTGGCGTGAAGCGATTGTCTGAAATCAACATGATATTGGCGATCGTGCTGCTGGTTTTTGTGATTGTGGTGGGCCCCACGCTTGCCATCATCACCGGGTTTTTCTCAAACCTGGGGGCGTATTTGGAATATTTACCGGCGCTCGGCAACCCAGTCGGTCGAGAAGACACCAACTTTGCGCAAGGTTGGACGGCGTTCTACTGGGCTTGGTGGATTTCTTGGTCGCCGTTTGTTGGCATGTTTATCGCTCGCGTCTCTCGCGGGCGCAGCGTGCGCGAGTTCTTGGTGTCGGTTTTGATCGTGCCATCATTGGCCTGTGCACTGTGGATGACGGTTTTTGGGAACACGGCTATTTCACAAGTGGTTAATCAGGGCTACTTGGCCGTCACACAGGGCGAGTTGCCATTGCAGATCTTTCTGATGCTCGACGCACTGCCTTTGGCGCAAATCACTTCTTTTGTGGCGATCATCTTGGTGATGGTGTTTTTTGTGACATCGTCAGACTCAGGCTCCTTGGTGATCGACGTGATTGCATCGGGTGGCAAGATCATGTCGCCGGCACCGCAACGCATTTTCTGGTGCACCTTTGAAGGCTTGGTTGCGGTTGCACTGATTTTGGGTGGAGGACTGGTTGCTTTGCAAGCCATGGCAGTCTCAACAGGCTTTCCCTTTGCTATTGTCCTGCTGGTGTCGACGGTTTCGCTGATCAAGGGATTAATGAGTGAGCCAAGGCCCAAGAAACTTAAAAAAATCCAACCCACGCAAGCCTAAACATCGAGTGTGAGAGAGATTAAAGCGAGCCACAATGACTGAGCAAACCCTGGCAATGGAAAGTGAGCAGCTCGAAATTCTGGGCTTTTTTGAAAAGCACCCACCATTTTTGGGTTTGCCCGCCGACGTCTTGCACAAACTGGCCAAATCCGTGGATGTTCAGTACTTCAAAGCCGACACCCCCATCACCCAATTTGGTGGACCCGCTCTGCATTGGTACGTGGTGCGAAGCGGCGCTGTTGAAATCTTCAGGCGTGACGGCACGCTTTACAACCGCCTAAACGAAGGTGGGCACTTCGGTGAGGCTGGGTTACTGCAGCAACGCCAACAAATCCGGTTTCCCGCCACAGCGCTCGAAGACACGTTGCTTTATTTGGTACCACCGCCAGTATTTATAGAAGTCTTTGAAACGCAAGAGGCTTTTGCTGATTTGGTCGAAGTCGAAGATCGCACGCGATTGCGGACCGTGATTTCAAAGAGCGAGCAATCCAACGAGTTGATGAACTCGAGCGTTGAAAGTCTGTTGGCGCGTGAGCCTGTCACCGCTTCGGCCGACACCTCGATTGCTCAAGCCGCAGCAATCATGACGGATGCCAGCGTCTCTTCATTATTAGTTCTAGAAAACGACTTTCTGGGCATCATCACCGACCGTGACATTCGCACACGCGCCGTTGCCAAAGGCTTGCCACTTGGCGATCCTATTTCCACGATCACCACCTCCGATCTTGTCTGCGTGCGTCATGACCAACTGGCATTTGAGGCGATGCTGCTGATGCTGCGCCACAACGTTCACCACTTACCCGTGTTGAGAAACGAGAAGCCTATCGGCGTTTTGGCGCTTTCTGACATCCTGAGATACGAGTCACGTAATAGCCTCTTTGTGGTGGGTCGAATTTTCCACCAGCAAAGCGTAGAAGAGCTCGCGAGCCTAAAAGACGAGGTTAGGGCGAGTTTTGTGCGCATGATTCGTGAAGACGCCAACTCACACATGGTGGGCAGTGCCATGGGGGCGATTGGACGAAGCTACAAGCAGCGCCTATTGGAATTGGCCGAAGCACAATTTGGCCCACCCCCCGTACCCTACTGCTTTTTAGCCCTTGGCAGCATGGCGCGCCAAGAGCAATTGATTGTGACTGATCAAGACAACGCCATGATCTTAGACAATCGATTCGACCCAGAAAAGCACGACGCTTACTTTAGCAATGTCGCCAAATTCGTCAGTGACGGTTTGGCTGCTTGTGGCTATGGTTACTGCACGGGTGATGTCATGGCCACCAACCCAAAATGGCGTCAGCCTTTACGCGTGTGGCAGCAGTACTTTACGAATTGGATCGATTCGCCAACACCCGAGTCGCTTCTGACGAGCAACATCTTTTTTGATCTTGATGGTGTTTATGGTCGTACCGCGTTTGCTGAAACCCTGCGCGCTTTGATTGCCAAGAAGGCCAAAGGCAACAGTCGTTTTTTGGCCAGCATGGGACGCAACGCCTTGCGGCGCACACCACCCATCGGGTTCTTTAAAGACTTTGTGGTCGAGCCCGATGGTCGCCACACGCGCGCCATCAACCTCAAACGACGCGGCACAGCACCACTGACGGATCTCATCCGGATTCATGCCTTGGCCATTGGTTCTCGTAGCCGAAACTCTTTCGACAGGTTGCAAGACATCATCAAGGCCAATATCTTGCCGCCTGGCCGTGGCCCTGACTTGAGAGACGCACTTGAGTTCATCTCATTGGTTCGTGCGCGCAATCAAGCGCAAGATATTGTCGCGGGCCAAGAACCCGACAACAGCATGGAACCTGAAAATCTTTCTGAGTTTGAACGAAAAAACCTTCGCGATGCTTTCTTAATCCTAGCCAACGCACAAAAGTACCTTAAATTCCGATACCAACCCGGTCGACTGGCTTAATGACTTTCACCGGCCTTTCAAGGAGTCGATGGTTTGTTGCACGGCAGCCTTCTTAACTTACCGAGTCAAGCAAGAGCCAGCGCACGCCAGCCGCTGGACTGGGCCGGTCGTTTTCAGTCGTTGGCAGCACAGACCACTGACCCGCGCCTGCGGGCTTACTATGCCGCAGGCATGGTCAGTGGACAGACGCCCTTAGGAGAAGTACCGCTGATGGCCATGGACGTCGAGACTACTGGGTTAAATCCCGCCCGCGACGGCATTGTTAGTATTGGCATATTGCCCATGACGCTTAATCGTATCGAGGCCAGCCGCGCCAAGCACTGGATTGTCCAGCCTCATGTGCCCATGGCCGATGCATCCATCGCCTTGCATGGCATCACGCACTCTCAAGTCGCCGATGCCCCAAAATTAATCGACATCTTAGCGCCCTTACTAGAGGCCATTGCGGGCCACGTGCTGGTGGTCCATTGCCGAGCCATTGAACGGTCTTTCTTAAATAATGCCTTGACCCGTATGATCAATGAGCCCATTGAGATGCCCATGATTGACACCATGGAACTCGAGGCACGCCTCTATCGAAATCAGCCTATGCCCAGCTGGTGGGACCGTTGGTTTCACAACAAAACCGTCAAACCCGTTTCCATTCGTTTGGCTGACAGCCGGGCGCGCTACGGCCTGCCCTTTTACAACCCTCACCACGCGGTCACCGATGCCCTAGCCACCGCTGAGTTATTGCAAGCGCAAGTGGCACATCGATTTAATGCACAAAGCGCATTGGATAACTTTTGGCGTTAGGCCTGTTCTTGCTGACCCACTGAACCACTGATTTTGCAACTGGCCGCACAGACTCCCATTGACCATTTCAGATAGACTAAATCTCTCAGTTTTATTTAGAGCATTCGTTTGAAGCGCAACATCATTTCCATCCATCTCGCTGCCTTCCTGTTTGGCATGACTGGAATTCTCAGCACCCTGATTGAGGCCGACAGCGACGTGATCACGTTCGGCCGCGCTATTTTTGCAGTGGCCGCACTCTCACCCATTTTGTGGCTCTGGAGCGACCAGCCCAACGACCCAAGCAACCAAGCGGCGAGTCCTTTAACCGACGCTCAAATATGGACTCGATGTTTAGGGTCTGGATTCATATTGGCGATCCACTGGGTGACTTTTTTTGTATCGGTTAAGACCGCTGGCGTGGCATTTGCCACGCTCGGTTTTAGCAGCTTTGCGGCCTTCATTACCCTCATCGAGGCCGTGATCACGCCAAATCGGGTGACCCGCATGGATTGGATCCGAACCCTTGTGGTGACGGTCGGTCTGGCGCTGATGACACCAAGTCTTGATTTGACCGATGCCAATACCTTTGGTTTCTTGATGGGCTTGGCGTCTGGTTTTTCTTTTGCTGCGATGGCCGTCTTTAACAGCCTCTCACTTGCCGGCGTTAATCCCATCCGTGTGGCTCGCAATCAAAACGTGATCGTGATGCTGCTCATGGCTGCTTGGGCTTTACCGGCATTAAGCGCCCTATCACCTCTGTCTTGGTTCTGGTTGGCGTTACTGGGTGTTTTCTGCACCGGCTTATCGCACTCTTTGTTTGTTTTTAGTTTGGCGCGTATGCGAGTCAGTGTTGCTGGTCTGGTAATCGCGCTTGAACCCGCTTATGCCATTGTTGCGGCGTGGCTTTTGTTTCATGAAACGCCATCCTTGCGTACCATCGCAGGTGGTCTGGTAATGGTGAGTGCCATCATAGGCGTCAATTACGCCAAAACCCGTCGAATGACATAACGGCATAGCGGCTTGCTTATCGGCAACACAAACCTCGGAGAGTAAGTATGCAAACACTTGGCCATCACTATCATGCCCTAGTGATTGGATCACATGGCGCCATCGGCCGTGCACTGCTAGAAGCAATTATTGCTGATCCCAACTGCGCACTCGTCACCGGCCTTTCACGTGCCACCCATGCTGGTTTTGACTTAAAAAATGAAGCCAGCATGGCGCAAGCCGCTGAATCGTTAAAAGCCGATGCACCCTTTGATCTCATCATCGATGCGACCGGTGCACTCATCATTGACGGCCACGGCCCAGAAAAAAACCTTGGCGCACTCAATGCCGCCAAGTTGCAGCGCTCCTTTGAGATTA
Source organism: uncultured Burkholderiaceae bacterium (assembly GCA_963926245.1). Taxonomy (GTDB): domain Bacteria; phylum Pseudomonadota; class Gammaproteobacteria; order Burkholderiales; family Burkholderiaceae_B; genus Algicoccus. The sequence continues at coordinate 33,875 of CAWUWI010000026.1, read as the reverse complement.
ACGCCATTGGTCCGGCCCTCTTGATCAAACACTTTTCACCACTCTTGGCCAAAGAGCGCAGCCTTTACGCCAAACTTTCAGCCCGCGTCGGTAGCATCTCTGATAATCATAAAGGCGGTTGGTACGGTTACCGGGCTTCGAAAGCGGCATTGAATATGTTTTTGCAAACGGCTGCCATCGAGATTCAGCGCAAGAGACCACAAGCCGCTGTGGTGGCCTTGCAACCTGGTACCGTAGCGTCAAGTCTTTCAGGTCCGTTTGCTGGGGGTCATGATGTGATCACGCCTGAGGTTTCAGCCGAAGGTTTGCTACAAACGCTAGACGCGACTGTGGCAAAACCAGGGGCTCAGTTTTTGGATTACCGCGGCCAAACGATCACTTGGTGATCGGTCATTTGATCATCAATCCTTGGTACGCCATCATTAGCCCAACGACTAACCTGCACCATCAGTTTCGTTTCATAAGGCGCTTAAACGGATGATCATGAATCAGGATGCCTGCAATCATGGCCACCACAAACACCAGGGCTTTGCCATAACCAGCACCCAGCGCCACGAGCGCTGGGCCGGGGCAAAACCCCGCCATCGCCCAGCCAGCTCCAAATATAAAACCACCCACAATCAGTGAACGATCGATGTGGGTTTTACCGGGAAGGTGCAAGGGTTCTTGATAAACCGTCTGACCTTGCTTTTCTATCAAGCGCAAACCCACGAAAGCCACCGGTATCGCACCAAGCATCACAAAACCCAAACTCGGATCCCAAGACCCCGCAATGTCTAAAAAGTGAATCACTTTGGCGGGATTACTCATGCCAGACACGATCAAGCCGACCCCAAAAACCAAACCTGAAATAAAGACCAAAAATGTTTGCATGGTGATCCTCACCAGACGTGAAATAAGAGATAAGCCGTCACAAAACCACTCACCATGAAACTCAAAGTCGCCGTAATTGACCGCATCGACAATCGGCCAATACCGCAAACCGCATGACCACTGGTGCAACCAGAACCCATCCGCGTCCCAAAACCCACCAACAAACCCGCCACAATCAGTAACGGATAGCCTGACTCGATCACAGAGCTGGGCATCTGCCAAACCGAACCGTAAATGGCACTCGACAGTAGCAATCCCAAGACAAACGCCAAGCGCCAACTGAAATGACCTTTCGGCACATTTGAGAACTGTAATAAGCCGCCCAACACGCCGCTAATACCGGCGATACGACCCTTGAAGGCCATCAGCATCACGGCTGCCAAACCAATAAGCACTCCACCAAAAAGCGATAACCACGGCGTGAAGTTCGCCCAATCAATCGTAATACTCATTAGTTTCTCCTTATTAAGGGGCTTGCGGATTTCGTCGCGCCATTTAATGCGTTTATCTTTGTTTCAAATGGCGCTCATTTCGCGCCCTATGACCAAGGCCGTGGAATCAACATCAATCGTGACCCAATCACCGATTTGTACCGAGCCGTTACCCAACCAATAGCCTAACAGGCAAACGTCAGCTAAGACCACCACACTCACGGCACCGGCGTGCGTGGCAATGTCCGCGCCTTCAAAACCCCTGACTTGACCGCGTAAAGTATTCCCACCAAGCTGCTTAATTGCACCGTGGTTGTCGCGAACACTGATCGCACTGGCTTTGCACATCGCCACAACTGACAGTCCCGGTGCTAGACCCAATAGCTGCTGACTTTCAGGCGTGATCTGCGCCCAAATTTTTTGACCATCAGACAGCTGGCATTCAATGCGTGCACGTGATGTATTGACCTCACAACGCTCAACGATCACCGGCCAACAATTACGCATGCTTGTTTGCATGCCTAGGCTTAAGCCCGCTTGGCCTTTTAGCCCCGCATGCCCCATTGAGACCGAACGTGACAAACCAAAAGACTGTTGACCGAGTTGCTTAAACCACGCTTGTTGGAGCGTCTGCCACTGCGCACTGGCTTGCAACAAACCCTCACCGGCTATCGTCAATCGAGCGCCACCACCACCGGCGCCGCCCACGACTTTCACAACCAATGCTGTGCCGGCTAAGTGACTGAGTGTCTCAATGGCTTGCCATGCTGACTTGTAACTCACGCCCACTTGACGCGCAGCCTTTGATATTGAGCCCGTATTGGCCACACCACGCAGAACGGCCAATCGCTTATCAGTAACGCCATCGGATAACGCTTGCGAGACGTTTGGCACCGCACCAGCGGCGGCATCTAGACTGTCAACTTCAGACGGCTTTTGCGACATTGAGAACACCCTCGAATTAGGTGGTAGGCTCGGATTGGGCTGCCACCGTCAAAGTGCGGCACCTCAGAATCATGGCGCTATTCTCAAAAAGAATAGCGAATGTTACCATTACGCTATTCTAAAAGTGAATAGCAAACATGCAAAGCTTTCATAAACGCAGCCCCATCACTCAAAGGCGGCGACAAGTCTTGCTGACGGGCGCCAGCCTGATGGTGCTAAGCACGGCCAATGCGCCCATATTCGCGGCTGAGAAAACACCTTTACGGTTAGCGGTCGCGGCCAACTTTGCTGCACCCATGGTGACACTGGCGCAACAATTCGAGCGCTCAAGCGGCATCAAAGTATCAATCAGCGCCGGTTCAACCGGGAAATTCTATGCTCAAATCCGCCAAGCCGCGCCCTTTGATGTGCTGCTGGCAGCAGACACAATCACCATTCAAAACTTAATCGACGAGGGCCTGGCTGATCCTAAAACACGCCTAACGTATGCCATTGGCCATTTGGCGCTCTGGAGCCCCGAGCCTGGTCTGTTTGGCACTCAGGCGCAGGCCGTAGAAAAACTCAAAGCCGGCGACTTTACGCGCTTTGCGATTGCCAATCCAGCGGTAGCCCCCTACGGCGCAGCCGCTCAAGCCGTACTAAAGCACTTAGGCCTTGCCGATGCTTGGCTCAAAAAACGCGTCCAAGGTCAAAGCATTGGGCAAACCCATCAATTTGTCGCCTCAGGTAACGCTGAACTAGGGTTTGTGGCGCTGTCTCAAATTCAAACCGCTGACCAGCCGATTGCTGGATCGGTTTGGCAACCACCACAAAACTGGTACCCGCTGATTCGGCAAGACGCGGTATTGCTCAATGCCAGTAAAAATCCCTTCATGGGCAAAGCCTTTCTGACATTTTTAGCAAGCTCACAGGCACAAGACATCATCAAACAGTTCGGTTTTGACATCCTCCCCACCCTAAAGGACGAGGATTCATACGGCGCTTCGCGATGATTTGCGAGTCGCTTCGGTGGGTTCCGTACCTGCAAATCCTTAATACACACGAGCGCGTGGTTTTGGCTAATCGTCGTTGTGGTTTTGTGCAGAAAGTCTTTTCGGGCACGGGCAATGCCGGTGTGAATCTTCTGGACGCGGGCCCGGGCCTTCTTCCAGTTGCTGCTGAACTTGACCTTGCGGCTCATGCTGCGCAGGTAGCGCGCAAGGCGTTACTGATGTTTCTTGAAACTGTTGATCGGCGCAATATGGCTTTCGTCGCTTAGGGTGGCGAACCGGGTAATGCCAACATCGATACCGATGGCCGTCGTCGCAGTGGGCACGCTGGGTAGGGGCTGTTCGACGTTGCGTTGCGTCTGAATCAATGCGAACCACTTTACACCCGACTGGCTCATGGTGACATTGCGAACCTCGCCCAGCACATCACGGCTGTTGCTGTAACGCTGCCAGCCGAGCTTGGGTAGAAAGATGCAGTCGTTACTCTGATCGAGCTTGATCTGTTTTGAGTCGGGGTAGCGAAACGTATCACCGCTACCCTTGCGCTTAAATGTTGGAAAGTCGGCGCGTTTCTCGAAGAAATTCTTGTACGCCCGCTCCAAATCCTTCAAGGCTTGTTGCAGCGGGTGACACGGCGCATCCTTCAGCCAAGGCGTGTCAGAACCATTGCACCACCCGGTCAAGTGCTTGGCCATGGCGACGTAGCCAATGAACTAGTGATCTGCTTCGCGATTCTCTTTTTGCATCGCCAGCGCCTTGTTATAGGCGAACCGGCACGAGCCCGTGAAGCGGCGTATGCCGCGCGCTTGCTCGCCATTTGGCATCAGTTCGTATTTGTAGGCCTGTCAGCGCTGCATGGCTAAATTATATTTTGCTATTCGTAACGAAATACCGCCGTGACGTATTCACAAAAAAAATTCCAGACGACCTGCGCCCGATGTTCGCAAGCGTCAGCACAGGCTTTGAAGCGCAACGGGTGGCGTTCGACGGAATCGACGGCATCGACGGCGAGGATGACCCGATACACCTGCTGGTGAACGACCCCGCCCAAAGTTTCCGTTTCCCGCCGCATGATTCGAAAGAAAAACGGTCCGAGGTTTCGCAAGAAGCGCTGGCGCACCCATTGCCGTCATCCGGCAGTACATAGAATAGCAACAGACACTACACTAGAAGTACCAAACCGGACGGCTTCGCCGTCCGCGCTCTTGACCCCGCCCTGAAGGGTGAGGTTTGCCGCGCAACCGATCAACTGGGGCCCAAAAAATGAATGCTCTTGAGTCGATACTCAACCAAAGCGCCGTTGATGCCATCACGCTGACCTTACGCTTAGCCACGGTCACCACGCTTTGCCTACTCATCATTGCCACACCCTTGGCTTGGTGGCTGTCGCAAACACGGTCACGCTGGCGTGCCCCCGTCAGTGCCATGGTGACATTGCCTTTGGTGTTACCACCCACGGTTCTTGGGTTTTACCTCCTGGTGATGATGGGTCCGAGTGGACCTATCGGTCAAATCACTGAGACCATCGGCATGGGATTGCTCTCATTTACTTTCACTGGGCTGGTTATCGGTTCAATCGTGTTTTCTTTGCCATTTGCAGTGCAGCCGATTCAACATGCCTTCGAGTCCATGGGAACACGCCCAATGGAGGTCGCCGCCACCCTAAGGGCTCGTCCCATAGATGCTTTTTTTAATATCGCCCTTCCCATGGCCAAGCCAGGCATTCTGACAGCGGTAATCCTGAGCTTTGCGCATACCGTGGGCGAGTTTGGCGTAGTACTCATGATCGGTGGCAACATTGCTGGCCAGACCAGTGTCGTTTCAACTGAAATCTACACCTACGTTGAATCCATGCAGTACGCACAGGCCCACTGGCTGGCCGCCATCATGGTGATTTTTTCTTTTGTAGTGCTATTGTGGCTGGCCTTGATGAAACGCCAAACTCGCGCGATGTTGTCATGAGCAACAGCATACAAATCCGCTTGGATCTGAATCGACCCAATTTCAAGCTTTGCTGTGATTTGGTTTTGCCTGATCGTGGCATTACGATTTTGTTTGGGCCATCTGGTAGCGGCAAAACCTCGCTGCTGCGTTGCGTGGCCGGCCTAGAGTCAACGTTCAAAGGTCGTATCGCAATTGGACACGACGTCTGGCACGACAGTGAACAAAAAAAAACGGTTCCTGTCTGGCAGAGACCGATTGGCTATGTGTTCCAAGAGGCCAGTTTGTTTGAGCACTTGTCTGTGCAACAAAACTTAAACTTCGGGCTCAAACGAAGCCAATCCAAACATCCGCTTGAATATAGCATCGAGCTTCTAGGTATTGGTGCTTTGCTTGGTCGACGACCTGAATCGTTATCAGGTGGTGAGCGACAACGCGTGGCCATCGCCCGTGCGCTGGCCACTGACCCTCGATTACTTCTACTTGATGAACCAATGGCCGCACTCGATGAAGCCCGTCGCCAAGACATCATGCCGTGGTTAGAACGACTGCGCGATGAACTTCACACACCCATGCTCTATGTCACCCACAGCAGCCAAGAGGCCGCCAGATTAGGCGACCACATGGTGCTGCTTAAGCATGGCCAAGTGACAAATTCTGGCGCCGCGACTGAGGTATTCAGTTGGATCGATGATCAAGACACTGGCGCAATCCTCACCGCTCAAGTCGTGAGTAAAGACCTATCATGGCAGCTTGCCGAGTTGGCCTTTGATAACAACATCATTTGGACAGCTGACAACAACCTCACCATCAATCAAAACGTACGTCTGCGAATAGCGGCGCGCGACGTAAGTGTCAGCACCAACGAACCCTTGCACACTTGCATCCAAAACCAAATCGCAGGTCGTGTCATCGCCATTGAAAACGACCGCCATCCCTCCCATGCGCTCGTGACCATTGGATGTGGAAAAACCAAACTGTTTGCCCGAGTCACTCGCAAAGCCGTTCACACACTAGGTTTGTCTGTCGAACAAAAGGTGTGGGCCCAAATCAACTCAGTAGCCCTGCTGGTGTGAGTGCCATATCGACTCACTTGGCCGTTCAATACCATGCAGCACGGCGAATCATTACTTAGACCGCCACAGTATCCACCCAGCGGCCATCAGCTGATAATTGCTTAACCAAGGCCATGGTGGCCTGCCACACCAGCTTGGCCGCCGCAGAAGGCGGGTTGTGTGAAGATCGACACAAGCAAACCGTTCTAGACAGTCCTGGCGCCTTCAGCGCCAATGCCCGCAAGGCGCCACTGTTGATGTCTGAGATCAATGGCATCACGGGCAAAAGCGTACATCCCATCTCAGCGAGCAAGGCCGTGCGCAAGATACTGATTGAGCTGATATCGGCAACCACATTAGGCGCTGGAAGACTCGCCTGAACCGCCGCTCGTTCGATGATCGGCCTGACCCCGTGGGGTGCCGCTGGCAAAATCAGCGGCAAAGCCAATGCTTCTTGTAAAGAAAGACTGCGCCGGTTGGTAGCAACCCATGGTTTGCCCCTATAAACGGTGGGCACGATAACCGACAAACGCTCTAGGACCAAAGGCACCACGTCGAGATCATCAAGCGTGCCATCATCAAACAATACGGCCATGTGTAACTGTCCGCCATGCAACTGTCGAATCAAGTTGCCCGTTAACTCTTCGGTTAATTCAAGCTCAATTTTTGGCATGCTCAACCGTATCGATTGAAACAGCGGTAATGCCAAGGCGTTCGATACACTGTGAGGGATACCCACAATCACACGCCCTTCTGGCGTATCAGACAAGCTAGCAATACTGGTTTTGGCATCATCGACTTGACGCAACACAGCGCGCGCGTGAGCTTGCAACAACTCACCGGCTGGCGTTAAGGTCACACCGCGCTTGGTTCGATCAAATAGGCTCGCACCAAGCTCCTCCTCGAGCAATGCCATTTGATGGCTTAAGGCCGATTGCGCAACATAGACCCTTTGAGCAGCCTTCATAAAAGACCCCTGGTGCGCAATCGCCAAAAAGTAAGTTAATTGTTTAAGCGTCATGACCTTTTTCTTATTATCTTTTATATAGATAATCATCACTAAATAAACTATTTTACAGATAATGTAAAAAAGCGTTCAATGGATTCATTAGCAGTAAGCGCAGGCGTTTAATTACCATTAGACGAGACCTCGAGTGATCCCACCCAAGCACAGGTCATTCGAATCCTGAGCTTTCACCCCTGACTCCTTGACTGCTAAGGTCTGTTACCGCAGATCAGACAGGCCTCTAGGCGTGCGACTGAGCAGTGAAACAGCATGTAATTAACAGCGCCTTGCTCGCACGGCTAGGGGTCTAGTCATTTAAGGTTGAATTTCTTCAATCAGCACAGATTCCCAATGTTGCGCGTTGGTGCTGTCTAAAGTAACGTTATGCCGATCGGTTAAGGGCCCACCACCAGGCACCCAGTCACCCACCTCATCAAGCCAAAGGGCTTTGAATTTCCAAGTGCCATTGATACGCTTGATTTGCCCGATGACCACGCCTTGGGCGGAAGTCACAAATTGCGCCCCATCATTGATGGGGCGCAATTGCAAAGGCAAGTCGCGATCGCCCAAGGCCATGACTAAAATAAGAGACGGGTCCGAATAGTGCCTTTGATTGTTCTGAGCTTTTCCAGCGCTGAAGCCGAATGGGCAGCATCGGTATCGATAACCACGTAGCCAACTGAATCGCGGGTCTGCAAAAACTGGGCTGAGACGTTGATGCCGTTTTCAGAAAAAACCCGATTGATTTCAAACAAAATGCCAGGCACGTTTTGGTGGATGTGCAAGATCCGATGCTTTCCAGGGTGTGCTGGAAGGGCAACTTCTGGAAAGTTCACCGCTGACACTGAGGTTCCGTTGTCGCTGTATTTAATCAGCTTTTCAACCACTTCTGTCCCAATACTGGCCTGCGCTTCCATGGTAGAACCACCCACGTGAGGCGTCAAAATCACGTTATCAAGCCCTCGCAATGGTGACTCGAAAGTGTCTTTGTTGTTACTCGGTTCGATCGGGAAAACATCGATGGCAGCACCGAGCAGGTGACCTGATTTGAGCGATTGCGTCAAAGCATCAATGTCGACAACAGTGCCGCGTGAGGCATTGAGCAAAAGACTATTGGGACGCATTTGCGCCAATTGCTCGGCGCCAATCATCATTTGCGTCGCTGGTGTCTCTGGCACGTGCAGTGTCACGATATCGGCGTTCTTTAAGACAGCTGCCAGCGTTGGTAGTTGTTGCGCGTTGCCGAGCGGCAGTTTGGTCGACACGTCATAAAAGATAACCTGCATGCCCAAGGCTTCAGCCAAGACTGAAAGTTGCGAACCAATTGAGCCGTAACCAACGATGCCAATGGTTTTACCGCGTACCTCAAAAGAATTGTGAGCGGTTTTAAGCCATCGACCGTCGTGTGCCGCGGCGCTTTTTTGAGGGATGCCACGCATCAACAAGATCGCTTCTGCCAACACTAGCTCAGCCACCGAACGCGTATTGGAAAATGGCGCATTAAAAACAGGAACACCTTTGGCTAGGGCGGCTGCCAAATTCACTTGATTGGTACCAATACAGAAGCAACCAACCGCATTTAAACGATGGGCCGCCTCAAAAGCCACCTCATCGAGCTGCGTGCGCGAGCGAATGCCCAAAAAGTGCACATCATGAAGTCGCTCATAAAGGGCTGGGCCTTCGAGTGAACCTTTCTCCGTTTCGATGTTGCTGTATCCAGCCTCACGCAAAAGATCTTCAGCACTCGAGTGGATGCCCTCAAGCAATAGAAATTTGAGGTTTTTCTTGTCTACAGAGGTGGTTTTCATGGGTGGGTACAGCCTTCACAGCAAATGTTCAAGATATTTAGAATATCGCTTGGCCGACTGGCCTTCCCATAAAACCCCTCAGGCTCAGACACTTTACGGGCGGCCATAACAGGGCAGATCTCAGGTTGGCTAGGCAGAAACTATCTCAGCGGTGTCTAGTTGTCTGACAACTTGGCGTTTGCGGTGCCCCGAGTCGGGATTCACTTCCCAAAGGTACCCAGTGTTTGCCCAAATGAAGAGGCGCCCATTCTCTAGGCAAGCATTGAGGGCACCAGGTACAGAAATCTTCCGAGTCACGCCCGAGGGTTTACGCAAGTAAACCGCTTCTTCTTTTACGCTGATTCGCTCAATCATCCAATTCATAACTGTAATGTACTGAAGGGATGGAACCAACCGTCCAAAACCCGAGTAAAGCAACCGCTGCTACCCCATTTGTTACAAATTATGTCTCAAATTAGCAACAGCCTTTGTATTATCCTTAAGCTCATCTTGCTGATTTGCAAAGCGCAGCATATTTGGTTTGAGGATGCCATCACAACCCTACACTGGCTTGTAACGTTTGGGCCGCAGCCAACGAACTGTTAGTTGTAGACCATCGTTCTCCTTTCAATTGAGACTTATTATGCGACCGACTTTTGCACTGTTAGTAGAGACTGACTTTCCAGCCCTCAAACGTAACCGGCTGCAAACGCTACAAGTCAATTTGGGATACAAGTGCAACCAGACCTGTTTACACTGCCATGTGAGTGCGGGTCCAAACCGCACTGAAATGATGGATGCCGAAAACATTGAACGTGTGCTCGATGTGCTTCGCCACCATCCGATCGAGTTACTAGACTTAACGGGTGGTGCGCCTGAGCTTAATCCCTTCTTTCGCTCACTGGTCCAACAGGCGCGTGCACTTGGCGTGCGCGTGATGGATCGTTGTAATTTAACTATCTTAAATGAGCCAGGACACGAAGATTTGGCTGCATTTTTAGCCAAGCAACAGGTTGAAATCACCGCCTCCTTGCCCTGCTATAGCGCCGACAATGTCGATAAGCAGCGTGGTGACGGTGTTTTTGACCGAAGCATTGCGGGTCTTCAAGCCCTCAATTCGCTGGGCTACGGTCAACCCAACTCAGGTCTGGTTTTGAACTTGGTCTACAACCCCCAAGGTGCTGTGCTGCCGCCGCCCCAAGCTGCCCTTGAAGCAGACTACAAACGTGAGCTTAAGCGGCACTATGGCATCGTGTTTAACCAACTTTTTGTTATTACGAATATGCCAATCCAACGCTTTGGCAGCACGTTGGTCAGTAAGGGCCTGTTCCATGACTACATGGCAACACTAAAAGGTGCATACCAAGCCAGCAATTTACCCACCGTCATGTGCCGAACCATGGTCAGTGTGGATTGGCAGGGTTACCTCTACGACTGTGACTTCAATCAAATGCTGGGTATGGCGCTACCCTTACAAGACCAAGCGCGGCCCCACCTCAAGGACTTAATGACTCTCGAGCTGAAAGGTCACGACATTCGTGTTGCCAATCACTGTTATGGCTGCACGGCTGGGCAAGGTAGTAGTTGTGGCGGCGCACTGGAATCAGCCGACAGCCCGCAAGAGGCAGCGGCTTAGTTCAGACTAGCCAACCCATGCCTGCGCAGCTATCGGTCATCGTCATTTGCTTAAACGAAGGGGCGGCTATCGCACGCACCCTTGCCCCTTTGGACGCCTGGCGCGAGCGAGGTATCGAAGTCATCGTGGTTGACGGCACCAGTCAAGACGATACCGTGCAACAAGCCAGCCCATACGCAAGTCGAGTGCTCGTGGTTTCAGCGGGGCGGGCGAGGCAGTTAAACGCGGGCGCTGCTTTGGCTGAAGGCCAAAACTTACTTTTTTTACACGCCGATACCATCACACCAAATGACGCGGATCTGATCATCTGCTCGAGCATTACCCTAGCGCATAACCCAATGTCTTGGGGCCGCTTTAACGTGCGCATCGAAGGACAATCGCGATGGCTCGCGGTGATTGCTTTTATGATGAATTGGCGTTCTCGCATCTCGGGCATCGCCACGGGTGATCAAGGCCTTTTCATGACGCGTGCTGCCTTTGATGCTGTGGGTGGCTTCGCCGATCAACCCTTGATGGAAGACATTGAAACCTGCCAACGCCTGCGTCGATTGTCTCGGCCGATTTGCCTGCCCCAAACAGTCACGACCTCAGGGCGGCGCTGGGAGACCCGCGGCGTGTGGCGCACCATCGTGCTAATGTGGTCATTGCGCTGGCGCTATTGGCGCGGCGAATCGGCCGCGTCTTTGGCCAAGGACTACCGTTGATGCCCCAAGAACGACACCTCATTGTCTTTGCCAAGACACCAAAAGCTGGCTTCGCCAAAACCCGATTGATGCCAGCGCTTGGCCCTGATGGTGCCGCTTCGCTCGCGAAGCGGCTGTTTGAACACACCATTCAAAGGGTTTCACCGCTGGGCCTGTGCACAAACACCACGCTTGAGCTGTGTGTTACCGGCGCCCAAGCCGATCGATTCTTTAAGCCTTGGCTGGAACAACAAAACCTCTGTACAAAATGGCAACTAACCCACCAACAAGGTACCAACTTAGGCAGCCGCATGCAAACCGCGCTCGACAGAGCCCTTGCGCATTTTCCCTGCGCCATAGTCATCGGCACTGACGCGCCGGGCTTGGATCACGGTCTGATAGGAGCCGCCTTCGCCGCTTTAGCGTCTAACGATGCTGTGTTTGCGCCGGCCTTTGATGGCGGCTATACCCTAATTGGCTTACGAGCGCCCATCCCTTCACTGTTTCATGACATCGCCTGGGGTAGCGCAAGTGTTATGCAGACGAGCCGTGATCGGCTGCGTGCCGCGGAGAAAACCTGGCATGAGCTAGCCCCAATGCACGACATCGATGAACCAAGCGATTTGATTCACTTACCACCACATTGGCGAAATTGAACAAAAATTTGTGAAACAAATCTGTGTTGATGATTAGCCCACCCAAGCATAGACCCTACAAGATCAAAAAAGGAATAGACAAGATGTTAGCCATCATTGGAGGCACCGGACTTTACGAGTTGCCTGGACTCGAAATCGTCTCAAGCGAGCACAAAGACACGCCTTTTGGTGAACCCTCGGGTGAATTGGTTCGAGGCAAGCTGCACGGCCATGAACTGTTGTTTTTGGCTCGGCATGGCAAAAACCATCGTTTGTTGCCCCATGAAATCAATTACCGCGCCAATATCTTTGCGCTAAAGCGTGCTAGCGCCACCATGGTGCTTGGGTTCTCCGCCATGGGCAGCCTAGACATACGGTTTGCTCCGGGCGATCTGGTGATGCCAAGTCAATACATTGACTTCACCCGCGGGCGACGCGAAGAGACGTTTTTTGGCGGTGGCGTTGCCGCGCACGTTTCCACCGCTCATCCCGTGAGCCAAAGCTTGGTTCAGGCCGTTCAAGCAGCGGCTGCCGCCTCCCATCAAACCTTGCACACGGGCTTAACCTACGCTTGCGTTGAAGGCCCTCGCCTGGGCACTCAAGCTGAAAGTCACTTCATGCGGGCCGCCAACTGTCATTTGGTCGGTATGACCAATGTGCCCGAGGTTTTTTTAGCGCGTGAGGCACAAATGGCTTACGCCACGATTGGCTTGCTGACAGACTATGACTGCTGGTTAGAGGATCCATCTCAGCACGTGGTGGCCAGCGCCATCTTTGAGCTTTACGGCAAAACACTAGGCCGAGCCAAGAAGCTGCTTGACACACTGTTGTTGGCGCCATTACCCGTACTTGAAACAGACATTCGCCAAGCACTCGACCACGCGCTCTTGTGTGACCCGTCAACACTTTCTCCCGATCAGCTAGCATGGCTCGAGGTCTTACAGCGTTAGAGCTACGAATTGATGATTATTTGCCCGTAGCGATAATTGCATCAAGCTGCTCGGAGAACATGCCTTGGCAACTAAAGTCCCACGGTCCCAAGTATTGAACATCATCAGCAGCAACAGGCTGCTGGTTTTCCGTGACGAGCATGACACGATCAGTCCAGCGATCAGGCCTACGATCATTGGGTTGGGTCAAGTACGCCAAAGCGACCAATACCGACGAATCGCTGTCATCGAGCGTTACTTGAACGCAGCGAGGAAGCACCCTCGAACAACGAATAAAACATTGCTCCTTGCACCAGCGGTGGCTTGGGCATTGGCGAGCGCTGCGTGAAGGCCTTTTGCGCTTACGTGGTCGCTGAACTCAAAAGAAAACATCCAACCAAGGTTGCACCGAGCATAAAAAAAGCGGACAGTTCATTTGTGATCCCCTCCCATCTAAAAAGTATGTCGCAAGCCAACCCCATGCCTTGAGACTGAGTATCTTTGAAAAACTCAGGCGCTGCCATGTAAGAGTAATAAGCGTAGATATCGGTGTTCAATGAAAATGCATAGGTGAATTCCACTGACAGCGTGGTTTGGGTCCCTCGGCTGTTGGCGCCATAGCTGCCCCCTCGGTTTGGCCTGCTAACCTAAGGTGAACACTTTGGCGGCTGCCCCTGTCGGTACGGTGACGCCTAGCATCCGTTGATTAGTCCGAGCCCCGGGGCGATTGTGCCCCAACCATCATCGACCAAGCCCAAGGTGGCCTGGCGCGTAAACCCTACTAATTGACCGGTGTGAACAGTCACTGCAATTTCGTAAAAAAAATTAAGTGCCAAGTCTGAACCAATAGCCTCGGTGCCTGTGATGCCCCAACCCGATCCCGACTGTTGTCCCAAGGCCATTCCAAACTCGCCACGCTTGGCGCCTGGGTTTAAAAAGTAGCCGGATCGCTTCCCGTTTGCACACGCTGACACGAGAAACCAACATCTAAGAGACCGTAAAGGATCATCGTCGACTGGGCAGGCGTTGCCCCAGCCCATCCAATAATACCCATCGACATCAGCATCGCCACAGACAATACTCGCAAAAACTGACTGTACCTGCCGATGACACGCTCAAAGTTGCGTGTCAAACAAAACACAGCCACTTTAAACACTCTCTTTGGCTGGCGCCATGATGTCGACCAAAGAAGCTACCACGTGGTCAACCGCACTATTAATGGGATAAAGCACCGTTGGCACACCCATTGCCTTGAGCACCATGCCATCTGCGTTTTCTCGAGCGATGACGGCTACCTCACCGGTAAAGTTCACTTGACGGAGCTCTTTGATCAAGATGCGGTTGGACTCTAAATCTGGCATGGTGCTGACAACCCAGCGGGCGTTTTTAAGCGGTAAAGCTTCTAAAAATGCACCATCGATGGCATCCCCAAAACGCATCGACAACCCCTCTTTTTTTGAATGAGCAACAATAGCTGGATCAAAGTCAACACCCAAAACACTAAAACCAGCATCCACCAGCCCATGGGCCATACGGTATCCGTAACGCCCAAGACCAAAAATCACCACATCTGAAGCAAGCGGTAAATCCGACTGCGGGCTGCTCTGGTCTTCTCGAAACGGAACCTTACGCTCAAAAATACCCAAGAATGGGTGCAACTTTTCATATAGGACATGGGAGTACAAAATCATATAAGTCGACAGCGCAATGGTTACCAGCCCAACCAATGTGGTCAAGCCCAACGCTTCAACCCCGATGTGGCCAAGCGAAATGCCCATAGCCACGAACACAATCGAAAACTCACTAATTTGTGCCACCGTCAGGCCTGCTAAAAAACCAGTTCGCTTGCGATAACCCATGTAACCCATGATCACCATCACAATCAAAGGATTGCCAAACAAAACAAACACGGAAAGCACCAAGGCTGGGGTTATTTCAGCACCCAGGGTGCTGAAATCGAGCGTGGAACCGAGGTCGATAAAAAAGAACAGCAGCAGAAAATCGCGTATGGCCATCAGCCTGGAGTTGATCGCGTCTCTGAATTCAGTCGAGGCCAAAGAGAACCCAGCCAAAAAGGCCCCCGCTTCTTTAGAAAAGCCAGCCCATTCACCGAGTGCGGCTAGTCCCATACCCCACGCAATCGCAAAAATTAGCATCAGCTCCAAGGAACGAGCCATTGAAGCGACTAATTTGGGCAAGACATAACGCATCAAGAAATACAGCAATACGCCTGCGATGGCGATGCGTATGGCGATTGAACCTATCACGGTCAGCACATCACTGTCGCCCGTGCGCAAGGTACTCATGACCATCATGGCCACCACCACTGCCAAGTCTTGCACAATCAAAAAACCGACCGCAATCCGTCCGTGTAAGGAATCAATTTCGCGCTTATCGGAGAGCAACTTAACAATGATGATAGTGCTTGAAAACGTCAGTGCAACGGCGAAATAAATGGCTTCGAGTGTGGTTTTACCAAGCACCAGCAGCAAAATAAAGCCAAACACAATCGTAAACGTCAGCTGGCCCAGTCCCGTGGCCAGCGCGACTGGGCCGATATGTCGGACGTTTTTGATATCAAGCTTTAATCCCACCACAAAGAGCAACACCGCAACGCCAATCTGTGCCAACAGGTTGATGTGATCAGCAGCCGATGTGATACCCAAGACCGCCGGTCCGACTACGATACCAACCACGATGTAGGCAATCAGTAGCGGTTGACGCAACAGCAACGCCAAACCGCCAGCGAAAGCTGAAATAATCAGTAATAAAGAAAACTCGCCAAATGCGGATGCCACCAAGTGTGCTCCCCACTGCTGCCGACCAGCGCCACAGCTGATCAATCGACTCATTGCCCCCCAAATAGTGCCTGAATACAAATGTTGCTTGGGGTTAAGTGGTGATTGGATGAGAACTGATCAGAACGTGGGCAAAAAAGCCGCTACTTGTCATGATTGGTCCATGGTACCAAAAGTGCATTTCGTTTGATTTAATTTTAAACAAAGCATTCAAAACGAACCCATGCTGGCTTGACTGAAACTGCAATAAAGTTTTAACCAACACTGTCGCTCATGTTTGAAGTCTGGCTAGCCACTGACTTAATGTCGATTAAATTTTCCTAATATTTTCATAAAAAAATATGGGTTTGCGCTATCCTAGTCATTTCTGTGTTGAGTAAAACACTCAGGCGTTTATGACCGACGAGATTTCAATAAAACACATTTCCCAGCCGATGCACAATCAACAAGCAACGATCGCCGACCCAAAATATTTAAATATTTCCACCTTTAAACACACCTTTTACTGCAGGAAATCGTCATGACCAGCGTTCGCCAAGAATCAGATAGTTTGGGTGTTGTTGAGGTGCCAGTCGATAAACTTTGGGGCGCACAAACCCAACGATCTTTAGAGCACTTCAGTATCGGCAAAGATTTGATGCCGCGCGAAATGATCACCGCCTATGCAACGCTTAAAAAAGCCGCCGCTAACGTTAATCACGCCAGTGGTCGTCTGCCAGAACTGCAGCATGACTTAATCGTAAAAGTAGCCGATGAGGTTTTGGCGGGTCTTCACCACGACATGTTTCCCTTGCATGTTTGGATGACAGGCAGTGGCACCCAATTCAACATGAACGTCAATGAGGTGTTCTCCAACCGTTGTTGCCAAATCGCTGGCACCGACTTGGGCAGCAAAGTGCCGGTGCACCCCAACGATCATGTCAACATGTCGCAATCGTCTAACGATTCGTTTCCGACAGCGATGTATGTCGCCGCAGCCGTGAATACCACTGAGCGGCTTATCCCTGCCGTTACAGCATTACGCGATGCCATGGCGCTTAAAGTCGAAGCATGGAAAGACATTGTCAAAATCGGACGTACTCACATGCAAGACGCCACACCGATCACACTCGGCCAAGAGTGGTCAGGGTACGTGGGCATGCTTGATGATGATTTGCTTCGTATCCAAGACGCGCTCAAAAGTGTTTATCATTTGGCACTTGGCGGCACAGCCGTGGGCACCGGTATTAACGCTGCCCCAGGGTTCGATGTTGACGTGGCCAAAGAAATTGCCAAACTTACCGGCCTACCGTTTGTCACGGCACCCAATAAATTCACTGTGCAAGGTGCGCACGATGCACTGGTGCACCTG
Organism: uncultured Burkholderiaceae bacterium; assembly: GCA_963926245.1. GTDB lineage: Bacteria > Pseudomonadota > Gammaproteobacteria > Burkholderiales > Burkholderiaceae_B > Algicoccus. The sequence continues at coordinate 16,816 of CAWUWI010000026.1, read as the reverse complement.
TCAGGCGCATTTCGGACTTTGGCGGTGTCTTTGTTCAAAATCGCCAACGACATCCGTTTGATGTCATGCGGACCGAGAGCCGGGTTTGCCGAACTGAACATCCCAGAAAACGAACCAGGCTCATCAATCATGCCGGGCAAAGTAAACCCGACACAAGCCGAAGCGCTAACCATGCTTGCCGCACAAGTCATGGCCAACGATGTTGCCGTGGGTTTTGGAGGGGCCAGTGGTTACCTAGAAATGAACGTCTACAAACCCTTGATCATCTACAACATCGCGCACTCAATCACGCTGATGACTGACGGTTGTACTAACTTTCGTCAATTTCTGGTGGAAGGCACTGAACCGAATCGTCAAAAGATCGCTGAATACGTCGAGCGCTCACTCATGCTTGTCACCGCTCTTGCACCCGTCATTGGTTACGATAAGTCCTCAAAGATTGCGCACTACGCCATGGACCACGACCTAACTTTAAAGGCTGCTGCTTTGAAACTCGGTTTTGTATCTGAGGAAGAGTTTGACAAAGTCGTTGACCCTACCAAGATGGTTCACCCCTACGTGGCAAAATAGGCTCCGTTTCAGACAAAACCAAAAATTCGAATTGATGCCAAAACAAATACCATTTGCGTTGACACCTAAGTTTTTGTTCAAACAAATCATTGCGATGGGACTGATCACAGGTGCATTAGCGTTACCGGGTGTGGCTCAGTCAGCACCCTCGACCCTCGAATTTTTAGCGAGTTTTGTTCTGGAGTCTGGCATCAGTGCTCGGGACGGCACATTAACCCAAGGTGGACTGGCCTTCGAGCGTCAAGCCACTTTAAGCTTGCCTAACAAACGATATGGCTCGTCAACATTCGGACGATGCAGTGTGCTTTCTTACACCTATCTGGTGCCCATGGATCCCTTTGCAGTCTCAAGCAGCCAAGCCTGTTTGGGTGCATCCTTTGGTTCTGTCAACGGCGTGCGTCCCAACAATTTTCCACCATATCTAACCCCGATGCGTGGCGATTGGCAAGCCGGTATGGGGTACTCGTTTAATACTGGATATACTGCCCTCTACACCAGCAACCCTTCATCCAAACCACAGCCAGCTAGCAACCGTTTGGGCACCAATGTCAACATGCGCCTATTGACCATTGGCATCAATTACAATAAAGGTCCTACTTCATTTTTTGTGTCTTACGATGCCGTCTATGGCACAAACGAAGTCATCACCGACGCCACAACCACCCAACCCAACTCAAACAAAGCCGTCCCTCGAGGATGGGTAGCTGGGAGAAATCATGACTTTAAATTCATGACGTCATCAGCAGCGATTGGGCAAACCTTTAGTGGCATTTTTTTGGACGAAGCGTGGGCGCCAGCGGTTACAACTCACCGCTTAACAACGTTAGCGCCACCCTTCGTGCTGGCGAACAATCCAAATTTTTACTCTCGTGGCAAGTCCTTCATCCCAAAGGCACACTCAAAGCCAGCGACCAACTGGACACACGATACATTTACAGCGCGACCTATGATTAAAGTTTTTCTAAACGCACCGATATTTATTTGTAGGACTCGTACGGTAACAACTATCAAACGTTCAACACCGCCAAATGTTCAGCCATTGGCCCAGGCATAACGCCTTTTTTTTAAAGACGACTCATCCAAGGAGCACCCTTATGGCAACTACCAAAAAAACACAAGCAAAGACCAAAAGTAGTCGTAAATCAGCAACCAAAACAAAAACCAAAACAAAGCCTTTAAACATCATGCATGACGCTTCGCTTAACCGCGGCAGCGCTTTCACGACCGAGCATCGCCAAGCCGCTGGGATCGAGGGCTTGTTACCCGTTGGTGTGGATACGATCGAATTGCAGTTGGCTCGAGTTCATACTCAGCTTGACATGCTCGATTCAGATTTGCAGCGCTATTTGTTTCTAATGGACTTGCAAAGTCGTAATCAAACGCTTTTTTATGCGGTACTGATGGGAGATCCTGCGCGCTTCATGCCGTTGGTCTACACACCGACAGTGGGTGAGGCCTGCCAGAAATTTGACCACATTTTCCGGGCTTCACGTGGCGTTTATTTGCCCATCAGCGCCAAGGGGCGCTTAAAAGAGATTCTCTCAAACTGGCCTCAGAAAGACATCCGATTTATCGTCGCCACTGATGGCGAGCGGATCTTAGGCTTGGGCGACTTGGGTGTGGGCGGCATGGGCATTCCTGTGGGCAAGCTTGCTCTATACACCGCCGTTGCCGGCGTGCCACCCGCACTAACCTTACCCATCACACTAGACGTGGGCACCAACAACGAAGACCTGATCCGCGACCCACTCTATCTCGGCCTTAAACAACCACGCGTTCGCGGCAAGGCCTATGACGCTTTTATCGCTGAGTTTGTTGACGCGGTGCAATCCCTCTATCCCAAGTGCTGTCTCCAATGGGAAGACTTTGCTAACTTTAACGCCGTCTCGATTCTTGAAACATATAAGAACAAGATCTGCACCTACAACGATGACATTCAAGGCACTGCCGGCGTGGCGTTGGCCGGTATTTACGGCAGCTTGCGCATATCTGGTCAAAAGCTCACCGATCAGCGGTTTCTGTTCATGGGCGCAGGCTCTGCCGCCACCGGCATCGCTGAGCTCATCAGCGAGGCCATGGTCATGGAAGGCCTGACCATCGAAGAGGCACGCGGGCGCAACTGGTTGTTTGATGTCAATGGCTTGATTGAATCAACGCGCAAAGACTTGGCCGATTTTCAAAAACCGTTTGCCCATAAACACACCCCATCGAAATCATTCACAGACGTCATCAACGACATCAAGCCCAATGGGATTATTGGCGTTAGCACTGTTCCCAAACTCTTCAATCAGGCGGTCATCGAGGCCATGTCGCGCGTGAATGCCCGACCCATCATATTCCCTTACTCAAACCCCACGTCGCGTTCGGAATGCACCGCGCAAGAAGCCTACCAATGGTCTGGCGGCAATGCCATCTTTGCTAGCGGCAGTCCATTCGACCCCATCACCTTTAGAGGCAAGATCTTTGTGCCAGGTCAAGGCAACAACGTCTACATTTTCCCGGCCATGGGCATGGCGGTTTTGGCCACTGAAGCGACTCGCGTCACTCAACAAATGTTCATCGTTGCAGCCAAAGCAGTGGCTGAACAAGTGACTCAAGCAGAGCTCGACTCTGGGTTGATTTATCCGCCGCAGTCGCAAATCCTAACGGCCTCTTTACACACGGCCGCTAAGATTGCTGAGTACATTTTTGAGCAGGGCTTGGCGCGCGTTAAAAAGCCCAAAGATGTGGAAGCGCACATTCGTCAAATGGCCTACAAACCCGTCTATGACAACTGATGCACTAAGTGTCGTTTGGCGTGTCGCCGAAGTGCTGCACGCCAATGCGCAAACAACGCAGCGCACCATTCTCGATGTCACGCGTCTGGCCAACGCGTACGGATTTGAAGCAGAGGTCTTGCCCCAATGGGATGCAATCGTCTGTCGTACGCGGCCGCTCAATGACCTCCAAGCCCGTTGGGGAACCGCACTTTTGCAAACAAGACCCACGGGCGTTGACATGCACAAGGTCGCACGGACCAATCAACTGATTGATCGGGTTTGTGCAGAGCCTGATCGACTCAAAACCGATCACATCAAAACCACTCACCAATCTTTAGCCGAGATTTCAACCTACGCGCCCAGTAGTCACCAGCGCTTTATTTTGATGGCCGGTGCGGGTGCTGTCGCTTTAGGGGTAATTTTTGGGGTAACAGACCCAGCTACTCTGGCCATGATTTTTATGGCAGCAGCCTTGGGTGCTGTCGCTCGCAGGCTCTTGGCCAAAGCCTCTGACAACCTACTGATACAACCCTTTGTGGCCGCCCTAATCGCGGGGCTGGCTGGCGGCTATTCGCAACACGTCTTCAGTGGCGATGGCCTGCCATTCGTTGAAATTGCCCCTTGCATGATTTTGGTACCCGGCGCGCATATCCTCAATGCTGCCCTCGATTTGGTCCGAGGCCGCTTAGGGCTCGGTACTAACCGCGTCGTGTATTGCCTGCTGATATTGCTGGCAATCAGTGTGGGCTTGATTTTGGGATTAAGCCTGATGAATGCCTCCCTCACGTCAAGGATGGTGACCACCCCGACCCCACTGTGGCTTGACGTGATTTGTGCCGGCATTGCAGTGGCGGCTTTCGGTGCTTTCTTCTCTTTGCCTTGGCGCCTATTAGCCGCACCCGTTATTGTCGGTATGCTGTGCCATGGTAGTCGCTGGGTGGTTATCGATCAAGGCGCAGGCTTGGTCGTGGGTACCCTGGTGGCTTGTTTGATTGCTGGCACTGTCATGACACTTTTGTCGCACCGGCTAAAGTTACCCTTTGCCGCACTGGCGTTTGCATCAGTGGTATCGATGATGCCAGGTATTTTTGTGTTTCGCTTCGCCGATGGCCTAATCAATGTTTACTTAGCTGGTAGCGAGGCCACACTACCCATGCTCACCGCAGTTTTTTCTGACGGGACAGCCACATTGTTGATTGTTTTAGTCATGACCTTTGGGCTCATCTTTCCCAAGATGTTAATTGAGGGCCTTTGGATCAAAGAGCAGAAACCATGAAAAAAGTATCGTCGGCATATTGAGTGCATCACTTTCGTCCATAAGTCCCATTCTGGTCAGCACAGACCTACAAAACACGTAAAAACTGCCCTTCACGAAAACCCAAACCTCGCGAAGACTTACTTAAGCGAAGCGAATAAACCGCATCAACATCGCGCGGCGGTTTAACGCTTTAGAGTTTTTTCCAATTTAAACCTTTGTGTGTGTAAAGCTGTTGCCATGTTAGTTTGGTGTTTTTTTAGTGCCCAACGAACTAGCTCTGCTTCGTGTGGCACCAAGTCAAACCAAGATTGCGCGGCTTGCAACTCGGTGCTGAAGGCATCAAAGGTGCCGGTTAAATAAGGTGGGCCCTATAGTCAAGACATAATTTGCCCGAGTTTAAGCTACATCCAGTTTTTCAATCGCAGCGCAACGGCTCTGACTTAGAACAAGAACTTGACCCGTGCACTCACCATCTGATTGGTGTAGCGCGTGCTTGAAAAGTCGATGTCGTAGCGCACGTTCAGCTCCACGTCCTTACTCACCATGCCACCGATACCCACCCCTGCGTTATAAAGCCATGGGGAGATTTCGAGACCATTGGTCACAAATGCCGGTCCACCACCCCCCTCTGTCACAATAGATGTCCGGTCTCTCAAGTTAGACATAACTCAGACGTAAGTGTTTGATATGTTTGAGTTCAGTATTCAAACGTTCCATTACAGCAGGCTGAGCTGGACGTTCTTTGAGGTCGGTTTCCCTGTTTTGAGGGCGCGGTAGGCATAGCAAAACTATTGCTATGCCTACCTGAAGTTGCACAATACGAAATGAATCAGCCTAGATTTTTAGTGTTGCATTGTTACCTGGGAGAGTAGTTCCATCAAAAATCCCTTTTCCCCCCGAAGTCTGTGAGTGCACTATGCATTGTGCGGGCAATTCTATCGTTTCATTTGTTCGCAGTCAGGGGAGGCTTACGACGGGAGCACATTTGAACAATTTTAATAACGATCAACATAAAAAAGGCAGAGTTTCATCAAATTCATGCATCACGCCAACTATGTGGCTATGCTTTGATAAAACCCTACCTTTCAAACTACTTTTTTACAGCTCTACTTAAAAACGGTAAAGCAAATTAGCACTCAAGCTCTGGCTCCAGTAACCATCGCCTACCTGCAAACCGTACTGAGCACGAACCTCAAGGTCATTGGCCTCAAACGCTTGAATGCCTAGGTTCAAACGACCCAGCACCGATGGTCCGTTAGTGATCACATCATACGAGCCCGTACCCGCCACCCCATTGGCAAAGGCCATCTGTGTCGAGACGCTGTTATTGGGCAAGAAGCTTGCACCTGCGCTCACATAAGATTTAATGCGTCGCTTACCATCAGTGACCATATCTGTACCAAACTCAACCATCGGTGAAATCGCCACGTTGTACTGGTTGCCTGAATTGGCCTTCAAAGCCAAAGGGCCTGACCCAGACTCAGAATAACTTGACTGGCTGCTATATGTTAAGTCTACGTCAACATAAGGCTTGATGTAATGGTCTGCACGTTCAAAGGTATAAGCGGTACGTAAACGCATGCCTACCATCGACATGTTAGCGCTACTTGTATAGAGACCTGACATAGAATCGGCTACCCCGTTGGGGCGGAGTTGTGTTGTTCGATTGTTATCAAACCAACCATAAGCTAACCCTAAAGAGCCACCAAACGACCACTGATCGACATCTCTTTTCAGAGAAACCGAGGCGTTAAAGAACTGACCGTTGCTTGTTAACCCCGTTGAGGTTAAATAGTTGTTGGCATAACCAAGCGCAAAGCCAGTAGACCATTGCGTATTGACCTGCTTTTGTGCACCTAAACGAATGCCGCCAGCACTGACGTTATAGCCCGAGTTGGAGGAATTTGCAGACTGTTCAGCCAGGCTACCCGTGATCTGTGCCCACACGCAATCGCTCTGATTAAGCTTTAACCCTTGCTCAGTCACCATTGGGCAAGACAAACTATCAGTCAAGGCCGTAGCAAACACCGTTTTCATCTGAATGGCTTGACTATTCAACACCTGACCTGAAAGTTGGTTTAATGTGTTCTGGTAGCCAGCAGTATCACCTTGAGCAAACTCATGAATATACCCAAATACGCTAGCTCGCCCGACATCTGACTGTTCCCATGCGCGCTGAAGGTAACTTGCTACAGAATTTTGGTTATCCGTTAAAGCATAACCAGCTGAAGTGAAATGAGCAGTAGGCGTAGCAACAATTTGATTTCCGGCAACAACAGCTGAACGCCAATCAAATACTAATGTATCAACCATAGAGCTTTGACCGGTTAAGGTACCCGCCTGAATTAAGTTGTATGTGCCCGGTAGAATTGATCTCGCTTGTGGAACGAGTTCACCTGCAAGTTGCGCCAGACCAGTCACGGTAATCGTGTCATGACTTGTGACAGTATTAAGAACATCGACATCTAAATAAATACTTGAACCGGCGTAGGTCTTAAGTGACCCGTCCACTAAAGCATTAGAAGTATTTTTGTAGCCACCAGGATAAAAACTGCCGTAGTTATGAAATGAGTTATTACCAACATACATACTGGTCGAATATAAATATCCATAGTTGTACATCTCACCATTACTGCCTAGATTAATATTCCCAGAAATAGTTCCATAGCTATACACCACATTATCACCACCATAAGGTGCATAAATAGCCCAATAATTATTAGGATTATCAGTAGCACTATCAATAGCGGCTGGCATGCCGGCATTTAAAAAACCATTATTAGTAATGCTTGAATACGCATTCGCTAGGTACAAATAGTTACCATCATATTCTCCATATATTGGAAAACATTCATTACATCCTCCCAGCATCGCAACCGTTGTTGCGGCCGAACTACTGATAGATGCTGGATAAGTAGCGTCATAGCCGGCCACACTAATTTGTATTGCCGCACCATCGGGCCAGGTAGAGGTTGTCACAATACCCTCACTACCTTGTATCCATAAACCGCCGCCATTTGGGATCGTACTTGCAACCAAAGCATCTGAGCCAGCACCTGTTGTTGTAATTGATGCCGCATTCGTTGAGGAGGCAAAAAGTTGGATATTGACAGATCCCGTACTGCCTGAACCTGTAACGACAATGGGGAGATCTGTGGAGGAAGATGCAGCACTTGCAAAACCAACACCGCCGCCACCGCCAATAGAAACTGCCAATACACCTGGAGAGCCAATACCAGAGGTTTGAATCGTGCCATTTAATGTTAAGTAAACGGCACCACCATCTCCTAAGCCTCCATTGCCAAAGGTTACAGAAGCATTAGGGTTACTTAAAACAGCTAAACCACCACCGCCGCCAATTGATTGCGCAATGATGCCAGCAGAGTAATCTCCGGATGTTGCAACTGATCCGCCTGGATCTTGGGAGATTTGCACGATACCGCCTTCGGCGCTGACATCAGACGCTGTACCAAAAATGATTTCTGATGCACTTAAATCAATTAGTCCACCGCCTCCGCCAATAGACTGGGCAACGATACCGTGTGAATGTGAGCCAGATGATTGCAAGGACCCATAAGTAAAGACATTCACTTGACTGCCATACCCCCCAGGACTTCCCACGTCAAAAGTTGCCCCAAGGGTTACTTTTGTTGATGGTGCTACATTCGTTTTGCCCACTAGGCGTCCACCCCCAGCGCCGATAGATTGAGCCACAATCAAGTGCGCATAGTCACCCGAACTACTAATAGACGAAGAAGAATCAACATAAACCGCTCCGGCATTTCCTATATTATTTGCAACGCTTCCCAAATTACCTGTGAGTTTAAAATCACTAACATTGCTTAATTTAAATGCTAGTAGTCCACCCCCCAACCCAAGTGATTGGGCGGTAATTCCAGTGGACCCCATTCCAGTAGTCGAAATAGCTTTAGTCACATTTACATTAACTATCCCACCAGTCTGTTGACTACTAAACTCAGTTGAACCGAGCTGAAAAACTAAAGCGCCAGTACCTGATTCGGTGGCATCAGCATGTCTAATACCAAAACTACCACCACCACCTCCAATAGACTGCGCCAGAATGCCATCAGCCATTTCACCACTTGTAGCAATAGTTCCAGAAGAGTAAACATCTACAGCACTACCAGCCACCGATGATTGCCCGCCTAGGGTAATAGCGCCGTTAAAATAACCGGTATTCAGATATGTTGTAGTGATGTCGACCAAACCCCCACCACTTGCTATGGACTGAGCCACAATACCGCTTGAACGAAAGCCACTCGTCAAAATATTACTGGAACTAGTTACCGAAACTGAATTCGTATTCTGATTCTCAGAACTAGAATTACCTAAAACTGCTGCAATGGCTAAACCTTGCATGGTTGATGCAGTAGCAACACCACCACTAATTCCAGTTACAACAATAGACTGACCATCAGATGCAAACGTGCCAGATTCTTTTGCATCGATGATGACTTTAGTAACGCCTCCACCGTTGCTAATGGCCTGTGCAACAATTGCTTCAGATTGACTATCTACTGTCGTAATTGAGCCGCTGCTAGTTACCGTAATAGACTCAGCTGCCCCTTGACTGCTGCCTAATCCACCCATAATTAACGATACACTTGCAGAGCCACCATATCCACTTGTAGTCTCAGTAAGGATGGCTAAGCCACCACCACCACCAATAGATTGACCCAAAATACCCATTGACCCTTGATCATTTGTACTAATGGTCCCACTATTATCGATACTTACTATATTGCCATTACCCTGACCTTGATCTACTGCCCCGAACATCAAAGCCAATGAGGTTTGGCTTTGATCATAATTATTTAGATGTTGGCGAACGATACCGCCACCGCCTCCAATAGATTGTGCGGTGATCGCTCCAGAGCCGATTCCTGCTGTTGCAATAGAAGCGCTATTAGTAACAATAGTTGTAGCGCTAAAGTTATTATTTGAATTTGCACTACCTAACACCGCAGCCATTGAAGCACCCCTAAGGCTGTTGACATAGGTACTCGAATTCGTAATCGTATCAGAAAGTTCAATTCCTGCGAGTGCGAAATTTTCTTGTGAAGAGATATTTTCGTTGTAGGTACCCACCATGCTACTGCCATTAGTTGTTGACCCAAAAGTTGCAGGTGAGATACCGCTACCATAGCTCTCACTATGGCCACCCCCACCGCCAATGGATTGAGCAACAATTCCATCTGATCCGGTGCCCGAAGATTGGATTGCTCCATTATTTGTGATGGTTACCGCTCCCCCAGTACCAACACCACCGCCAGATTGGTTACCCAGGCTCGCTGTAAACCCTGAAAAAAGCCCCTGATCATAGGCAATAGATAAGGTTCGAGCATCACCGCCACCACCCCCAATGGATTGGGCCAACATTCCTAAAGAACCTGCTTGCTCAGTAACAATTGCGCCGCCATTAGTTGCTGTGATGCTAGCGCCATCACCGCTATTACTACCGCCGCCTAAATAGGTGGAAGCTGCGCCGAATGGCGAGCCTGAATAGACATCGACAAAGGTGCCATAGCCGCCGCCGCCGCCAATGGATTGCAACTTTATTGCATCAGACATAGCCGAACTTGTCGTTAATGCTGCAAAGTTATTGATTGTGACAGCACCAGCTTCTTGATTACTATTTGCATTAAATCCACCTAAGGTTATAGCAGCAGCAGAGCCAGCTGTATAAGAGGAATTGCAAGTATCGCCAACAGCAGTACTGGAACAAGGTGAAAAAACCGATGCACTGGTAACAGCTGTACTGCTCCCAGTTTGCACGCTAAAAGTGAAATTAGAATTGCTACCGACCCCAATACCAGTTTTAAGCGAGAGACTTGAGCCCTGAGGAATATCATTTTTTAATTGGCTGGAGATTAAACCGGATGCTGCTTGGCCACCACCACCGCCAACCGATTGGCCAAAAATTGCAGTAGAGCCATATCCAGTTGTTTGAATTGTAAATGAGCCTGCTTGGACAGTAGGCGTGGTGCTTGTTGTGCCGACATACAAACTGATATCGCCGCCTTCACCAGAAGTATTGTTATCCGTGCTATTACTGCCAAGGCTCATTACTCCTTCAACAATACCTCCACCATACTCTTGTGAATGTAATATGCTGCCATTACCTCCCCCGCCACCGACTGCTTGAGCATTAATACCGTGGCTGTATGGTCCCGCTGTACTAATGTCGCCATTATTTGTAATAGTTACAGAGCCCGCATTACCAGCAGATCCTTGCTGACCACCAATAGTTAAATTTATTGTTTTTGAACCGTAAGTCAAATTTGCATCAAAAGTCCCTGCGCTACCGCCGCCACCGCCAACAGAACCGGCATATAAGGCTTCAGATTGGTAGCCTTGGGTACTGATTGAACCTGTCTGATTAATAGAGACTGAACCACCACCACCAGCACCACCGCCAGAAGATCCTAAATAAGCAACCGATTGAGATGTTTGATTATTGGGTATTGTACTCAGAATGCTCAGATTCATTGCTACTCCCGAACGGCCACCGCCGCCGCCAATAGACTCACCTACTACACCAGCAGACAGTGCGCCTGTAGTTATAACAGCGCCTGAATCGGTGGTAATAACAACAGAGCCTGCATTGGCTCCTGAGCCACCGGAATTGCCTTGAGTAATATTAGTAGCCCCCGATCTATTTGCGCTACCGATTGCTATCGTAGCGCCTGCCATACCCCCATTACCACCAATCGACTGAGCAACAATACCTGCTGAAAACAAACCATAGGTTTCTACAGTGCCAGCTGTATTCCAAATTTTGACTGTACCTCCAGTTGCGCCGCTGCCACCAGAACCGCCAAGAGTAATTGTTGGTGAAAGCACGCTTAATGAGGTGCCCAAACCAATACCTCCGATACCGCCATCGCCACCAATAGATTGTGCTAATAAACCAACAGAAAAAGGACCTGCTGTGTAGATGGCAGCGTAACCTGCAACCGCTTCGTTCCCAGCCCAGACAGGACCACCGGTACCACCTTTACCACCAGTACCGCCAAGTGTAATGTTTGAAGAGGCCTCAAAAGTATCTGCTACCACGGCGCCAATAGAAATTCCTCCCATACCACCATGACCACCAGTCGATTGCGCAGAAATAGCGTGGGATCGAAAGCCAGTAGTAGCAACCATTCCCCCATAGTTTTCTAAATATACCTCACCACCGGTACCACCGTCACCACCATTACTACCAATAGTGACGTCTGCTGGAACACCAATTGATGAGCTAGCGCTTATTGCAATTCCACCAAGACCACCCCGGCCACCAGTCGATATGCCAACCATACCGTTTGATAAAGCACCAAAAGCTGTAATCTGTCCTTGATTACCGACATCAATATCACCGCCAGTACCTCCACCAGCACTTCCACCGCCAACTGTGTCAGAAAATGAACCATCCACAGATAAGCTGCCCGAAACTGATATACCCCCGCGCCCACCACCGCCACCATGAGATAAAGCAACGATCGCTTGTGAATTCAGATTTAACAAAGTGAGTCCAGTGGAAATATCTCCGAAGTTTGAAATAATGACATTACCACCTGTACCTCCGCTACCACCATTACCACCAACAGATGATGACATAGAAGCAACTGAAACATCGCCAGTGAGGCTCGATCCTCCGCTGCCACCACCCATCGCAGCAGATATTCCTAAGATCCCAACACCATCTAATCCGTGTGTTCGTAATATCCCATAATTCGTTATATCAATTACTCCACTATTACCGCTATTGCCGCCGGCGCCGCCAACAGTCACTGATAATGACGCTTCTAAACTCACATCTGCGCTACCACTCCAGCCTCCTCTGCCACCACCGCCGCCAATTGAGAGCGCTTCGATTGCAGAAGAATCGTTACCAAAAACAGAAATGCCGTAAGCGGTCAAAGGTCCAAGCGCATATGAACTCTTTGAAGAGTTCGTAATGGTGATATCGCCACCAGCTCCACCACTTCCGCCATTTCCGCCTATGCTCGTACTCATTGCTGCCATCCCTACACCAGCACCAATACCCACACCACCATGACCACCACCACCACCAACAGATATACCTAATATGCCATTTGCTAAATCGCCAAAAGTAGCGATAACTCCGCTGGTATTGTTGATGGTTATTGAATCACCGTCTCCCCCACTACCACCAGTACCCCCTATCGACTCAGATGAACTGATTGGCGCGACAGACCCACCTGGTACATAATCGGGTCGATAAAACGTGCTACCCCCACTTCCGCCGCCACCGCCTACAGATAAAGCTTTCACGCCAGTAGATAGTGTTCCAATAGTGATGATGGGTACATCAGCTGTATCGGCATAAATTTCACCACCTTTACCACCGCTTCCGCCAGAACCCCCAATTGATAGTGAATTGCTTACACTCAGAGAAGCAGATAGTGCGACTGCATTACCGCCCGTGCCACCACCACCACCAATTGCTACTGCATGTAAACCCGGCGAGTGATCGCCTAAAGTTGAAATTAGTGCTCCGCTTGTAAGGGTACTGAGGGCAGGTGCATTGGTACACGCAGTTAGAGCGCTCGTGCTTGAACAGTTAATGCCAACAGTACTCGCATCGCCACCGCTACCGCCACTTCCACCGATGGCCGTAGAGTTGTTTGGGATATCAGTTGTGGTTGCTGAAACCGCACCTGCACCACCACCGGAACCGCCACCGCCCCCAATACTCGCTGCAAATAAACCTGAGGAAGTCACTTCGATAGTGCTCAATACGCCGGTATTGCTAGCTAAAACTGTACCGCCATTACCACCACTACCGCCCCCTCCACCAATAGAAGTTGTGACGTTTTGAGATACGTCAAACGCTGACCCGCCTAAACCGCCACCACCACCAACAGAAATAGCTGCGACGGCAGGAGCTAACCCACTCGCTGTAGTAGTACCACCACTTCCGCTACTGTTACCACCGGCCTGGTAAGTGCTAAGAGCAGTTGTAATTGCCGTACTCAATTCTGTTGCAACAGAAGCACAAGCACCCCCGGCACAGATTGCGCCAGTATTACTGACCTGAATAGTTCCACCATTACCGCCACCACCACCACTACCACCTTCATCCGTACTACCAATTAGTCCACCGCCAACAGCCATACCACCTTGCCCGCCACCGCCGCCGACTGCTAATGCAAACATACCTATAGAAGAAGAAAAGAGCGTTTGAATTTCACCGATGTTAGAAAAAGAAAGCGTACCTGAATTGGCTCCAGACCCGCCGGTACCGCCTAAGGTTTGCAAACTCGAGGAGCGTCCGGAATCCCCGCCACCGCCACCAATCGAAATGCCGAACATACCGGCCATTCCAAAATAATTTGTTTGAAGACTTCCTTCGTTCCATATAACGACATCGCCGCCAACACCACCCTTACCGGCACTCGTGTTGTAAGCATCCGGCACATAACCAGCCGAATTTCCAGAGTTCCCGCCAACACCACCAACGCTAACACCAAACATAGCGTATGCATTCTGGGTCGAAATAGAGCCATAGTTGATAAGCGTAATAACGCCACCTAAACCGCCAGAATTGCCATTACCACCATCTCCATAAACTGGATTTGAATTACTTCCACCCGACCCACCACTACCACCCATACTTAGTCCAAACATACCAAATGCTAGGTTAGTTGAAGATATTGAATTTTGGTCTGGAGCATAAGTGGTGATCAAGCCGTAGTTGAATATATATACTGCACCACCAGCACCCCCATTACCTCCGTTACCTCCCTTAAAAGAGGAGTCATCTGTAGTGCCGCCATTACCACCACTAGCCCCAAAAGATTGGGCGATTAAACCAGTACCAGTGGTATTAATTGTGTAGCCGGATCCTAGAGAGGACGAAAGGTTGCCACCATCACCACCCTGACCACCTGCATAGCCAGCGTAACAGTCACCGCCATTGCCACCATTCGTTCCATTGCTGCCAGTTGAAGTTATTACTAGTGCAGTTCCATAATTACTAGTACTGGTTACTATGTTGCTGTTAACAGAAATAGACTCACTTGTGGGAGTACGACCAGCAGAGCCATTTGAGGGTTTGCTTTCATTGAAGATATCGCAATTAGCATTTTTACCAGAATTATTCTGTGTAGCGCCAACGTAGGCGTTGTTAATGTAGACATTTTCATAAATCGCTGCCGTAACAGGTGGCGGCGTCTGTGCAACTGCAAAAAATGGTGTTGAAGCAGAGAATAAAAAAACAGTTAATAACCTAAGCAGATATACAAAGCGATCAAGTTGAGACCGCATCAAAATTGAGTGAAAGGATCTGCAGAGTCGATAGTTGGAAATGATAATTTGCATAAGGAAAAATCTTAAAAAATTACAGAATTAATTTTGCCAACTATTTAATATGAATTATGAATTATGTGTAATCTAAAAGGTTTGGCAAAACCCCGCAAATTAGTTAGATCAAAAGTGGCAGAAAAGGTTATTAACCACTAATAAATTTATAATACAATGTTTTGGTGATTTCCGATGAATTTTCGAATGAAGTTAAAAGGGGCAGTATAAAGTTGTTGTTTAGAAGCGCGAGGGTCTTGCCCGTTTCGGGGTCTTTGAACTGTATGCGCCTCAAGTTCTCGGGGTAATGTTGCATGGCATAAATCCCGTAATTACCACCACTGATCGTGCCTGAGTTGGTGATGCCGCCCGTGAGGGTGGACCCGACTGCAACAATCCCGGTCCATCCACCACTGATCGTGCCTGTGTTGTCGATGCCGCCCGTGAGGGTGGAAGAGTCCGCTAACCATATACCCGCATCGTTAGTGCCTGAAATCAGACCTGAGTTGGTGATGCCGCCCGTGAGGGTGGAACCGCCTACAGCAATCCCGTCACTAGCACCACTGATCGAGCCTGAGTTGTTGAAGCCGCCCTCTAGGGTGAAATTGCCTGCAAAAATCCCGTCACCAACACCACTGATCGAGCCTGAGTTGGTGATGCCACCGCTTAGAGACGAGCCACTCCTTAAATAAATGCCCGTCTTACCGCTAATCGTACCCGTATTAGTGACACCACCGGTGAGTGTGGACTGGTTTGCAACAATCCCGAATCTTCCACCACTGATCAAGCCTGAGTTGATGATGCCGCCCTCGAGGGTAGACCTAGATGCATAAATCCCGGTATTCCCACCACTGATCGTGCCTGAGTTGTTGATGCCGCCCGTGAGGGTGGAAGAAGATCTTGCAAGAATCCCGGTATAGCCACCACTGATCGTGCCTGAGTTGGTGATGCCGCCCGTGAGGGCGGAAACGAATGCATAAATCCCGTAACTAGCACCACTGATCGCCCCTGAGTTGGTGATTTCGCCCTCGAGGGTTGACTGGTATGCATAAATCCCGTAACTAGCACCACGGATCGTGCCTGAGTTGGTGATAGCACCCGCAGACGTGTCGAATGTAACTGAAATTGCTGTTTTTCTACCGACGATTATGCTGCCTGTGTTCGTACCCGACCCATCGACCAAGATGCTCTGGTTGTTATTTAGGAATACTTGGTCCGTTGTCGGCGTGGTGATGATGATGTCGTCAGCTACTGCATTCGATCCGGCTAGCGCAAGTAGGGCCGCAGTGACCGCATTGATCAAGGGTTTTTTATTGCCGGCACCTTTGCCTTGAGACTTCGCATTCTCGCCAACGACCATTAAACAATTTCGGGCTTTGTTCCAGACGATGCGGTAGGTCTTGTTCATGCCGGCTATTCCAAATAGGTTACTCGAGACATGGACACATATAGTGTTTTAAGCAGCCGCTATGTCTTCTTCAGAAACTTTTTAACCTAAATTGTGACTCCTTGGTTAAGAACTTTGGTTTCTAACGATTACAAACTCTTAAACTGGACTCTAGCTGTGTGCGTATGGGTGGCACTTTGTGGGCTAGATCAACATCAAAAGATCGGGTGCGTGAGCATAACGCCAGCCAATCTCCAAAACCCATCACCGCTCGTCCAAAACCCAATGCATAGGTGCGGTGGGGTCAGTGATTACAGCTTTTTTATTGGTCGCTGCCGTGCCATTGTGTTGGCACCGGTTGAATATTGACCCGGTGGGGGTGCGGCTAAAAACTTGGACTGGTTTACGCTGTAAGTCCGAGACTTTGTCGGTATTCTAAGGGACTAAGTGATCCAAGCGATATCTTGATTCGTTTTCCGTTGTACCAATGAATATACCAATCAACGATCTGAATAA